>CALBME010000163.1 GCA_937896295.1 uncultured Micavibrio sp. | reverse complement strand
TTCCCTACACGACGCTCTTCCGATCTCCGGCATCCGCGAGGAGCTGGCGGCGATGGGTGCGCCTGCCGAGATGAGTTCCTCACCGATGATCAGCCGGTCGATCGCATCCGCCTTCAGGAACAGGCTTAAAGTGGTCGATCCTCCGATGACCAGCGCGCGCTTGACGCGCAACCTTTTAAGAACGGCCAGCGCGCTTTGCGGTCCCGGCACGACGCGGTGCGCGCGCCCCGCCGTCTTCTTCAGTCGCCGGCTGACCACCAGCACGCGCGGATCGCCCAGTTTTTCGAATTCGTCCGGCGCGCTCGCCTGGATGATGCCGTACGTCGTCTTGCCGACGATGACGGCCGGGTACTGGCGCGCGAGCCTGGCATAGGCCGCCCATGTCTGTTCTGACCACGGCGTATCGCCGTTGAGTTGCGCAATCATGCCGTTGATGGATGTGGTGAGGTAGGCGTCGATGGTCATGCTGATCCCCCTTCAGATGAAACGATACCGGGGGAAGCTAAACACGGAATTAAAAATCCGCGCCACTCACATTTGGTATGGGGCGCGGATTAAAAATTTAATTTCAAAAATTTGAATCGCTCGGCGGAATTAAATTGCCGATGAAGTTTAAATCGCGACGCCGTTCACTTTCAGCGTCACGTCGATGTTGCCGCGTGTCGCCTTGGAATAGGGGCAGAACGCGTGCGTATCTTGGACCAGTTTTTTGGCTTTCTCGGCGTCCATGCCTTCCAGCTGCACGTCCATGACGGCGCCCAGGCTGAAGCCGCTGTCATCCTTGTTCAGGTCGACGGACGATTTCACGGTAACGGTGCCCAGTTCGATGCCCTGCTGTTTGGCGATGAAGGCGACCGCGCCGCCGAAGCACGCTGCGTAACCGGCGGCAAATAATTGCTCCGGGTTGGTGCCTGCGCCGCCCGACCCCGGCGAAGACAGGTCGAAGGAAACTTTTTTGTCGTCGGTTTCGACGTGGCCCTGACGGCCTCCGGTCGAGGTGGCGTGAGCGGTGTAAATGGTGGCCATTGCGATGTCTCCTTGGTTTTGTTCCGGTCTTTAGATAACCGAAAAGTCCCAAATTCCAACCCCTTATAATTATACCCGGGTGATATTGACGGCGCCGAATTTACCCGGATAATAATCGGCATGAGCGCAGAATACGTCACCGCCTTTGAAGGCACCCGCAAAATCGCCAGCGGCCCTATTGCCGAAGTCGCGCTGGCCATCAAAGGCAGGCAGGTCCTTGTGTTTGACGATGCGACCGGCGGTCAGGTTGAAATCGATACGTCCGGGTCCGATGCCGATATTCTCAAACGCCTCAAAAAGGAAACGCGCGGGCGCGGACGTCCAAAAATCGGTGTGACCGCGCGTGAAGTCACCCTTCTGCCCCGTCACTGGGACTGGCTGAACGAACAGCCGGGCGGGGCGTCTGCCGTCATCCGCCGCCTTGTCGATGAAGCCCGCCGCACCGGCGGCGACAAGGACGCAAAACGCGCAAGCCAGACGGCCGCCTATCGTTTCATGACGGCCATGGCGGGCAATGAACCCGATTATGACGATGCCATTCGCGCCCTGTTTGCCGGCAAAAAGGCCGAAATGGAAAAACTGATCGACCCATGGCCCGGCAATATCCGTGACCATATTCTCAAACTAAGCGCAGGCGCTTTTTAGATTTTAGGCTTTAAAGATTCTGCACGGTCGGCTTGAGGGCGCGGCGGACGGGGTATGGAAGAAAAGATTGAACGGGAGACTGGTTGTTCATCAACATTAACTGCCACGTCAAACGATGCACAACAGCCTCTGTCACCACGGCAATCATTGCAGGTGCTGCTGCTCATTGATGCCTTCGATCCGGTATATGTCATACTAAATTCCTTTCTCGATAAGCCTATGTCGCAGGTTTCCTGGGTACAATAGAAAAAACGGTTGTGGAACCGGGCGTGGCCCTCGTTTGTTCTTCTTACGATCAATTTTGTAAGGAGGAATCCTATGACAAAGCATGGCAAGAAAGTTCTCGGCATCACCGTCGGCGCGATTGCGCTGATCATGGTTACGGCGGGTGCGTCTGCGCTCATCACCAGTCAGGTGGTGAATAAGCCGGAGGAGGCGCCGGTTGTAAAACGCGTCGCTACCACTACGACCAAGAAAGATCACATCCACTGGAACAACACGCCCGCGCCACAGGCGCAGCCCGTGGCCGCGCAGCAACCGGCGGCCTGCGATGACGGCAACGTCGTGGGGTATGGCCTCGGTGCGCTCGCTGGCGGCCTGATCGGCAACCAGATCGGCGATGGCAACGGCAAAAAAGTGGCGACCGTGGGCGGTGCTGCCGCCGGCGCGCTCGCGGGCGGCCAGTATATCCCGACACGCGGTGTCCTGTGCAGACGATAGGGGCCGTTCTCGACCCGCGCGGGGATGTCAGGATGGAATTACCCGGAATGGCGTGGCACGCGGTGTCTCACGGGTACGGTCGGCGTGACATGCCGGAAGACATAAGCGGAAAATTTCGCCGCGGTTGACGATGGGATAAGCCTGCTTAAATATCTGATCGAAGTAGCGTATGATAAGGCCGCTTAACATCAGACAGGGATTTCTACCAATGACCACTGCCGCCCGGGGCTTCGCCGCACAATCTGCCACCGCACCCATCGCCCCTTTTTCGTTCGAACGCCGCGAACCGGGCCCGGACGATGTGTCCATCGAGATTTTGTACGCCGGCATCTGTCATTCTGATATTCATACCGCGCGCGGCGAATGGCCGGGCACCCTGTACCCGTGCGTTCCGGGGCATGAAATCGTCGGGCGTGTGACCCGCGTCGGCGCGAATGTCAAAAAATTCAAGGCGGGTGATCTGGCCGGTGTGGGCTGCATGGTCGATTCCTGCCGCAGCTGCTCCTCCTGCCAGGAGGGGCTTGAAAACTACTGCGATAACGGTTTCACCGGCACCTATAACGGCAATGGCGTAACCAATACCTATGGCGGCTATTCCGACCATATCGTGGTGGACCAGCGTTTCGTCTTAAGCGTCTCTGAAAAACTCGACATCAAGGCCGTGGCACCACTGCTCTGCGCGGGCATCACCATGTATTCACCCCTGCGTCACTGGGGCGCGGGCAAGGGCATGCGGGTGGGCATCATCGGCCTTGGCGGTCTCGGACATATGGGCATCAAGCTTGCCGCCGCCATGGGGGCGCATACCACGATGATAACGCGCTCGAAAGGCAAGGAAAAGGACGCGGCCTCGCTGGGTGCCACCGATGTGCTGCTGTCTTCCGATGAAAAACAGATGGCGCAGGCCGCCGGCACCTTCGACCTGCTCATCAACACCATTCCGTCCGGCCACGATATCGACCCGTACAACAACCTGCTCAAGCGTGACGGTGTTCAGGTGGTTGTCGGCTGCGTCGGTCCGCTGTCCTCGCCGCCGAACATGGCATCCATGATCCTGCGCCGCCGCACACTGGCAGGCTCGGTCATCGGCGGCATCCCGGAAACGCAGGAAATGCTCGATTTCTGTGCCGAACACAACATCGTCAGCGACGTTGAAATAATCAAACCCGACCAGATTAACGAGGCATGGGACCGCGTCGTGAAATCCGACGTGAAATACCGCTTCGTTATCGACATGAAGGCCGCCTGATCCGGGCATGAGCAAGGCTTTCACCAACGAAGAAACGCAAGTCGAATCCGAAGAAGACGACTACGAGGAAGAGGCGCTTCCCGCCGGCGTAAAAAACTGCATGACCCCGGCAGGTCATGCGGCGCTGGCCGAAGAGCTGCGCTTTCTGTTGAAAGACGAACGCCCGCGCATCACCGAAATCGTATCCTGGGCCGCTGGCAACGGCGACCGCTCCGAGAACGGCGATTATCTTTACAACAAGAAACGCCTGCGCGAAATCGACCGCCGCATTCGCTACCTGACCAAGCGCCTCGATCTGCCCGAGATCGTCGATCCGCGTAAACAGCAAGGCCTGAAGCAGGTGTTTTTCGGCGCGACGGTCACGTATATCCGCGAGGACGGCACCGAGCTGACCGTCCAGCTGGTGGGTGTGGACGAGGCGGACATGGCCAAGGGTAAGATCAACTGGCTCTCGCCCGTCGGCCGCGCCCTTATGCGCGCCAAAGTCGGGGACGAGGTTGAGGTCAAGTCCAACGGCGAAATGCTGGAAGTGACCGACATCCGCTACATCATACCGGAGTGAAGGAGGAAGAATGAGATCTGTACTGTTCATCGCCACCGCTCTGTTGATGGCCGCCTGCCAGCCCCCTGCAGATGCCCCTGACTGGTCGGGTAAATGGATGGGGCCGGAAGGCACATATATGACCCTGCAGCAGAACAACCGCGGCACGTATGATGTCGCCATCCGCGATCTTGATGGCGAGCGCGTCTTTAACGCGGCGCATAATGCGGAAGGGGTCCTCGAATTTACCCGCGACGGCGTGCGTGAGAAAATCGTGCCTGGGAACGGCGCGCAGACCGGGATGAAATGGCTGGCCGATAAACACGACTGCCTCGTGATTCGCATGGGCGAAGGGTATTGCTGCGATTAGGCGTCTACGCCCTGTTGGAAATCGCCCAAACCCGGTATATCCTTGTCCGGCATAGGAGATTGCCATGAAAAAAGCCGCCCTTATCCTGACCTGCCTTTTGCTGGCCGCGTGCCAGTCCATGCCCGATTACGCCGGCAAATGGTCCGCGCCCGAGGGCAAGTACATCATTCTCAACCCCGGCCTGCGTGGAAACTATGACGTCATCGTCAGCAACGTGGACGGAACACGCACCTATCCGGGCCGCCGTGACAAGTCCGGCAAAATCACCTTCGCCCGCAACGGCATCGTGGAAACGGTAACGCCCATCACCGGCGACAAGACCGGCGATCGCTGGCTCGCCCGTAAGAAAGACTGCCTGCTCGTCAAGGCGGGGGAGGCGTATTGCCGCGGGGCTGATATCGCCAAAGTGGTGCCGTCTCCTGCACCGGTGGCCATGCCGGACCAGGCGCCGTCCAAAAAATGGTGGCGTTTCTGGGAATAAGCGTTTCAAAAAATGCGAACGAAAAAAAGGCCGCTTCATCAAGCGGCCTTTTCTTTTTTAGTTTTTGAACGAGAAGTAACCGCGAAGGTCCACTTCGTTGTCGCGGTGATCGCCGCCCTTGGTCGCGGCGAACCACGACACAACGGCGGAGGCGAGGGCGGTGGATGCCGCGCCGAACGCCAGAATGATCGAAATGCCTTTCTGGTTGGCCAGAAGTTCCGGCGATTTCACCGCTTCGCGGGCGGTGTCGGCGGCTTCCGGGGCAAGGGCGGCAAACGCGCCCATGATGGCGGCGGCGGCAAAGACGGCTAGCGTCGATGTCGCCCATACCAGAACGCCGTGCGCGCCGTCGCGCACTTCGCTTTCATGGGTGGATGCGTTTTCCAGCGGCTGGCGCAGGCGTCCGGCGATATAACCGCCGATGCCCGACGCCATCACCTGAATCCACAGGATCCAGAAACCGATGGCAAAGACCTTCTGCGGCGTGACCAGCACGTCGCTGTTGGCGATGTCCGTGGCCGACAGGCCGACGGCGCTGCCGAACTGCAGCATCACGACCGAAAACGCGCCCGCAAGGACCGAACCGGCCAGGATCGCGCCCCAGCTGACATAGGAAGTATTGGTGTTGAAAGTTGTGCTCGCCATGGGGCCCTCTCTCAGTGCAGGCCGAGGAAGGACAGGATGGCCATGACAACGACGACCAGGCCGACAAGGTAGATAACTGCGTTCATATTCATATCTCCGTAAGAATGTTGACTGACGGGATACGAACACGAGGGGTAGGGGATTTGTTCCTTGGGCTGGAAAAATGCCCCACAGGCTGTAAGGGGGTACTGGCCAAAGCCGGGGCGGTTTAGTACATATGCATCTCGCTTTTAACACCCGGCAGGAGATGACGATGGACGCACAGGATCACAAGAAAACCGAAGGCAAATGCCCCGTGGCCCATGGCGGCGGCAAAAAGCCCGGCCCCCGCGGCAACCGCGACTGGTGGCCGGAAATGCTCAGCCTGCAGGGGCTGAACCAGCACGCCCCGCAATCCGACCCGATGGGGCAGGATTTCGACTACGTGGCCGAATTCAAAACCCTCGATCTCGACGCGCTTATCAAGGACCTGCATGCGCTGATGACGGACTCTAAAGACTGGTGGCCGGCTGACTTCGGTCACTACGGCGGCCTGTTCATCCGCCTGGCATGGCACAGCGCCGGCACGTATCGCGTGACCGATGGCCGCGGCGGTGCTGGCGGGGGACAGCAACGCTTCGCCCCTCTCAATTCATGGCCCGATAACGCAAACCTCGACAAGGCGCGCCGCCTGCTCTGGCCGATCAAACAGAAATACGGCCGCAAGATCTCATGGGCCGACCTGTTCGTTCTGGTCGGCAATGTCGCGCTGGAATCCATGGGCTTCAAAACCTTTGGCTTTGCCGGTGGCCGTGCCGATACGTGGGAACCGGAGGAACTTTACTGGGGTCCGGAAGGCACGTGGCTGGGCGATGAACGCTATAGCGGCGAACGCCAACTGTCCGAACCGCTGGGCGCGGTCCAGATGGGCCTCATCTACGTCAACCCGGAAGGGCCCAACGGCAATCCTGACCCGCTGGCCTCGGCGCGCGATATTCGCGAAACCTTCGGCCGTATGGGCATGAATGACGAGGAAACCGTGGCCCTCATCGCCGGCGGTCACACCTTCGGCAAAACCCACGGCGCGGGCGATCCGTCCCTCATCGGTCCGGAACCGGAAGGCGCCGCGATCGAGGATCAGGGGCTGGGATGGAAAAGCAAGCACGGCACCGGCTTCGGCGCCGACGCCATCACCGGCGGGCCGGAAGTCACGTGGACGCAGACGCCCACGCAGTGGAGCAACTATTACTTCGAAAACCTGTTCAAATATGAATGGGAACTGACGCAAAGCCCGGCGGGCGCCAAGCAATGGGTCGCCAAGAATGCCGAACCCGTCATTCCCGACGCGTTTGACCCGTCGAAGAAAAAACTGCCCACCATGCTGACCTCCGACCTCGCGCTGCGCATGGACCCGGCTTACGAGAAAATCTCGCGCCGCTTCCTTGCCGACAACGCCGCGTTTGCCGATGCGTTCGCGCGCGCATGGTTCAAACTGACCCACCGCGACATGGGGCCCAAAACCCGTTATCACGGCAAACTGGTGCCGCAGGAAACCCTGATCTGGCAGGACCCCGTCCCCCCGGTCGATCACCCGCTGATCGGCGACGCGGACGCAAAGGCGCTGAAGGAAAAAATCCTCGCCTCGGGCCTGTCCGTGTCGGAACTGGTCTCCACCGCATGGGCCTCGGCCAGCACCTTCCGTAAATCGGACAAGCGTGGCGGCGCCAACGGCGCGCGCGTGCGCCTGGAACCGCAGAAAAACTGGGAGGTGAACAACCCCGCCCAGCTGGCGAAGGTGATTGCCGTTCTGGAAGGCATCCAGAAAGACTTCGGCAAGAAAGTCTCGCTGGCTGACCTGATCGTGCTGGCCGGTGATGCCGGCGTTGAAAAGGCTGCTAAAGATGCAGGTCATGCGGTCACGGTTCCGTTTACGCCGGGTCGTACCGATGCAACGCAGGACCAGACCGACGTGCACTCCTTCGGTTATCTGCAACCTGTGTCGGATGGTTTCCGCAACTATCAGCGCGGCGTGCCGTTCATGAAGCCGGAGGAGGCGCTGATCGACCGTGCCCAGCTTCTCGGCCTGACCGCGCCGGAAATGACCGCGCTGGTCGGCGGCCTGCGCGTACTGGGTGTGAATGCCAAGGGCGTTAAGCACGGCGTATTCACCGACAGGGTCGGCCAGCTGACGAACGATTTCTTCGTCAACCTGCTGACCATGGACACCCAGTGGAAACCCGCAGCCACCGACGGTGTGTACGAAGGGTATGACATCAGGACGGGTCAGGTGAAATACACCGCGACGCGCGTTGATCTCATCTTCGGTTCGCACTCGCAGCTGCGCGCGCTGGCGGAAGTGTATGCATGCGCCGACGCCAAGGCCAAATTCGTCTCTGACTTCGTGGCCGCATGGGTCAAGGTCATGAATGCGGACCGCTTCGATCTGGCCTGAGAGGCTTGAAAAAAACTTCTTTAAAGGGCGTCCGGGTCAAACCGGGCGCCTTCCTTTTAAGAACTGGTTTTGTATGCAAACCATATCGCCACCACAGCCAGCAGCAGGGAAAGACCTTTGCGCACATAAACAGGGTTCTGGCTGGCGAAAAATGTCCGGCTTGCATCGGCCAGCACGACGATCAGGATATGGATCGCCGTGGCAATGCAGACATAGACCAGCGTCAGGATGAGGCCCTGAAAAGCCAGCGATGCATCAGGGGTCAGAAATCCCGGCAGTATGGCGATGTAAAACAGCGCAGCCTTGGGGTTTAACAGGTTGGTGATAAGACCGCGTGAAAAAAAGCGTGCGTGTTCTGTCCGCTCGGCCTTACCGGGCGACGTTTCACGCTCGTCCCGCCATCCTTCCCACGCCAGCCAGAAAAGATACAGAACGCCGCCCCATCGCAACGTTTCGTAAGCCAGTGGCGAACCGGATATCAGCGTGGCCAGTCCCATGGCCGCCGCAATGCCCACCAGCAACAGCCCAAGGGCCACGCCGGTCAGCGCCGCAAATCCGGCCCGCCGCCCTTCCGCCGTCGCCAGAATGGCCAGATAGGCCATGTTCGGCCCCGGCGTCAGCTCGATGATGACGCTGGTCAGTGCAAACGCGGCAAGGGTGGATGGATCGATCATGGGAACAAGAATATATGAAAATGGATTTCCTGTAGTAAAAATTGGCCCCCGTGGTTTATAACTACCCCGAATAGAGCGAAGGGACGCTCAGATGATTGACAAAAACGCCACTTATTTCCTCCAGTCTCTGCCCTTTTTTGCAGGCTTGCCAGAGGCCGATATACTTGCTTTCTGCCAGGTCTCACAGGTGCGCGACTTCGACAAAGGCCAGCTCATTTTCGTAAGGGGTGACAAGGCCGCTTCCTTCTTCATCGTGATGAATGGCTGGGTCAAAGTCTACCGCGACACGCATGAGGGGCGCGAGGCTGTGCTCGGCCTCTTCACCCGCACCGACACGTTTGGCGAGGCGGTGGTGTTCGAAGGCGCCGACTATCCCTACGGGGCGCAGGCGGTTGAAAAAACAAAGCTTATCGCCATCCCGGCCAGTGTTCTGAAGGAACGTGCCCGGACCAATCCCGCCATTCTGGTGCGGATGATGCAAAGCCTGTCGCAGCATCTGAACAGGACGCAGCTGGAAAACGAACATCTGGCGCAGATGTCTGCGCCCCAGCGTGTCGGCTGCCTGTTGTTGCAGCTGTCCATCGGTACGCAAGGGGACTCGCGCGTGGTAAATTTTCCCTACGACAAATCGCTGGCCGCGACCAAGCTTGGCATGAAGCCGGAGACGTTTTCCCGTGCGCTTGGACAGTTGAAAACCATTGGCGTCAATGTGAAGGGCGATGAAATCCATATCGCCGACTTCAACGGCCTGGTGCAGTTCTGCTGTTCGGACTGCTCAGCCCAGCATGCCGATTGTCCCTATGCGCAGGATGGCGCCTCTTGCGCGAGTAAACCGGACTGCCGCGAATGCTGTGGCGGCAAAACTGCGCGCGCGCATTAAAACCGGATAATTTCCGCCAATTGGCTGCGTATGTCCTCATCGGACAATCCTGCCATGTCTTTATCCAGCTCTGTCATAATCCGTTCATGCGCCTTTTCGCTTAACACCGGGCGTAGGGCATTGAGCGTATGTGCAGGCGCGATAAGAACCAGCCGGTCAAAGGCGTTTTCCTGCTCCGCCTCGTTGAGCCAGCCCGCAAGTTTTTGCAGAAAATCATCCGTGGGCGCGGGGGCTGGATAAGATTGCCGCACATGCCGGTTCGTCCGGTACAAAAGGCTGCGCGCACGCGCATACGCCGTATGCGCAGACCCGGCCTGCTTGGTTTCAGCTGCGCTGGCCGTGGCGATCAGCGCCACGCCGTCGGCAATGATCTTCCGGTAAACATGGGCTTTTTCCTGGTCGGCGACAACAATCCAGATGCGGGTCACTTCGCGCACCGCATGATATTTCATTTCGTCGCCAAAAATCTGAATGCCCTTATCGGCCAGTATGCTGCTCAGTTTCATGGGATGTCCTCTTATCGCACATTGAATGCCGTAAGGGGTCGGACGGTCATTGATTTAAGTCAAAATCACGGCCCTTTCTTTGAACGTCCCGCCGATTGATAAAAGTCAATTCTTTCAATCCAGGATTGTGGTCAGGTCATCCTGCATAAACCTTAGGGAGAAGCCAGATGACCACACAAAAAGTCAAAGATGTCATGACGGAAAAACCGGTATTCATCGATCCGGACTCGACGCTGGAGGAAGCGGCGAAAGTCATGCAGTTTATCAATTGCGGCGCGCTTCCCGTCGTCCTGCACCGGACGCTGCAGGGCATTATCACGGACCGTGACATCGTCACCCGTGCGGTCGCCAAGGGGCTGAAGCCAAAAAATGAAATCGTTGCCGATTTTATGACGCCGCAGGCTTATGCCTGCAACGAGGATGACACATTGAAAGATGCTGTCGAGAAAATGCACGCGCTCAAAGTGACGCGGCTCGTGGTTCTGAACCAT
>CALBME010000162.1 GCA_937896295.1 uncultured Micavibrio sp. | reverse complement strand
GAAAAACGAAATCAGCAAGCGCATCCGCGCCGAAGTCGAGCGCGACCACGCAATCGTCAAGGAAGCCGGCGGCCTTTACGTCATCGGCACCGAGCGTCACGAATCCCGCCGCATCGACAACCAGCTACGCGGCCGCTCGGGCCGTCAGGGCGACCCCGGCATGACCGTGTTCTTCCTCTCGCTCGAAGACGACCTCATGCGCATCTTCGGCGCCGAACGTCTTGAACCGCTGCTGGCACACCGCAAGATCGGTCTGCGCGACGGCGAGGCGCTGTCCCACCCCCTCATTTCCCGCACGCTGGAAAAGGCGCAGAACAAGGTCGAACAGCAAAACTACGAAGCGCGTAAAACCCTGCTGAAATTCGACAACGTCATGAACGACCAACGCAAGGTCATCTACGACCAGCGCCGCGAAATCATGTCGGCAAGCGCGATCGAAGAACTCATCAAGGATATGCGTGCCGATGTCGTCTACGACCTCGTCAACCGCACCATCCCGCAAGGGTCCTACGCCGAACAGTGGGATCTCGAAACACTGCGCGCCGATGCGCAGCGTCTTCTCGGGCGCGACCTTCCCGTGGCTGAATGGGCCAAGGAAGAAGGCATGGACGAAATCGAAATGGAAAAACGTCTGCTCGCTGCGGCCGACGTGCACATGGCTGAAAAAGCGTCCCGCACCGGACCGGACATGTTCCGCCGCGTGGAAAAGGCCATCGTTCTGCAACGCCTCGACCATGCGTGGAAAGACCACCTGCTCACGCTCGACCATCTGCGCCAGGGCATCAACCTGCGCGCCTTCGGCCAGCGCGATCCGCTGAACGAATACAAGTCCGAGGCGTTCAACCTGTTCCAGATGATGCTGGGGGCCTTGCGTGAAAACGTGACGCAAACGCTCAGCCATATCGAAGTCGATCCGGGCTCGGGCTCGCTCAACATGCAGCCCGCGCGCGCAAGCGTCACCGAAACGCGCGAAGATCCGGCGGCGCCGTCTGCGCCGCGCGCAAGTGCCGAAGTCTCCCGCCTGCCGCAGACGAACATGCCGTTCGATCAGAACGATCCGGCGACATGGACCAGCCTGCCGCGCAACGCGGCGTGCCCGTGCGGTTCGGGCAAGAAATACAAGCACTGCCACGGCGCGCTTGCATCATCTCAGGGCTGATCTTTTCGGCCCTGATTTTCTCAAAGTTCAGAGAACCAAAAGCGCAACTATAAAAAAATTGCATAAACCCCGGATTCCTTGGTAAATTCCGTTATCAAAGGGCGGCGCTAGATCGCCTTGAAGAGTGTGTAACTACGGCGGTGTTATATGAGGCAAAACGTACGGCTGAGGCCGGCTTACGGTGTGGATCGCTATGTCCGCGATTTCATCGAACTTCCCCTGGCGCGCATGACGCACGGGGCCCCTGTGGCAGTTTACGGGGCCATGTCTGCGCTTTCTTCCATCTTTAATCTGAAAGGCCGCATGAAGCGGCCTGCGCTGGCCTTCGCATTGGCGGGCGGTGTGCTGACCGCGGCGGCGTCCCCGGTCTTCAAGTCCGACCTGACCGCCAGCATGGCGACCGCAAGTCCGCGCGCGGAAATGATGCGCACATCGTCTGAGGCCGCGCTGACATCGTCATCGGCGGCACCGGCGGTGACCATCACCACGCCGACCATGGCACGCGTGGCCCTGCAGGAATTCGATCCCGGCCGGCTGGTCAGCGCATTTGTCCCCGCGGCCCTGCTGCCGGAAAATGCGGTGACCCCCATGCTTCTGGGTGCGCCTATCCCGCAGATCGAACCGCAAGCGCAGGAGGAATCACAGGATGTGCCGCTGGGCGAACCGCTGGTCAGCAATTACGCGGCCGGCCGCTGGCACCTGCGTGCGGCTCTGCGCCGCAGCCAGGGCCGCATGGAGCGTCTGGGCATCACCCGCGATACGGTCATTGCCGTGCATAACGGGCGTCCCATCACGCTCAAGGCCGCCCTGTCCGATCGCGACATTCATCAGGTCCCGCCGGTCGCGGTGTTCGAAGAATGGTGCGCATCCCTGTCCAGATACGGTTTTGAACGCCGCCCCTATGATGTCAGCGCGTACGAACGCGCATGGGGCCTGCCGCGCCGCACGCTCAGCGCGCTGCGCAGCACCGAATCCGGCGGCTTCATGTCTGCCGTGTCGTTTGCACGCGACGGCGGTGCCCTCGGCCCCTTCCAGATCATGTGGCAGACGGCGCAGGGACTGGATGTGTCCGACCCGTTCGACCCGCATCAGGCGGCCACCGGCGCGGCCCGCTATATGCGCGGTGCCATCATCGCATCCAACGGTAACCTGACGCAGGCATTCGCGCGCTACAACACCGGTCACGGAAACGTGAACGCGAACATCCGGCGCAACGGACGTTTCGTTCTGGCGCGTGCGCTGCCTGAAACACGTGGTCACGCCACCCGCGCGGTCAGTTACATGGGACGCGGCGCGGAAACCCCGGCGGCGGCGATTCAGGAAATCGTTACCTCAACGCCGGAACCCGTGATCGCAACCGGCATCACGGCCTACGCGCCCGCCATGTAAGAAATATTAGAAACAGACAAAAAACCCGGCCTTCAAAAGCCGGGTTTTTTCTAAAAAATTTTGATCTTCCACCCTTACCAGCGAGGCGACTGCCGAGCCGCGCGGCTAACCCGCGCGAAGGGGGAGCGAGTGGAACGAGCGGGGGATCGTCCCCCACGTGTTATTAAGCGGCAATCGCCTTCTTGACCGCCTCGCCCAGACCGGCGGGAGAATCCGACATCACGAAGCCGGCTTCTTTCATGGCCTTGATCTTGCCTTCGGCGGTGTCGTCGCCGCCGGAAATGATGGCGCCCGCATGGCCCATGCGCTTGCCTTTCGGCGCGGTGACACCGGCGATGAAACCGGCGATGGGTTTGCGGTTTTTCTGCT
>CALBME010000161.1 GCA_937896295.1 uncultured Micavibrio sp. | reverse complement strand
GGCGCGCGTATCACGGGCAAGGCCGCGCAGCTGCTGCACGATGAGGGCAAGGATGGCGACTACGCCATCTCCACCCAGTGTATCGGCGCAGGCCAGGGCATCACCACGGTTCTTAAAAAATACGCGCCCAAGCCGTAAACGCGGCGCTCTCTCAGCAAACGGGCACAGTAAAAGACGCAAGGAGACTTGAAACATGGCCATTAAAAAAGCGGCAGTGATCGGCGCGGGCGTGATGGGGGCGGGCATTGCCGCCCAGCTCGCCAACGCGGGGATCGAAGTCGAACTTCTCGACATTGTGCCGAAATCGGCGCAGCAGCCGGGCGCGGACCGCGATGTCATCGCCAAGGGCGCGATCGAGAAAATGCTCAAAACCAATCCCGCACCGCTGATGCACAAACGCAACGCGAAAAAAATCCGCGCGGGCAATACCGAAGACAACATGGACCGTCTGAAAGACTGCGATCTGATTATCGAGGCCGTGCTGGAAGACCCCGTCATCAAGTCCAATCTGTTCAAAAAAATCGACGCCAACCGCAAAGAAGGCTCGACCGTTGCCTCCAACACTTCGACCATTCCGCTGCAGGTACTGACCGGTGGCCAGAGCGAGCAATTCGCCAAAGACTTTTTCATCACGCACTTCTTCAACCCGGTACGCTATATGCGACTGCTTGAAATCGTGATCGGTGCCAAGACAGACCCCAAAGTCGTCGAAACCGTCCGCACCTTTGCCGACATCAAGCTGGGCAAATCGGTGGTGGAATGCCGCGACACGCCGGGATTCATCGTCAACCGCATCCTCACCTTCTGGATGCAGGCCGGCGTCAACGCCGCCATCGACACCAAAACCCCGATCGAAGTGGTCGACGCCATCATGGGCAAACCCATGGGCATTCCCAAGACCGGTATTTTCGGTCTCATCGATCTCGTCGGTATAGATTTGATGCCGCATTTGTCCAAATCGCTGCTCAGCCTTCTGCCCGAGAACGACGAATATCGCAAAATCTATCGTGACATCCCGCTGGTCACACAAATGATCGGCGCTGGTTACACGGGCCGTAAAGGCAAGGGCGGCTTCTACCGTCTTGATGACAAACGCAACAAGCTGGCCATTGACCTGAACACGCCCGCGTTTGACGCTGACAAATCCTACGCCATGGCCGACAAGCCGAAACTGGAATCGGCCGATGCGGGTAAAAAGGGCCTGCGCGCCATCGTCGAACATCCGGATGTGGGCGGTAAATACGCATGGACGGTCATGTCCCAGACGCTCAGCTATGCTGCCTCCCTCGTCCCCGCCATCGCGGGCGACATCGCCGCCGTGGACGAGGCCATGCGCCTTGGCACCAACTGGAAAAAAGGGCCGTTCGAACTGATCGACGACATGGGTCCGAAATATTTCGCGGAAAGGCTCAAGGCCGAAGGCAAACCGGTGCCGCCCCTGCTGACGCAGGTCGGTGACGGCACATTCTACAAGGTTATCGACGGTAAACTGAATTTCTTCGGCGTGGATGGACAGTATCACCCGGTGAAACGTGCACCCGGCGTTCTGCTTCTGGCCGACATCAAGCGCAGCAGCAAGCCGGTGCTTAAAAACGCCAGCGCCAGCGTATGGAATCTGGGCGACGGCGTCCTGTGCCTTGAATTCACATCCAAGATGAATGCGATCGACGGTGAAATCGCTGCCGCCATGCATCAGGTTGCCGATCTGATCGAAGGATCGGACGGCGAATACAAATCTCTCGTCATCTACAACGAAGGCTCCGCCTTTTCGGCCGGGGCCAATCTGGGCCTTGCCCTGTTTGCCATCAACATCGCGATGTGGCCGCAGATCGAAGAACTGGTCGGCGGCGGACAGGACGCATACAAACGTCTCAAATACGCGCCCTTCCCCGTTGTCAGCGCGCCGTCAGGTCTGGCGCTGGGCGGCGGCTGCGAGGCGCTGCTTCTGGCCGATCACGTGCAGGCACATGCGGAAACCTATTGCGGTCTGGTCGAAGTCGGCGTGGGTGTCATTCCCGGCTGGGGCGGATGCAAGGAATTGCTGACCCGGTATTACGAGGCATCGCTGAAACCCGGCGCTGCCAAAGGCCCCATTCCGCACGTCAAACAGGCATTCGAGGCCATCGGCACGGCCAAGGTCGCCAAATCCGCCGCCGACGCCAAGGACATTGGTTATCTGCGTGAATCGGACGGCATCACCATGAACCGCGACCGCCTGCTGTTCGATGCCAAGCAAAAGGCCATGGAACTGGCGAAAGATTACAAGGCGCCTGAACCCAAAATGGTCCCGCTGCCCGGTCCGTCCGGCAAATACGCGCTCGATCTCGCGGTGGCGGACTTACGCAAATCCGGCAAGGCGACGCCGTATGACGTGGTCGTCTGCGACGTGCTGGGCAATATCCTGACCGGCGGACCTGACGCAGACCCGACCAGGCCCACGGATGAAGAAACCATCCTGCGCCTCGAGCGCGAGGGCTTCATGCAGCTGATCCACAACAAGGGCACCATCGCGCGGATCGAACACATGCTCGAAAAAGGCAAACCGCTTCGCAATTAAACGGGAAACTTCCCTGCAAACCCGCATTTTCGCGGGTTGATATTGCCATGCCCCATGCCAATATAGGGGCATGAAAAACGCCCTCCGCCTCCTTGCCCTGTTCGTGGCCTTCAGCATCGCGCCCGCCTTCGCGTCCGATACGCTCATCATCAAAAAACAGGACCTGAATTCCATCGTCACCAAGCTGGAATCCGGCGCGGGCCGCAAGGAACTGGCGAACGACCTGAAGGAACTGGAACAGGCCGCCACCGCGAATGCAACCGAACCGGCCGCCGCCGCACCGGAAGAAGTGAAAAAAGAAGAACCGGCGAAAGAACTTGAAAAAATCGTGCCCCCCGTGCCGATTACCCAGACACTGGGCGTCGACTCCTTCACCAACCGCGTCATCTGGAAGTATCAGCGTTTTCTCCTGCGCAACAATCTGAATGAATCGACCGTCGGCAAACTTATCCTGACGGGTATTCTGTTCCTGCTCGGCGGTGTCCTGATTTTTGCATCGCGCCGTGGCGCCACGCGCATGCTGTACTGGTTCGACCGGGGCGTGGCGTGGCTCGACCTGCCCGCGGCGCGCATGCGTCTCTATGCCCGCATCCTGCGCAGCGTCGTGACCGTGCTGCTAATGGGTCTGCTGCTCTATACCCTGACCCTGATCTGGGATTTCGGCCATGAACGCAACGTCATCATCGGCCAGTGGTTCCGTCGCGGCATGGGCCTTATCATCAACCTGTTCTTTGTCATCGCCCTCGCCACCGTCGCGTGGGAGGCGCTGAACGCCGTCATCGCCATGGCGTTTCGCCGCGCCGATGGTGCGAATTCCACCCGTGCCAAGACCATCATGCCGATCGTGCGCAACATCATGTTCATGGTGTTCACCATCATGTTCACGCTGGTGCTGCTCTCTGAACTGGGCATCAACATCATGCCCCTGCTGGCCGGGGCGGGTGTTGTCGGGGTCGCCGTCGGCTTTGGCGCGCAGACCATGGTCAAGGATTACCTGGCCGGTTTCACCATCGTCTTCGAAGACCTGATCCGCGTCGGTGACGTCGTCAAACTGGGCGAGGTATCGGGCAGCGTCGAAAAAATCACGCTGCGTAAAATCCAGATCCGTGGCGCGAACAACGCTGTCTTCACCGTGCCGTTTTCCGCCATCACCATCATCCAGAACAACACCAAGGATTTCAGCGCCTTCGACTGGACCTTCACCCTGCCGTTCGATACGCAGGCGGAAAAGGCGTTCGACATCCTGCGCAGCGTATCAAGTGAAATGCGAGCCGAACCCACCTATGCGCCGATGATGGACGATATCGAAATCTGGGGCGTGGATGCGATCAATGAAAACGGCCAGATCATCAAAGGTCGCATCAAGACCGCCCCCGGCCAGCAATGGGCGGTACAGCGTGAATTCACGCGGCGCAAGGTCTTGGCCTTTGAAAAGGCGGGCCTGCCCAATGCCGCCGTTCCGACCAGCTTCCAGGTGTCGCAGGTCATCACCATGGCAAACGACGGCAAAAAATAAAGCGTCAGCGGATTTTGTAAGCGCCGTCCGCGCCAAGGTACTGGCGCACGGCATCGCCGTTTAAAAATGCGCGGGCGTCATGGTTTGCGTTCAGCCAGCATTCCCACCATGTACGGGCCAGCACGGCGATAATGTCCTGATGCTTGCCGATATCGTCATAGGATTCCAGCTGCCCCCGGCTGCCATTGAACACCATGTGGTCGCCGCCCTCCAGGATCAGGGCATGCTGGTCCGTGTGGCCGGCGCATTCGAACACTTCCAGCCTGCGCTCAATGCCAAATCCTTCAATCGGGCTGTTATCTTCCGTTCCCGTCATGTGAAGCAGGGGCTTTTTGATGGTCGCATAGACATCGCGCCCGCCCATCTGGTGGCGGAACGCCGGCACCGGACTATACAGGATACCGGTGATGAAACGGTCGTCATGCAGATCCTCGGGCGTATCGCGGCCTGCAAGCTGGCCGCACATGACCTGCGTGGTCAGCGCGCCGAATGAATGTCCCGACATGCCAAGCCGCGTAAAATCCATTTTACCGGCGTAGAATGCGTCGGCCTTGTTCATTTCCTGCAACTGGTCGACTGCGAACGATGCGTCGAGATAACGGTTGCGCACCGTTTCCCATGGAATGGTCTGGTTGCGGATATTGTCCCATGGATGCCCCGGCATCCCGCGCCACAGCGAGTCGTCCGTGCCGTCATGCTGTATGTGGACGTGAATGTAACCGTGACTGGCCAGATAACGGCCGAGAAAACCGGCCCCGTCGCGCGTGCCGCCCAGGCCGTGCGACCAGATGACGACGGGATAAGCCGCGTCAACCAGCATTTCGGGACGATAGATTTTATACGGCACGATGCGCGCGCGCACCGCGTCCGCCCATTCACCGCGATCGATGCGGACCGGGTAAGGCCCGGCCGCAGGATCTGTAGACCACGGCGTTGTCATTATTTTTTACGGAACTGGTCGAGGCTGACCACTTCACCCGTCTTGGCAGGGACGGCGTCATCCTTGTCGGAATCTTCTGTCTTGGTCTTGGATTTCTTGCCCTTCGGCTTGTCGCCATCGCCTTTTTCCGTCGCCTCCAGCGGCTGGAACTGCAGCGCGAAATTAACGGACGGATCGGCGAAAATGGTGATGGACGGCAGGGGAATTTCCAGCCGTTCGGGCACATTGTTGAACGACAGGGTGACGCCCATGTGGTCGTCGTCCACCTCCAGGTCATAGAACTGGTACTGCAGAACGATGGTCATTTCGCCGGGATACCGCTCGCGCAGGTAATCAGGAATTTTGACGCCCGGATAATCGGTCAGAAAGGTGATGTAGAAATGGTGGTCGCCCGCAAGACCGTCCTTGATGACTTCCCTCACCGCTTCGCGCACAACGCTGCGCAGGGCACGCTCGACCATCCGGTCGTATCTGAGGATCTCGTCTTCTTTTTTGGCCATCGGTATCGTCTTTTGAAAATTGTACTGTCGAATCAACTCTTAACCTACCAAACCCCACGCGCAGGTCAAACGCCCCCACCCATGTTTCATGACTCCACTATGCGCCCGTTTTATAAACCTTCTCTTAACGCTTGGGGCATGGGCGACCCCTTCCTAGACCTTTGGCCTATGCCCTCTGGCCAGATTGTTTGGACGCTCAAGTTTATGTAAAGTTGAAACATGGACACACACACGCTCGCCTCCCTCCGCTCCCAGCTTTACAGCACCGAAGCCCTCTACAAACGCTCGGGCCGTGTTGCCGAACTTCAGTGGCGCATCGGCCATAACCGCCGCTTTGAAATTTATTACACGACCGCCGCGGGCGCGTCGGAAATGCTGGCGATGGATCATGCAAAAGTCATGGAAAACCCGGACACCGCGTGGCTGACCGATGAACTGAACGCCGCCGGCATTCACATGATCCTGCCGGACGCCGAACGCATCATCCAGCAATACGCCATAGCCACCACCGCCAACTGGCACCCCCTGCTGCCCAAACTCAACCGCGGGCGCGTCGCGGCATGATCGCCTCCGAATTGCGCTTGTCCGCCCCGCCGTGAAGACCTAGCCTTGGGGAATGCTGTTCTGGCCTTCCCTTGCCGTTCTTGTCCTTTTGGTTTTTGGCCTGCTTTTTCTTGTATGGCTGTCCGCCATCGATGTGAAGCTGCGCCTTCTTCCCGATGAACTCACCCTTGCACTGGCCGTCACCGGCCTGCTTTTTCGCTATGCCGCCTATCCATATGCCGGATCATGGGTGGATGCGGCGGCAGGCTGCCTGATGGGCGGTGGCGCACTGGCGCTGGTCCGCGCCGTCGCCAACCGCATGTACGGCTTCGAAACCATGGGTCTGGGCGACGTCAAGCTGATGGCCGCAGCCGGTATCTGGCTTGGTATTGAGGGCATCGTCGTCGCCCTGTGCGTCGGCGCTTTTGCGGGCGTCGCGCATGGTCTGGGCGTTCTCGCATGGCGGCGCATGAAAAAGGGTTCGACCGATACGTTCCGCGAAATGACCATTCCTGCCGGTCCCGGTTTTTGCGCCGGTATCCTGGTTGTGGCCTGTATACGTTTTGCAGGTGATCTGCATCTCTTTGGTGGCGCATGACCGACGGACCACTGCACGGCATTCGTATCGTCGACCTCTCCCGCGTGTTAGCGGGCCCGGTCTGCACGCAGACCCTGGGCGATCTTGGTGCAGACGTCATCAAGATCGAACATCCGGGCCGCGGCGATGACACGCGCGGCTGGGGCCCGCCCTTCCTGAAAGACAGGGATGGCAACGAAACAACTGAAAGCGCCTATTACTTAAGCGCCAACCGCAACAAGAAATCGGTGACCATCGATCTTGGTGACGAAGCACAGCGCGAACAGCTTCATCACCTGCTGCAGACCGCGGACGTGCTGATTGAAAACTTCAAGACCGGCGGCCTCGATAAATACGGCCTGTCCTATGCACAGCTGAAAAACAGATATCCGAAGCTGGTCTATTGTTCGATCACTGGCTTTGGGCACACAGGCCCCATGGCCGATGAACCCGGTTATGATTTTATCGTTCAGGGCCTATCCGGCTTCATGAGCCTGACCGGCGCGATTGACCGCGGGCCAAGCAAGGCATCAGTCGCCATTGTCGACTACATCACGGGTCAGAACGCCGCGATTGGCATTCTGGCGGCCCTGCGCGCGCGCGAGACCACCGGAAAAGGACAGCATATAGATATTGCGCTGCTGGACTCGGCCCTTGCGATGATGACCAATATCGCCCAGTACGCGCTCACCTCCGGGCAAAACCCGCCCCGCGTCGGCAACGCCCATACCACGATCGTCCCCTACAACGCATTCGAGGCGTCGGATGGCTGGATCATCGTAGCCGTGGGCAATGACGCGCAGTTTGAAAAACTCTGCCGCTTTGCAGGCAAGCCGGAATGGGCCACGGACAAACGGTTTGAAACCAATGCCGAACGGGTCAGGCACCGCGACATCCTGACCGCCATGCTGGCCGACCTGATCCGCCAGAAATCGCGCGGACACTGGATTTCGGGGCTCATGGCCCACGGCGTGCCCTGCGGCCCGGTCAATTCCATGCTGGACGCTCTGCGCATGGATCAGGTAAAAGCACGCCAGATGGTGATCGATATGGACCACCCCTTAAGTGCCGAACCCATTCATCTTGTGGGATCGCCCTTAAAATTATCGGCCACGCCGGTGACCTATCGCCTGAGCCCGCCTTTGGCCGGCCAGCATAACGAGGAGATTTTGAAAAAATGACAAACCACGTCCTCGACATCGAATCCCTTGGCCACGGCGTGCCCGAAAAACTGATGGACCGCGCCGGCTACTGGGCCGATCGCCTGGAAAAGGGAAAGAAAATCGACCGCATCCTTGAGGGGAAAATTTTCTTCTCCCTCTTTTTTGAGGAATCGACCCGCACCCGTATGAGCTTCGAACTGGCAGCCAAGCGTCTCGGCGCCGATGTCATCAATTTTTCGACCAGCACGTCCTCACTCAAAAAAAATGAAAGCTATTACGACACGCTCGCCAACCTTGCGGCTATGCGCCCGGATGGCGTGATCTTGCGTCATTCTGAATATAATGCACCGCGTTTTGCCGCCGGCATTTTCAAATGCCCTGTCGTGAACGGCGGCGACTCGTGGCGCGCGCATCCGACGCAGGCACTTCTGGACGCCGTCACCATTCAGCGCATCAAGGGCCACATCAACGGCCTGACCATCGCCATCTGCGGCGATATCGCCCATAGCCGCGTGGCCCGGTCCAATTACGTACTGCTCACGCGTCTGGGCGCAAAGGTGCGCATCGTGGCGCCCCCCATGTTGATGCCGCAGGAAAAGGAATTTGCCGATGCGCAGCGCTGCGCAACTGTCGAGGAAGGCATAGAAGGCGCCGACATCATCATGATGCTCCGCCTTCAGAAAGAACGCATGCAAACGGGGTTGATTGACTCGGACTCAGCCTATTTTAAAACCTACGGCCTGACGCCGGAACGTCTCGCACTGGCCCGACCCGATGTCTATGTGATGCATCCGGGCCCCATGAACCGCGGCGTGGAAATCAGCGATGAAGTGGCGGACGATCCGCGCCGCTCGCTGATCCTGCAGCAAACCGCACTCGGCGTACCTGTCCGTATGGCTGTCTTAGAATGGTCTGCATCCGGCAAGTGATGCCGGCAGGTCACGGAATTTTTCCCAGCGGATTTTATCGAGACCCAGTTTCTCGTACCATTTCTTACGATCATCCCACCCGCGGTATTCCGCTGGGGTGAACGCGCGCATGAATGCGGCGGCAGACATGCGCATTTCCAGGCGCGTTTCTTTGACGTCGCGGTCATTGGCATACTGGATAATCCCAGAAACGTCATCCTTCACGCGCGCGCCGACCTCGTCGAAAATCCGCGTCAGTTCCCACGGCAACAACAGTCGTGTGACCTCAAGGCGTACATGATGATCGTCGGTGGCTGAGATGGTGACCTCAGGCCGCCATATCGGAATCTCGCGCACGAAACGGGTGGCGGCTTTCACCGCCTCGTTGAAGGCGCGCGACGCCAGAATGGCTTCGGCGTTTTTCAGGGATGTGATCGGTTCGATGTGCATGACCCCAAACCTAGCCAAACGGACAGATTATGTCAAAATTTCACGCCGGACGCACCAAAGCGTGCTTTTTCTTACCGGAAGATATCTTGATCGCCCCGTTGGCCCCAAGGTCACCAGCCGTGCATTTGTGGGTATCGCCCTCGATCTTGGCATCGTTGACATAGGCGCCCCCGCTTTGGATCAGGCGCCGGGCCTCCCCCTTGGACGACGCAAACGACACCCGCACCAGAAGGTCGATCAGTGCGATGCCCGCCTCCAGCTCGGCCTGCGGGATGGTCACAACCGGCAGGTCTCCGCCCGCACCACCCTGCTCAAATACGGTGCGTGCGGTTTCTTCTGCGGCCTTGGCTGCGTCATCGCCATGGCACAGCCGCGTGACTTCGGTTGCCAGAATTTTCTTGGCTTCGTTGATCTCCGCTCCGCCCAGCGCTTCCAGACGGGCAATCTCGTCCATCGGCAGGAAGGTATACAGTTTCAGGAAACGGCCGACATCGGCGTCTTCGGTATTGCGCCAGTATTGCCAGTAATCATAGGCAGGCAACGCTTCCGCGTTCAGCCACACAGCCCCCTGCGCGGTCTTGCCCATCTTGCCGCCCGACGATGTCGTCAACAGTGGCGATGTCAGCGCATAAAGCTGTGGCGTCGCCATGCGGTGACCAAGGTCGATGCCGTTGATGATGTTACCCCACTGGTCCGAACCGCCCATCTGCAGGCGCACACCGTAACGCTTGTTCAGCTCTACGAAATCATAGGCCTGCAGGATCATGTAGTTGAACTCAAGAAACGAAAGCGACTGCTCACGGTCGAGGCGCTGCTTGACCGACTCAAACGACAGCATGCGGTTGACCGAAAAATACTGTCCCACATCGCGCAGGAATTCGAGATAGTTGAGCGGCAGCAGCCAGTCGGCGTTATTGACCATCACGCCGTCGGTTTTGCCGTCACCGAAAGTGATGTACTTGGAAAAAATGCGTTTGATCCCGGCCAGGTTCGACGCGATCGTGTCGGCGGTCATCAGCTTGCGCGCCTCGTCCTTGAAGGACGGGTCGCCCACCATGCCCGTGCCGCCGCCCATCAGGGCGACCGGTTTGTGACCGGTCTTCTGCATCCATGACAGCATCATGATCTGGATCAGCGATCCGGCATGCAGGCTGGGCGCGGTGGGGTCGAAACCGATATAGGCCGAAACGGTTTCCTTTGCGAACAGCGCATCAAGCCCCTGCGCGTCGGACATCTGGTGGATGAAGCCGCGCTCGGTCAAAACATTCAAAAATTCGGATTTGTATTTGCTCATCCCTTTGGAATAGCAGAAAATCTAGGCATGGCAAACACAATGACCGCTTTGGGGCTGATGTCGGGCACGTCGATGGACGGCGTCGATGTCAGCCTGCTGGAAACCGACGGCGTTTCGGCAGGTAAACGCCTGGGCCACAGCTTTCTGGCCTATCCCGACTATGTCCGGGCGGCAATCCGCAAGGCCCTGGGGTGTGAGGTCGATTTCGACGGCCGCGTGGCGGAGGCTGAAAAACTGGTCACCGACTGGCACATTAAGGCCGTCGACGAATTCCGCGAACGCCACAGCTTCCCCATCGACCTGATCGGCTTTCACGGCCAGACCATCTTTCACGATCCGGCCAAGGGCCGCACATGGCAGATCGGCAACGCCGACCATCTGGCAGACGCGACCGGCACGCATGTCATCCATGATTTTCGTACCAATGACGTCAAAAACGGCGGTCAGGGTGCACCGCTTCTGCCCCTGTACCATCAGGCGCTGGCGCATCAGGCGAAACTCGATTTCCCCGTCTGCGTCCTCAATATCGGCGGCGTGGGCAACATCACATGGATGGACCAGAAAGACGTCTTCGCCTGCGACACGGGCCCGGGCAACGCCCTGCTCGATGACTGGATGCTGAAAAAAACCGGCAAGGCGTTTGATGAAAACGGCGATACGGCGCTGCGCGGCAAGGCCGACATGGCCCGCATCGAACGCTGGCTGGACCATCCGTATTTCAGCGCCCCCGCCCCGAAATCACTGGACCGGAATGATTTCATCGGCTGCACGGTCGACGACCTGTCGGTCGAGGACGGCGCCGCCACCCTGGCCGCATTCACGGTTGAGTCGGTCAAACGCGCGCTCGACCTCATGCCCGCACCGGCGCGTATGCTGGTCGTGGTGGGCGGCGGCCGTAAAAACATGGCCATGCTGGAAGGGCTGGGCCGCTACGCCGCCGTCCTGAAACCCGAACAGCTGGGATGGCCCGGCGATTTTATCGAGGCGGAAGGTTTCGCATGGCTGGCCGTGCGGTCATGGCGTGGCCTGCCCTTAAGCGTGCCGGGCACCACCGGCTGCCATAGCCCGACTTTGGGCGGCAGGCTGGTCCGCGCGAAAAAAGAGTAGCCATAAACACCCCGAAGCGGGAGAATTCGCGCCATGGCCGCATTCATTCCCCCCGCCGATCCGCTGCTGACATCACAGTGGTATGTGACCAACAACCCCGGCCCGGACCTCAACATCACCGGCATATGGCCCGATTATAATGGCGCGGGCATTACCATCGCCCTGATCGATGACGGGTTTGACACTGCGCATCCCGACCTTGCAGGCCGCTTTGACGCGCATCTTTCCTACGACCTGAAGGACGGCGATTCCGATATCCGCCCCGCCGCCGGTCAATACCACGGCACCGCCGTTGCAGGCATTCTGGGCGCCGCCGCCAATGCATCGGGCATTGTGGGCATTGCCTATGGGGCCGGCCTGATGGGCCTGCGCATTTCCTTCGGCGATGACGGCACCGAAGACATGTTCGCATCCGCCTTTCAGCGTGCGCGCGCTGCCGACATCATCAACAATTCCTGGGGTTATGTTGAACCCTTCAGCGATATCTTTACCGCGTCCTATTTTGCGTCGTTCCGTACCGCGCTGATCGACGCCGCGCGGCTCGGGCGCGGCGGGCTCGGGTCGGTGATCGTTTTTTCCGCCGGCAACAGCGCGCTCAGCGGCGACAACACGAATTACCACAACGCCCAGAACGCGCCCTACGCCATCACGGTTGCCTCGGTGGATTCCCTTGGCAATCACTCTGCCTTCAGCAACCCGGGCGCATCCATCCTTGTCTCGGCGCCGGGCGCCGGCGTCCTGACCCTCGACGCGACGGGCAGTGCAGGCACCGTGCCCGGTGACTACATCAACGGCGTCGGCACCAGCTTTGCAGCGCCCATGGTATCCGGTGTCGTGGCCCTGATGCTTCAGGCAAACCTTGAACTGGGTTACCGCGACGTACAGGAAATTCTCGCCTACAGCGCGCGTAAGACAGGCACGGGCGGGGAATGGCAGGTCAACGGCGCCAATAACTGGAATGGCGGCGGCCTTCATTATTCCCACCTCTACGGCTTCGGCATGACGGATGCGCATGCAGCCGTGCGCCTTGCTGAAACATGGATGCTCTCCCACACCTACGACAATCAGGTCACGCTGACGCAGACGGCCAATACGTCTGTTGCCATTCCCGATACCGGCACGGTCGCATCCTTCCTGACCATCACGCAGGACCTAATCGTCGATCATGTCGAGGTGACAATCGACATCACCCACGCCAACGCCGCGCAGCTGCGCATCGTGCTGATCTCTCCCGATGGGACGCAAAGCATATTGGCCGACCACGCGCCCATGGCGATTGAGTTTCCGACCTTCACCTTTTCCACGGTCGCAAGCTGGGGCGAAAACGCCCGCGGCACATGGACATTGCAGATCACAGATACGGTCGCAGGCATCGCGGGGTCGCTGAATGCATGGACATTGCACGCGCTGGGCGATACGCCATCTGCCGACGATACCTACATCTACACCGATGAAAACACCGGCCTGATCCGCCCCGTCGACGACGACGGCGGCAACGATACGATCAACGCGGCCGCCATCACCCGGGGCCTTTCCCATACGCTGCAGGCGGGTATCGAAAATCTGTATACGGGTGACGGTGCCGATTTTCTTGCGGGCAACGCGGGCGACAACACAATCGTCTCGGGCCGCGGCAATGATACGATCAGGGCCAGCGGCGGCAACGACGTGATAGACGGCGGCACCGGGACGGACACCTACCTTTCGGATCAGGTATTCAACGCATCCGTCAGCGTGAACGGCACGGGCGACATCACCCTGACCTCCCTGGACGACGGCACCATCACGCGCCTTAAGAACATCGAACGGTTCAGCTTTGCCGGTATGTCTTACGACATGCCCGGCATCGCGGCGGCCTCCCGCTCCGGCACGCTGACCGACGTCATCTACTTCGTCCATGGCGCTGCCGGGGTGGCACAGCGTCATTCAGCCACCGCCGGCAACGACGCCTTTACCGCGCAGGACCTGAATGTCGGCGGTCAGGGTATTGTCCTGCTCTCCGAACGGGAATTCGACCATCTGACCCTGACCAACAATGCGGGCGCAAACCTGAACGCCGTATCCATGCGCATGGATGACGGCCTGCACCTGACCCTGCGCGGTTTTGGCCAGGTGACGCTGGTGGCGGACGGCAGCCACGCAACCTCGATCGAAATCGCCGGCGGCCAGCGCGGCTTCATCCAGACGGGCAGCGGCGATGATACGGTGGATTTTCTGGCCTTCCTCATCGATCGCCACGCCCCGGCACAGGAACGTACCCTCACCGCCCATACAGGGGCAGGAAATGACCGCGTTACCATCACGGATCGGTCTGATTATCTGGCCTATGACATCGATTTGGGGGCAGGTAATGACGTTTTCACCGCACAAGGCACGCAAGGCGGCCATATTTTAGGAGGGACAGGGGCGGATACCTTCATTTTTGGCCAGAATAACGGTCAAAATACCGGAATTTACGACTTTTCCGCCGCTGAAGGCGACCGCCTGGACCTGTCAGGGCTGTTGGAAGGGGCCAACGACCCCGTCGCGTCGTATATTCAGCTTGTGACCGCGAACAACAACACGACGGTGAAAGTGCAGAATAAGGAGGTCGCAACCCTCTACGGCACTTCGCTCACCGATTCAGTTCAGCATTATATCGATATCGGACTGCTGATCACGCGTGACTGATCACGCTTTCTTTTCCCAGCCTTGCTCGCCCTGCTGCCAGTACGATACGGTATGGCCCGCATCTTTATAAACTTTCCATAGCGACCGGGCGGCTTCAACCTGCGCCGCCTCATTGCCGTTCAGCATGATACAGGAGAGGTCATAAGCACCCACCTGTTCTGAAACCGCGCCGGTACCGACAATCAGGGTCCTGGCACCGTTCGGGTTGTCGTCCGCATCGGTCAGCCAGACGGGCTGACGTACACCCGCGCCATCCGCCTTTGACCCATGGGGCAGAAACACCTCGGGCCGGAAGGTCCACAAAGCGTTGTTCAGACGTTCGACATGATCCGTATCGGTACATTTCACGACGACCTTGTGACCGGCCTGCCACGCCTTGAGGGCGATCTGCGGCAGGGCGGCATCTTCAGACGTACGCTGCAGGTGATAAAAGCGGATCTCTGCCATGCATCAAGCCGTCTTGGCCCACTCCGCCAATAGGCGTACACCATAACCGGTGGCACCTTTCGGGCACAGCGCCTGGTCCGTATGCGTCACCATGGTGGGGGCCATGTCCACATGGGCCCATTTGACGCCTTTCTGTATGAAACGGCTTAAGAATCCGGCACCCGTACAGGAACCGCCATAGCGGGTGGAAGACGCGTTTTTCATGTCGGCAATATTGGAATCCATGGCACGTACAAAGGCCGGGTCCAGCGGCAGGCGCCACGCCTTGTCACCTGTGGCTTTGGACGACTGTTCAAGGGCGGACCACAGCGCATCGTCATTGGCGAAAATAGCGGCATACTCTTCGCCCAGCGCCACAAGCGCGGCCCCTGTCAGCGTGGCGATGTTGACACAGGCGCGGGGCTTGTACGTCTCCTGCACATACCACAGCGTATCACACAGGACCAGACGTCCTTCCGCGTCCGTGTTCGTCACCTCGATCGTCTGACCCGAAAGCGACGTCAGAACGTCGGACGGCTTATAGCCTTCATCCGATATCATGTTCTCGGCCATGGCCAGTGCCGCCACGACATGAACCGGGGCTTTGCCCGAAGCCAGCGTCATCATGGCGCCGGCAACCGCGGCCGCACCTGCCATGTCGCATTTCATCTCGATCATGCCATCGGAAGGCTTGATCGAATAACCACCCGAGTCGAAGGTGATGCCCTTACCGACCAGTGCCACGGGCTTGCCTGTCGGCGCACCCTCTCCTTTATACTCCATCAAAACCAGTCTGGGTTTGTTTTCAGCAGCCTTGCCAACCGCCATCATGGCGCCGAAACCCTTCTCTTCCAGGGCCTTGTCGTTCAGCACCGTCACCTTAACCCCAAAAGGTTTAAGTTTATCGACAACACGCTTGGCAAAGCTTTCAGGATAAAGAACGTTGGACGGCTCGTTCACCAGGTCGCGCGCCCAGTGCACGGCCTCTGCCGCCTGTGCCAAAGGCTGATAGGCCCGCTGGGCATCGGTTCCGCCCCCAAAGGTGACACTCACCGGAATGGATGATTTTTTCTCTTTGGTACGGTAAAGGCGGAATTCATAAGCCCGCAGATGCGCACCCGACGCCAGCGCGGCAATACCGCTGGCGGTAAAGCCCTTCACCTCAGATGTATCGACAAAAACGGTCTTGGCGATCTTGATGGCCGCCACCAGTTTTCCGCCCGCGGTTTCCAGAGCCAGCTGGCTCATGTCACTGCCCAGCCCCAGCAGCGCCAGACGCTTGAACTTGAAGCCCGGGACCACGCCCACGGCAATCGAACCGGCCTCGCCCTTGAAATCCGGGTTGGCAGACAGGATGGCGCGCGCAAACTTGGCATAGCGGCCCTTGATTTTGCCTTGCGCCCCTTGCGCAACGGCGATCACGTACAAATCTGTCTGGGCCTTGGGTGCGGCATTGGAAAAGCTGATCTTCATAATTCCGTCCTGTTGATATAAAGAGATGCGCAAAGGATAGAACCTCTGTGAAAGCCGTCAATGTTTAAGGTTTACGACAGATACATGCTGCGCCAGCTCGCGGTATCGACCTGCGTTGTCTCTGTCGGCCTGTCGATGGTGATCCTGCTGACCCAGTCGCTGCGCCTGATCGAACTGGTCATCCGTTCCAACGCCAGCGGCCCGGATTTTCTGGCCCTGATGGCCCTGTCCTTTCCCCGCTTCCTCGAGGCGGTGATGCCTGCCTCGGTCCTGATCGCCACACTGTTCGTCTTTCACCGGCTGACGATTGATTCCGAAATGGTGGTTTTACGCGCATCCGGCGCATCGCCTTTTCGTCTCGCCCGGCCCGTTCTGACATCGGGCATTATATTCGGCCTGATATTACTGGTCATGTCGCTGTGGGTTTCCCCGACGGGCGTCGCGCAGATGCAGACCATGCGCAAGGAAATCCGCGCCCAGTATGCGCACCTGCTGTTCCGCGACGGTATTTTCAATACGGTGGGCTCCGATCTGACCGCCTATGTCCGCCAGCAGGCGCAGGACGGACGCCTCGTCGGCCTGATGGTGCACGACACGCGAAACGTTGCAAAAGGCGGACCTGCCATTACGGTCGTGGCGCGTTCCGGCAACATCGTCAGCGAAAAGGACGGACAAAAGATCATCGTCTATGATGGATCGCGTCAGGAACTCGACCCTGCGACCGGCAAATTCTCGCGCCTCGATTTCAATCAGTACACGCTCGACATTCCCAACAGCGAAAAGGAAGTGGGCGAGCGCTGGCGTGAATCGGACGAGCGGACTTTGCGGGAACTGATCCATCCCGGCGCCAATTCCAATGACAGCCAGCGCGCGCAGTTCCGCGCCGAACTGCACCGCCGCCTTTCCACCCCGTTCCTGATGATTTCGTTTGCCATGATCGCGGCGGGCTGCCTGCTGATCGGACCGTTTTCGCGGTCGGGTAATGTGCCGCTGGTAACGGCGGGCGCGGTAGGCGGTCTTTTTCTGCAGGGCGCTTACCTGTTTGTTTTCTCGCTCGCCAAAAAATCTCCGCTGGCCTGCGCATTTCTCTACGTGCTCGCGATCCTGCCGATTTTGACGACGCTTTTCCTGCTGAGCGCCAGCGGCGAACGCCTGATCGCACATGGCCACCGCGTCATCAGCCGATACAGAAACACAGGGGCCTGAAGAAAAAGATGCGCGCACCCACATTGCTTTCACGGTACCTTGCCGGCCTTTTTTTAAAGATGTTCGTGATGATGTTCGCGGGCATGTGCGGCATCGTCTATATTTTCGACACGCTGGAACTGCTGCGCCGCGCCGCCAAGGTCGATGACGTGACGCTCGGCATGGTGCTGGAAATGTCGCTCTACAAACTGCCCGAAACGGCCCAGGTATTATTGCCGTTCGCTGTCCTGTTCGCGGCGATGGCGTGCTTCTGGTGGCTGGCCCGCCGTCATGAACTGACCGCCATGCGCGCCGCCGGCTATTCCGCGTGGCAATTCGTGGCACCACTGGTCAGCGCCGCCATCACCATCGGCTTTCTTCACATCATGGTGCTGCACCCGATTTCAGCGCAGCTGCTGGAACGTTATAAATCCATGGAGTCTGAAAACCTCGGCCAGCACCGCAAGCTTCTGACCCTGACGCAGCAGGGGCTGTGGCTGCGCGAAGGCGACCCCAGCGGCGAGGTCATCCTGCATGCATCCAGCGTGGAATTGTCCGACTGGTCGCTGCGCGGGGTGATGGCGCTTTTTTATGATGAAATCGGCAATCATACCCGCCGCCTCGATGCGGACTCGGCAGACCTGAAAGACGGGCGCTGGGCCTTCCACAACGCGGTCATCCGCGAACCCGGCGCGCCGGAGGAAAGACAGGCGCTGTACACTATTTCCACCGACCTCAATATCAGCGACATCCAGGAAAGCTTTTCCGACCCGGATACCATTTCTTTCTGGAAGCTTCCCGCCTTTATCGAGAACCTGCACGACACCGGGTTGGAAACGGCCCCGATGCAGGTCTATTACCAGTCCCTTCTGGCCCAGCCTTTGCTGCTGGCGTCCATGATCCTGCTGGCGGCGACGGTATCCTTGCGCCCCCCGCGCTTTCAGCGCGCCCTGTTCATGGTCGTGACCGGCATGGGGGCGGGCTTCATGGTCTTCTTCCTGTCCAGCTTCCTCAAAGCCATGGGCGGCACCCACCAGCTGCCGGTCATCCTGTCCGCATGGTCGACCGCCATCATCGTCCTGCTGGGGTCCATCACCTGGCTTCTGAACACGGAAGATGGCTAGACGGACGGACCAGATCCCGCAGAGTCGCATTTCTGCAACAGTGCGGAAAAAACCATCTTCGGATGAATTGACCAAAGGGACAAAATTCTTAACAGTATCGTTAGATATTAAGGGGTTGTTAAACCCCATCAGTTTTAATGTTTTCAGGGGCATAGCGCCCCGCCACAAGGGGTCTTAAATGTCCGCATTTCGTAAAATTTCCGGCGCCGTCCTCACGCTCGCCCTGTCCCTGTCTCTTTCGGCCTGCGCCACCTACCGCCAGGACCCGGTCAATGCCGACACCACGACCATCAGCGACCCGCTGAAGCCGTTCAACAAGGCGATGCTCTCGCTCAACGAATTCCTTGATAAAATCTTTTTCAATCCGATCGATACCGCCTACCGCACCGTGGTGCCGCAGGTGGCGCGCGACGGCGTGCACAACGTGCTCGAAAACGTGAAATCGCCTGTCTATCTGGCCAACGAACTTCTGCAGGGCGACCTTGAAGGCGCCGGCAAGGTCGTAACCCGCTTTGCCATCAACACCCTTGTCGGTGCGGGCGGCCTTGTCGATCAGGCTGGCAATTCCGGCATCACCAACCCGCCCGAAGATTTCGGCCAGACGCTGGCCGTCTGGGGCGTTCCGAACGGCCCGTATGTTGTCTGGCCGATTTTGGGCCCCTCCACCTTGCGTGACTCCGTCGGCTATGTCGGCGACGTCGCCATGGATCCGCTGTACTGGTACGCCGCCAACAACGACAAGGGCGGACTGCAATGGACCCGCGCGGGCCTGACCCTGCTGGATACCAAGCACAAATACCGCAACACCATGGATGACCTGCGCCGCAACTCGGGCGACCTGTACACCAGCCTGCAAAGCGTCTACCTCCAGCGCCGCAATACGCTGATCAACGACGCCACCGGCAAAAAGGCCGTCCTGCCCACGATGGAGTAAGCTGACGCGAAAAAGCCGTAAAAACATGTGTTTACGCCTTGATTGCTGAACCGCTTCACTTATAAAGAATACAGACAAAATTTCACGGGGCCGCCTTAAAGCGGCCCCAATGACTTGCGAGGATTACAGGTATGAAAATGCGCTTTAAAGTTTTCACCATTGCGGTCGCACTGACCGTCACCACCGCGCCGATCGCGCAGGCCATTGAAATGCCTGCCCTCTCCGACGCGGCCGCAGTCAGCGCGAACAGCAATATCCAGCAGGTCGCCGCCACCTCCGGCACCGCCGCGCAGGGCATGATCGAAAACCTCGGCAAGACCGCCATGGATGCCATCGCCGACACGTCGATGAGCGCCGATAAGAAAAAGGCGCTGTTCCGCCAGATCCTGTCACAGAATTTCGACATGGCCACCATCGGCAAATTTGCCGCTGGCCGCTACTGGCGCCAGGCCACCCCGGCGCAGCAGGCGGAATACCAGTCGCTGTATGAAAAAATGGTCATCAACGTCTATACGCACCGTTTCAACAACTACTCGGGCCAGACATTTTCCGTCACCGGCAACCGCGTGGACGAATCCGGCGACGCCGTCGTCTCGTCCGTCGTGAAAGGCAACAGCGCCCCTGTTTCCGTCGACTGGCGCGTCCGCAACAAGGGCGCAGGCCCCCGCGTGATCGATGTCATGGTCGAAGGCGTGTCCATGGCCGTGACCCAGCGCAATGACTTTGCCAGCGTTGTCGAACAGGGCGGCGGCACCTTTCAGGCGCTGATCGATTACCTGAAAAAGGGCGGCACATCCGACGTTCAGAAGTAACCTTTCGTTAACACATTCTTCAAAAACAGCGCGCGAAACTTGAGTTTCCGCGCTGTTTTGGTTATATAATTAAGCATTCGGCATTTTAGGGAAAACTTAAGCGCTCTGTTGTATAAAGAGAGTGCCCGAAAAGGGCAAAAGCGCTTTTAAAAACAAAGGTGTGTAATGGCTGCGGATACGATCGAGATTAAGGCCCGTCTTGTTGCGGCGCTCCAGACCCACTTTCAGCAAAACTGGCAGACCATCGCTCCCGGCGAAACGATCAGCGAACAGGATCTCGAATCCCGCGCGAAGGCCTATGCCGAATGGTACGCGAAAGAAGCCGTCGTTGATCCCTCCACCGCTGTAACCGCAGATGGCGGTCTGACGTCGGATATGCACGCGGCAATCGATCAGAACGGCCCGACGTATTACGCCAATTACAAGGCCTCGCTGGGTTCGCCCTCGCCCATTCTCGCGCACAGCGGTCTCGGCGATATCGGCACCAACGTCATCAAGGAAGCCGGCGCGGTTCCGCAGACGCTGAGCGGCGAAAAGATACAGCCGCGCACGCTCGAGGCTGGCGCACCCGCACAACCTGCCCAAACCGACAAAAAGGCGGACGCGCAGCAACCCGCCACCGACAAGCCGCAACAGGCCGAAGGTCCGGAAGAAACACCGGAAGGACAAAAAACCGAAGCCGGCAAACCCGCCGGCGAACCGGCAACCGATCCCGCCGCGCCTGCCGAAACGCTGGGTGCCACGCCCCCGGACGAAACCGCGCCCACGGATGACACGCCGCCGCAGGACTCCCCTGCCGAAACCCCGCCGTCTGAAGCCGCGCCCGCCGACTCCTCTGCCGCCGCGGCAGCTGCTGCTGCAACCGCTGCCACCCCGCGCGAAAAATACGACTGGACCAACGTTCAGTCGATTTACGCCCCGTACAGCTACAGCCCCGAAAACGAAGTCGGGAACGGCAACGCCACGGGCAGTGACGTCCACAAGGTCACCGACGAAAAATTCTACGCGCTGAACTACAACACCATGCGCCAGCTTGCCGTGTATTACGGCGGCTACGAACGCGATCCGAAATTCCACGCAGGCATCGAAAGCTTTGCGGCCCAGCAGGGCATCGCGGTTGATGACCTCATCGATCCGGATAGCGCCTACAGCTTCAAGAAGGACGAGAACACGCCGGCTTTGGGCGCACAGCATGTCCTGCACCAGATTTACGAACAACAATCGCTGCTGCTGGGCAACCCGCTGCGCGATGACCCCAACGCCAGCGCTTTCCGCCTTCAGCTGACAGAGGCAGGCCTGGTGAAAAAACCCTTCCTGCGCAAACTCTTCATGAACGAAGACGTCATCCGCGAAAACACGAACGGCAGCGAACAGTTCGTGCACGGGTCCATCGTCGTGTTTAAAGACGCTGCCGGTTCCATGTACGGCGACGACGGCGAAAAAGTGTTCATGAAGATGGGCGCCAATGAACAGTTCGGCGCCGAGCACAGCATCAACATGGCCCGCATTTACATGAGCGCGCGCCAGAACCCCACCGGGAATGAAAACCTGCCGCAGCGGATGAAATACTCCATCGGCAGCGGCCTGGGTAAGTTCATCGGCGAAGCCGCGTCCAAAATGAAAGGCATCGACGGGGAATATGCCCGCCGCCGCGATTTGATGATTCTGGGCGCCCTGCATCAGGGCAAGCTGGCGAATATCAAGCCGGATCTGTTTGAGAAAAACGCATGGGGCAGAGAAAAAGCCATTGGTGAATTGTCCATGGACAAGCTCAGCCCCTCAGCCGTCAGCGCCTTTGAAAAACTGGGCATCGACGTTCAGCAGCTTCTTGATCACCATAACGGCAAGACGCTGTCCATGCCCAGCGTTAGCGGGGAAGACGCAGTTCGCGGTATTGACGCCACCCCCGTGACTGTCGAAGGCGAAACGGCGGAACCGGGAAGCGCGCACGCCAGCATTAACCAGCCCGAAGCCAAGACGTCCATAACCATTGATGAAATCGCTGGTACGGATACGCGCACCCTGGCGGACAAATTAACCGGGACAACGGTGCCGGATTACAACGCGTCAGGCAGCGACACGCGCAATGATATTGAATCGCTCTATGCCGCAACACGTCGTGCCAAACTGGGCGCACGTCTGCTTCAGATTGGCACCGATCCGAAAACGGCGTTACAGCAAAAACCGATAAAACCTGACGCTTTCGATCCGGAAGATGTCAAAGCCGACATGCGGGAACTGAAAGCGCATACAGAAACTCTTGAGAACGACGAAAAAATCCAGACGCCCGCCGAACATATCAGGGAAAAAGGCGCAGCCCATCTCGAGGCCGCCGCGAAAAGCTTCGAAGACATGGGACTGAAAGATGTTGCCGACGGCCTGCGCCAGTCGCTGACAGACTATAACAAGCCTAAACAGTCCGCTGTTGATCCGCTCATGGCGGCTGGCAGTCAGGCGAACGTTGCTGAAGTGCCCGTACCGGAACGCGCCGGCGGGGCCATCCCGCCTATCCCGCGCCCCGCCCGCACCATAGCGCCGAAGGCACCGGGCGTTTAAAGGCACAGGGCTTTAGAAAATCAAACCGCGGGGCATGAAAACCCTGCGGTTTTTTTTATGCCTCGGGCACAGGTCAGGACACGGCAAAATAAAAAGGAGGCATGAAAAAAGCCGTGGCGGACAGCCACGGCTTTTTCCTGGGATAAACCTGTTGTCTTAACCGGCGGTGGGACCTTTGCCCGGCGGGCCCTTGCCGCCACCTTTGCCCATATTGCCGATGCCTTGCTGAATCTGGTTGATAGAATTGTTGATCGCCCCGCCGCCATCCTTGGCTGCAATGTAACCCATAAGGGCAGTATTCTGCATAGCCCCAAGATCGACCGGACGGTCGCCCGTGAACGGGGTCGGGCCGCCGATCCAGCGCAGCATCTTGTCAGGAATTTGATCGATCAACTTAAAGCTCGACGTGGCCAGCAGATACACCATGTACACGTAAAGCAGGATATAGGTGATGATTCCAAAACCGCCGACCTTCGTGAAATCCATGGCGCCGGCCGCATTTTGCGCGTCGGTGTTATAGGCATAGATCGCAAATTTAAACGTCGATGTCAGGTAATAGGCACCGGCGTTGAAGACGAGCGAGCCTACGATCATACCCATCACGATCATCAGCGGGCGCAGCAGGATCCCAAACAGCGTGATCCAGTTATCGAGCGCGCGCTGGGGCAGCAACCCCTCCCCGTCGATGCGCAGATGCGACAGGGCGAAAAGCGGCATGGAAACGAATGCCTCCGCCACCTCGATCACCCAGTTCACGACCGAGAAGAAGAAATACATAAACGGCAAAAGCGGCAGGAGATAGAACAGGACGATACCCGCACCCGCACCCAGCAGCATGAAGAACCAGATCACCCCGGCTGCCACCTTGGCAATGGAGGCAAACGCGGCTGCGACACCGGCGCCTACAAAAAATCCGCCGCCGGCACCCAGAATGGCACCCGGCCCGGTGGCAGACGTTGCTGCCGCACCGGCGGCCGCGCCGCCAAGACCGCCCAGGACCGCACTGCCCACGGTACCAAGGACCGAACCCGCGACCGCCACGATGTAATAGGTGAACAGGTCTTTTGTCTTCTGAAGAATCGACTGACCGCCATTGATCAGCGCGCCCATGGGATTCAGCGTCGGCGTATCGAACATGATGAAAAACGCATCGCCGAACAGCCAGCGCGCCATGAACAACAGCGGATCGGATAAAATATCCGCATTGCTTGCAATGTCCCGGACCGAATTTTGGGCCGCGTTCGACTGCTGCTGGATGGTGGTCTGTCCAAGCGCGGTATTGATGACCGCCGGAACGTTTTCCATCGATGTTCTGACCTGCCTGTCGGCATCGCGGCCGGCACGCCCGGTGAAGAACCCGGCATTGTTGAAATCTTCCGGCCGCGCGCGCTGGCCCGGCGTGGGCGCCGCGTTCGATGCTGTATCCAGCACCATCTGCGTGAACTTGGCCATTTCAAGATAATAAATACCCGCCGTGCCCCAGCCCCGTTCGGACGCATCGCGCTGCATCTGCTGGTGGATGCTGTCGTAATACGGGTTGTCACCCCTGAGCGCGTCGTTGACGCTCTGCAGGGCGCTGTTCATCGACTCCTGCATGCGGTCAATGGCGCTGGCCAGTTCGCGTGCGGCGGCTTCGTTTGCACCGGCTGCCGAATTCGTCTGGTGGGCTGAAGCGCCGGTACGGCAATCATTCAGCGTCATGGTCGAACACACGAACTTGAACGTGGTGGTATCGGCCGTGAACGGTGCCTCGGCACTGCCGGACAGGCTGGTGACCATCGACCCGATTGCCTGCACATACGCATTCTGCAGGCCAGCGACCATCGTATTGGTCAGGTTCATGATCTGGTTGGACTGCACACGGCTGGGCGCGGCCCTGACCGGGACTGTGACCGCACCGCAGACCGCGGGGGCGGCAGCATCGCTGCTGCGGGCCTGGCGGGTCCAGACATAGGCAAGCGAACTTGCGCCCTGCGCCTGCGCGAACTGGATATCCGCAGCGCCGAACGTGGCAACCGCCGATTTATTGCCCGCGTTGACGCGGATATAAACCGGGTTCGTACCCTTATGCGCGATGTTGAACGCCGTGCGGCACGCTTCCGCCGCGAAAATCTGCGATGCGACATCCTGCGCCGGCGCCGCCGACATGGACGAGATCAGCGCATCCGGCTTCGCAAAATTTTTGGTGAAGGTGATCCAGCCCTGCGTGGCAAGGCCGCTGCCGAACTTGGCCGTGTAAAGCACAAGATACTGCGCGGCGTTGATGCCGCCGCCCAGCGGCACAAGAAGGCCGAGCGCCAGCACAAGGCGGATGGGGGCCCACAGGCCGTTGAACCGTTTGCCGAAGGGCTGGCCCGTCTGCGCGGATTCACCAACGACCGTGATGACATAGTAAACGACGATCAGGACCGCGAAGACCATCATCGCGGTGCTGTAGAATCCCAGAATGGCGTAAAGCCCAGGCTGTTCGACCGCGCCGCTGGATTGAAAGATCGTCTGGAATCCAAAAACCTGGCCCAGGAATTTGGAAACGACGTCCGTGCTCGGGTTCGGCGTCAGGAACATGGAGCTGTCGGCGGCCTGTGCGCTGCCGAAGAACTGGTAAATCGTGATCGCAGCCACCTGCACCACGATCATCAGAAGCGCCATGACGACGGAACAGAAAACCAGAATCTGGTCCATGTTCTCGCGCTTGAGCACGAGGCCGTTCGCGGCGGTCGCAATCACATCGGTAATGCCAAAGCGCCCGATATTGACCGGGTTGAGCATCGGGTGATTGGCGGGAATAAGCTTGGTCGAGGCAAACACCTGCGCCAGCATGTAAGCGAAGTGGCCGAATTTCTGGCTGATGGCGCGGACACGGGGAAAAATGCCCGGCAAGTGGCTGTAACGGAACAGTTTCGCGCCGTTTTCACGTCTGCGCGTGCGCGCGGCATTTTTATCGGCCGTCGATTTACCGTCAGGAAGACCAAAAAGGCCCATAACAACACCCCATTTTTATACCCGTTCCGCCGTTTTTGGGAAAAAGGCAGCGGTTCGGGTTCTTTTTCCCCGATCTTATTCTCTAAAATTTTAGCTAATTTTCCGTTAAGAAACCACGTAAATCGCAAAGCAGGGCCTTGGGAAAAGCCCGCTGCGACTACTGGGTGACGGCGCCCTGCGTACCCTGGACGATCCAGCGGCCACCCATCTGGGCCACGCCCGTGATTTCACCAAGGCCCGGAACCGACTCGCCCACGCCGACTTCGCGGATGTCGTTTCCACGCGCCAGCGTGGCGCGGCCCGGCATCGCGCCGCGCAGTTCCCATTTGCCCGAACCCGTGGATGCCTGTGTCGCCTTCGCCGGGCTATAGGCACCATCCCATTGATTGGACTTGGTTGTTTTGGGCTTGGCAGCCTTGCGCGGGGCCTGCTTTTTGACCACTGGCGCCGGTTCGTCCGTACCCGTAATGACGGGGGCCGCGGCGGCAGGGGCCGACGCCTCGCGCACGGGTGTCTTGCGGGCGGCAATATCGTCCAGCCGGGTTTCCAGCCGCTCGAGCGAGGTCTGGATCGCATTCAGGCGCCCATCATCGGCGGCGGGGGCGCTGGCAATCGTGTTCAGCTTGCTGTCCATGTCATTCAGGCGGGTTTCCAGCTGGCTGACCTTGGTGGCAAGCGTGCCGTCATCCGCCATCGGTGCGGCGGTCTGTATCGGCGCGGAAGCAACCGGGGCCGGTGCCGTAGCCGCGGGGGTCATGGGCGCGGCAGCCTGTTGCGGCTGGGTATCCAGCGTGGGGGCCGGGGCGATCGGGGCGGGCATGGGCACGGAAGATTGCGCCGTATCAGGTGTCGCGGCAGGCACAGCCGACGGTGCTGCAGGCTGGGCCGGAACACCGGCAAACGGATCGTCGCCGGAAACCGGCGGGGCAACCGGTGCCGCAGGCAGCGGCGCGGTGGGAGTGCCCAGATTGGCGTACTGATCCGGCGAGTCCAGAAGGCTTGGGCTGTTTTCAGCGCCCGCGCCGTTGGGGGCCAGCGCCGCCTGTGCGGCGGCTTGCGCGTTGTTGGTGTTGGCGCTGTTGTTATTGTTCAGCGCAACCGCGGGTGCGCCGCTGTTATTACCGGAAACGGCGGACGGGCTGGCGGCATCACCGCCCAGAAGCGTCGGCCCCAGCTTCATGAAAATAAGTCCGCCGGCGACCAGAATGGCGATGGCGGCAACGCCGATATTGAACCAGCTGGTTTTCTTGGCAGGCTTCGGTGCGGGCTCGCCCTCGCCGAATACATCCGCATCGACCTCGTCCGAGATGTCCTGAAAATCGGCATCGTCGATCGGCTCGTCGGCCATCATCTGGTCGTCGGTCAAAGTCTCGTTCTCGAAAGTATCGAAACCTTCGAGATCGTCGTCCTGCTGGTTATGCGTCTGGTCGTTCATATATGTGTACGGGTAACAGGCTAAAGTCCGGGGTTCAACCGTAATCTACTGCGGCGTGGCGTCCTTGGTCACAGGCTCGAGGAAAAGAATGCCGATCGGCGTCCCTGCCCGCACCTTGATCATGACCTGCGTACGGTCGGCCTCGTCGTCCAGTTCCTGTCCCAGCTCCTGCGTACCGGCGGCAAGACCGGCGGCAATTTCCTGGCGGGTGTTGAGGTCGGCCTGGGACGAAACCGTGGTGCCGTTATTGACCGTGATCTGCTGTTCGCGCTGTGCAACCGCCTGCCCCATGCCTTCGATGAAGCGTGCAGCCGCCGGTAAAATCACCCGGCGCCAGTAACGGCGATCGATATCGGTGGCAACGGCAGGCAGGGTCGACTTGGGATCGATCGCAACC
>CALBME010000160.1 GCA_937896295.1 uncultured Micavibrio sp. | reverse complement strand
GGGGCGGGGTGGCAGGCGCGCAAAGCCCGCGTGAAGAAAGATTTGATGCGCATGGCGGAGGGACTGCTGAAAATCGCCGCCGCCCGCATGATGCAACGAAGTGAAAAACTGCATGTCAGCGACGGCATCTATGATGAATTTGTGTCCCGTTTCCCGTATCAGGAAACCGATGACCAATTGCGCGCCATCATGGATGTGATGGAAGATTTGAACACCGACCACCCGATGGATCGCTTGGTCTGCGGCGATGTCGGGTTTGGCAAGACGGAAGTGGCCCTGCGGGCGGGCTTCGTCACCGCCATGGCGGGGGGGCAGGTGGCCGTGGTCGTTCCCACCACGCTGCTGGCACGCCAGCACGCCGAAAACTTCACGCGCCGCTTTGCCGGCTTCCCGTTAAAAATCGCGCAGCTGTCCCGTTTCGTGAACGCCAAGGACGCCAAACTGGTCAAACAGGGCATCGCCGACGGTACCGTCAATATCGTCATCGGTACGCACGCCTTGCTGGCCGAAAGCATCAAGTTCAACAATCTCGGCCTTGTCATCGTCGATGAAGAACAGCATTTCGGCGTGAAGCAGAAGGAAAAACTCAAAGACCTGCGGCGCGACGTGCACGTCCTGACCCTGACCGCGACGCCGATTCCGCGCACATTGCAGATGGCGCTGTCAGGGGTGCGCGACCTCTCGCTCATCACCACCCCGCCGGTGGACCGTCTGGCCGTGCGCACATCGGTCATGCCGTTCGATCCGCTGATTATCCGCGAGGCAATTTTGCGCGAACATTACCGCGGGGGTCAGTCTTTCTTCGTGGTCCCCCGTATCAAGGACCTGGAGGAGATGGAGGAAAAGCTGCGCGAACTCGTGCCCGAGGTAAAAATCGTCACCGCCCACGGCCAGTTGTCGCCCGGCGAGCTGGAGGCGCGCATGACAGCCTTCTACGAACGCCAGTACGAAGTGCTGATGGCCACCAACATCATCGAATCCGGCCTCGACGTGCCGACCGCCAATACACTGATCGTCTATAACGCCGATATGTTCGGGCTGGCGCAGCTGTACCAGATCCGTGGCCGGGTCGGACGCTCCAAACAGCGCGCTTTCGCATACCTGACATGGAACGGCGCATTGCCGCTGACATCCATGGCGCAGAAAAGGCTTGAGGTGATCGGCATGCTCGACAGCCTTGGTGCAGGATTTCAACTGGCCAGCCATGACATGGATATTCGCGGCTCCGGCAACCTTCTGGGCGAACAGCAATCGGGCCATATCCGCGAAGTCGGCGTCGAGCTTTACCAGCAGATGCTGGAAGAGGCGGTCGAAATGGCGCGCGCGGGCGTGGGGCAGGATTCCGCGCCGCTGGATCTGGGCTGGTCGCCCACGATCAATGTCGGTGTCTCGGTTCTGATTCCGGAATCCTACGTCCATGACCTGAACGTGCGCATGAGCCTCTACCGCAGGCTTGCCACCATGAACGACACGGCGGAGGTCGAGGCCTTCGCAGCCGAACTGATCGACCGTTTCGGCGCCCTGCCGGCGGAGGTGGAAAATCTGCTTCAGCTCACCGAGATCAAGGCGCTATGCAAGAAGGCGGGCATCGAAAGCCTTGAGGCGGGCCCCAAGGGCGTGGTCGTTGCCTTCCGCGGCAGTCGTCCGCCCAACCCGGAAGGGGTCATCACCCTGATCGCGCAGAAGGCCAACACCATGCGCATCCGTCCCGACCAGCGCCTGTTCTATACCCGCGCCTATGCCACGCCGGCCCAGCGACTCGGTGGGGCCAAATCCATCGCATCCGAACTGGCGGCCCTTGCTGCGTAGCAGCTTGTGTTGCGCGCGCCGCTTTCCTAAGGTTTTTTAAAACATATGGAAAGATCGCCATGTCTGAACACAAACCATTGATATCGAATAAAACACTCGCGCTGGCCACGGGTACGGCCGTTCTTCTGATCGCGGCATTCGGCGTGGCCGCCAGCCGGGCCGACAACACCCAGCGCAGCGGCTGTACCATTGGTCAAGTTGTTGATTCGGTTTGGAATAATCGTTCCGACCAGTGTCTCCCCAGCTTCCGGCCCAACCCGCGTATGCCCTAAACCTTAAAAAAGATACGCCTGTTAATATTTACGTAAATAATTGCGGCTATGGTGAACCCATACGAGGGAAGACCATATGCTTGAACTGCTTCAAAAAATGATCGGCAATTATTACGGGCTCGACTGGGCCGTGCTGGTCTTCGGGCTTCTCTCGACCGTTCTCATGACCAACGGCAATCTTAAAACCGGCATGCAGATCGGCCTTATCACCTGCGCATGCGGCTTTTCATGCGCCATGCTCAGCGGACAAAACGGCTTTGTCGTCTACAATCTGCTTCTGATGGGCGTGAACCTGCGCGGTCTTCTGCGTGGCGACCGCCGTGGCATCGCCCGCGAAGTGCTGCAGGCCGCGAATACGAACACCAGCGAAGTTACGCCGCAAGCCGCTCCAGTACGCGCTGCCGCCCGATAAGGGGCAGCAATCCATCCAGCTCCGGACCGTGATCCATGCCCGTCAGCGCCTGACGCAGGGGCATGAACAGTGTTTTGCCTTTACGATCCGTATTCGCCTTGATCGCGTTCAGCCATTGCGGCCAGCTTTCGCGCGTCAGTTCCCCTTCAGGAAGCAGCGTCGCCGCCTGCGCGATGAATGCCTTGTCCTCCGGCGCAATATGCGTGGTCACGGGACCCTTGGCGACAACCCACCAGTCTTTGAAGTCCCGTAAGATTTCAAGGTTCGGGCGCACGGCGTTCCAGAAATCTTCGTCGACATCCGCGCCGACCAGATCCCGGAGGCGGTCTTTGACTTGCGCATACGCCAGCTGGTGGACGATCTTGGCATTCAGGCGGATCAGTTCCTCGGGATCGAATTTGGGCGTGCCGCGGCTGAAATTGCCGAAATCGAACGTTGCCGCCAGTTGTGAAACATCGGCAAACGCCTCGATCGGCTCGGACGTGCCAAGCCGGCCCATCAGCGAGATGATCGATTGCGGTTCAAGCCCCGTATTATCGCGTAAGTCACCGATTGAAAGCGAACCCAGGCGTTTGGACAGTTTGCCGCCCTCGGCATCCGAAATCAGCGGCAAATGTGCGAATTGCGGAATGGTTCCCGCGATCGCCTCGAACATCTGGATATGAAATGCGGTGTTGGATACGTGGTCTTCGCCGCGCACGACATGCGTGATTTTATAGTCGATATCGTCGATAACCGAACCCAGGTGATAAAGCGGCGTGCCGTCTTCGCGGATCAGCACGGGGTCCGACATCAGCGCGCCGTCGAATTTCACTTCGCCGCGGATCAGGTCGTTCCACACGATGGGTGCATGGTTCAGTTTGAAGCGCCAGTGCGGGCGGCGGCCCTGTTTTTCCAGTTCGGCTTTTTGTTCCGCGCTCAAGTGGAGCGAGGCGCGGTCATACACGGGCGGTTTTTTCTGGGACAGCAGAACCTTGCGCTTGAGTTCCAGTTCTTCCGGCGACTCGTAACACGCATAAAGGCGGCCGTCGCTTTTCAGTTTTTCGATGACTTCGCTGTAACGCGCCATGCGGTCGCGCTGGTGGAAATAATCGTCCCACTTGATGCCAAGCCAGGTCAGGTCGACCTTGATCAGCTCGGTCAGTTCATCCTTGGAGCGTTCCAGGTCCGTGTCATCGATGCGTAACAGGAACCAGCCCTGATTGCGCTGTGCGAACAGCCAGCAGATAACGGCGGTCCGGGCGTTGCCAACATGCATACGGCCGGTGGGGGAAGGGGCAAAACGAACACGAACAGTCATGGCGATGATTTAACGCTTTTTGGCGCGTTTCGCAATGTAGGCGTCGCGGTGGGCGGTCTCCAGCCCCGGGTGGAAGCCGTTGGTGATGGGGTACCGGCGGTCCCGGCCAAAGGCCCGGGCGGTGATTTTAACCCCCGGCGCGGCCTGCCGGCGCTTGTATTCCGCCCGGTCCAGCATCAGCCAGACCCTCTGGACGGTGTCGGGGTCGTGCCCTCGTTCGATGATTTCGATCCGGCGCAGCTCGTACTCGATCAGCCCTTCAAGGATGTCGTCCAGCACGGCATAGGGGGGCAGGCTGTCCTGATCGGTCTGGTCGGGGCGCAGTTCCGCGGAAGGGGGGCGGGTGATGATCCGCTCCGGGATCAGGGCTGTGCGTTCCCGCGCATTGATCCACCGGGCCAGGGCGAATACCTGCATCTTGTAAAGGTCTTTCAACACGGCAAAACCGCCGCACATATCGCCGTAAAGCGTGGCATAGCCCACGGCCATTTCCGATTTGTTGCCGGTTGAAAGCACCATCTGCCCCGATGTGTTGGAAAGGGCCATCAGCGTCATGCCGCGCAGGCGTGATTGCAGGTTTTCGTGCGTGATACCCTTTTGCGCGGTTGCGCCCAGCATGGTTTCGAAGGCCTTCATCCCGGTTTCGATCGGGATCACCTCGTAAGCGCAGCCGATTTTGCGGGCCAGTGCCTGCGCATCATCAAGCGATATCTGTGCCGTATAAGGCGACGGCATCATGACGCAGCGTAAGCGCGAGGGTCCCAGCGCCTCGGCCGCGATGACGGCGGCAACGGCGGAATCGATCCCGCCGGACAGGCCCAGAACGACGCCGGGAAATCCGTTCTTGGTCACATAGTCGTGCAGGCCCAGTTTCAGCGCCTCGAAAATACCCGCGGGCCCTTCCGGCCATTCCTCGTGCCGGTCGGCAATCCATGCGCCGTCCTGCAGGGTGACGATGGTCTCATCGGGTACGAATGCCTTCAGCCGCATGGGGACGGACCCGTCGGCATTCATGCCGAACGACGCGCCGTCGAAAACAAGCTCATCCTGTCCGCCCACCTGATTGACATACAAAAGGGGAAGCCCCGTGTGCATGACGCGTTCGCGCGCCAGTTCGATGCGCACATGCGTCTTACCGTCTTCGTAAGGTGACCCGTTGGGAATGATAAGGGCGCTGGCGCCGCGGCTTTTCAGTTCGCCGGCCACATCCGAAAACCACATGTCTTCGCACGTCATGAATCCCAGCCACACGCCCCGGAATAAAACCGGCGCGGGCAGGGGGCCAGCCTTGAACACGCGCAGTTCGTCAAAGACGCTGTAATTCGGCAGATGATGTTTCGGGATCACGGCGGCGATTTTACCGCGTTCGATCAGAAGATTGGCGCTGTAAAGCGCGCCGTCGATGCGCCACGGCGTGCTGACCAGCATGCCTGCGCCGCCATTGATGTTCAGCAGGCAGAGTTTTTCGACCTCGTGCTCGATCGCATCCATGAAGGACGGTTTTAACACCAGGTCTTCGGGCGGATAACCGGACAGTGCCAGTTCGGGATAAACGACAAGATCGGCCTTGTCCGAAAAACGTTCCCACGCCGCACGGATAAGGCCGGCGTTGGCGGCGACTGCCCCAACGGTCGGGTTGATCTGGGCCGCCGCGAACTTCATGCGTTGATATTAGCCGGTTTTTACGGCTTGCACAGTCCTTAACCGGCGTTGCAGCCGTGGAAACCCATCATGCGCGAAACGGGCCCGCGCGCATTTTCCTGTGCCGCCACCGCCGTGCGCGCCGCGATATCCCGGCCACGCATCAGGCTTTGGCGCACGTTGATGCCTGTATTATTCGCGTTTTCGCGTGCCTGTACAGCGTCGATGGCCGTGTTCAGGTCCAGCGGGTTGATCTCGATCGATTTCACGGCGTCGCGCCACATCGTCGCCATCTGGCATACGGAACGGTCGTCGGTCTTACCCGCCAGCAAAAGATGGCCCAGCGTATCGACGTTTTGCGGGATGCCCATATCCGGCATCGCTGCGAAAACCGCCCTTAAGGTTATGAAGGCCTGCGAATGTCTGCCATTGGCGGGCATCAGCGTAGAAAATTCACGCATCTCTGCGCTGGCGGCCAGCGTCGAACGGGCGCCTGCATTGTCGGGGCCCTGTCCCTGTGTCGCCAGGTACAGCGTGCGCCGTTGCGCGGCACCGTCCAGCCATGTCTTTGATGCGCTGTGATTGGCAAGCGCGGCGTCGAACTGGGCCGGCGTGGTTGCGGCGCGCAGCTGGTCGAAGAAGCCTGCGGTGCGGTCATCCATCATGCGCACCTGCGAGAGGCGCGCAAAATCATTGGTGCCGCCATATCCGGCCAGCGTACCGGCAGGGTTCGCGGTTGCGCTGTAGATATTGCCCGAACCGACGGGGTTGCCCGTCCAGTGCGTCTGCATCGCGGTGTAAAAACGGTCGAAGACCGGTTTCTGTCCAAGTTCGGTCGCCAGCGCCTCGAAATCATTGTAAAGCGGCGCGCGCGTGACGGCCTTGGTGGCGGCGTCATAGGTGATGCCCAGCTGCGAATCGTAAATCGCCGAAAAATCCTTACCCGCCTGGCGCATGCGCTGGGCGCCGGCAGCATCGATACCGGCGGCAGGCGTGGTTTCCTCCGCGGTGGCCATTTCCAGGCTGTACAGCGCGTTGTCCGCCATCTGGGCGATGTTTTCCCGCTGCAGGTAACCGGTGATGCCAAGGGCCGCGACGCCGAAGATAATGGCGAGACGCTTTTTGTTTTTATTGCGGGGCTTTACATAGGTGCGGTGCGATCCCGCGGCCTGAAGGCGGCCTTTCGGTGCGGAAGGAGGGGTCGGATTGGCCATGGTCTTTTCCTTTTAAGGGCGTCCGCCGGGGGCGGGATATTGACGAAGCAATTGTCTGGAACCGGCGATCGACACGATATCGGCGTCGACGTTGCGTCCCTCGATCAGCGGATCGCGCGCGGCCTGTGCCTTGGCCTGTTCGTATAACGGATGCGTGCGTACGAATTCCGCCGTGGCTGCGCCGACGAACAGCGCATCGCGCAGATCACGGTCGCTGCGCAGCATCGCGGGCGGTGTACCGCCGGGGTAATAGCTTTGCGCGCGTAACGACATATAGGTCAGATTGCTGAGCGTCTGCTGAAGAAGCGCACCGTCCTGCGCATTCATGTTGCGCGCAAGGGTAGTGCCTATGACCAGAAGCGTCTGAAGCTTAGCCTTGTCCAGAATGCCGGGCAGTTCCGGGCCACGTTCGGGTGTAATGTTTTGACCGCCGACAGGGGGCTGGCCGGTATAGCCGGGCGTCGTCTGCGCGGCGGCGGGCAGCGACGCGGCACTGAGGCCGACGGCAAGCGCAATGCCTGCAGCCCGGTTTCCAAACACGGATTTAAGCGAGATCGTCATACACACCTTCATAGCCCCGGAATGAACTTCCTTATTTTGGGGCGTTTTTTCTGAAGCCTATTCTAAACGAAAAACCCTTAAAAATCTATTATTATGGCAATGATTAGGGCGCGGACTAACTAGCTGTTTGCCTTGATCTTTTCGGCAACAAGAAACGCAAGCTCCAGCGCCTGGTTGGCATTCAGGCGCGGATCGCAATGCGTGTTGTAGCACGCCGCCAGGTCCGCATCTTTCAGGCCGTGCTGGCCGCCGGTGCATTCCGTCACCTGCTGTCCCGTCATTTCGACGTGGATGCCGCCGGGGTGGACGCCTTCGGTGCGCGTGGCGTCGAAGAAGCTGCGCACCTCGCTCATGATGTCGTCGAAGCGGCGGGTTTTCAGGCCGCTTTCGTCTGCCGTCACCGTGTTGCCGTGCATCGGGTCGCAAGACCAGATGACTTCCGCACCCGATTTTTTCACCGCGCGTAAAAGCGGCGGCAGTTTTTTGCCCGCGTCCTTGGCACCCATGCGTGCGATCAGGGTCAGGCGCCCCGGTGTGTTGTCGGGGTTAAGCCTGTCGATCATTTTCAAAATCGTATCGGCATCGACATCGGGACCGATCTTGACGCCCAGCGGGTTTTTAATGCCGCGCACATATTCGATCTGCGCCCCGTCCAGCTGGCCGGTGCGTGCGCCGACCCAAAGGAAGTGGCCTGACGTGGCATACCAGTCGCCGGTGGTGGAATCGACGCGGGTCAGGGCCTGTTCGTAAGGAAGCAGCAAAGCTTCGTGGCTGGTGAAGAATTCCGTTTCACGAAGCGCGTCGATACGGTCGGCCGTAATGCCGCATGCTTCCATGAAGGCCAGCGCCTCGGTAATGCGCTGCGCGATATCGCTGTAGCGTTCGCTTAAAGGGGATTCCTTGACGAAATCGAGGTTCCAGCGATTGACCTGATGCAGGTCGGCATAACCGCCTTTGGTGAAGGCGCGCACAAGGTTCAGGGTTGCGGCCGACTGATGATACGCCTCGACCATGCGGTTCGGATCGACGTTGCGTGCCTGCGGCGTGAATTCGATGCCGTTGATGATGTCGCCGCGATAGGCGGGGAGGGTCACACCGTCGCGGGTTTCGTCCGGCTTGCTGCGCGGTTTGGCGAATTGTCCGGCGATGCGCCCGATTTTGACGACCGGCATGGACCCGGCAAAGGTCAGCACCACGGCCATCTGCAAGACCACGCGCAGCGTGTCGCGGATATTGTTGGCTGAAAATTCGGCGAAGGACTCGGCGCAGTCGCCGCCCTGAAGCAAAAACGCCTGTCCCGCCGCCACGCGTGCCAGCTGGGATTGCAGTTTGCGTGCCTCGCCCGCGAAGACCAGCGGCGGCAGGCGGCCAAGGCGTTCTTCCGCTGCCGCAAGCTTGGCGGCATCG
>CALBME010000159.1 GCA_937896295.1 uncultured Micavibrio sp. | reverse complement strand
TTGGACCAGTGACAGGTGAGGAAAACTCTGTTGGCTTTTCGCCGTTCAATTCTATGCGCGTATCGCATCGCCATATTTTTGAGAAATAAGAATGAAGAGATGTAATCAGAAACGATTTGGATATTTCAAACGGTTCAGGATTCTCAAATCGGAAATTAAATTTACAGCCGGGAAAATTTTCAGGGAGCCGATCATTTAAGAAATTACATACAAACTGAACAAGTTCAGCATTGAAAAAAAGTCCATAGTAAGGATTACTTTTGTAATGCGCTCGATACCCTGTTCTGCCATTGAAAAACCAATCATATAATTCTGACTGAACGGCAAATTGAATAACTATTCGATAATCATCAAAATCTTTGGATTTTTCGTACCCAAACCTAATAGAATTATTACCTAGGTTTTCAGCCAGTGCGTCCAGCAACTTACTTTTTAATTGCTCAGATGTGCCACAGTTTTCCAATCTCTGAGCGCGAGTCGGATCATTAGTTCGAATTCGGTCAAAACGCCAATTGGTTTGATCTGGTAAAGTCCATTGCATGAGATGATTATAAACACTGCATTCTCATGTGACACAACGTGTGACCCAAAGTGGCCGTTGTGACCCAGATCAAAAAAATTAATACATTGTTTTAATTGGATTAATAACGAAGAAAACTCACGAAATTCCGACTTAAAATCGTGAGCTCGAAAGGACGTGCCGGTTCAAGTCCGGCCGGGGGCACCATACGAGAGTTTAATCAGGCTCCGGCGTCTTCGGCTCTTCCGGTTTCGGCGCCTGTTTCTGTCTCGCCTCGGCTTCCATCGCGTGGCGCTGTTTCATCGCCTCTTCCTGCTCTCGCGCGAAATCGCCGGGCATCGGCCCCTTATAGACCAGCAGCTCGTCATCCTTGTGACTTTGTTCGATGATGTCATCGCCGCGGTCCCATATGGTGCCGGGCTGCACCTCCCTCTGGATGACGTTATCGCGTATTTCATTGATGGTCTCGTTCACCTTTTCCTCCACCTTGTGGCGGCGGTCTTCCGGCGATGCGGGAATATGATCGGCCAGCACAAAAATATCCGGCGGATACCAATCGGCGTCGGGTCCCGGCGCACGCGATGCGTTTTCCGCTTCCTCCCGCGCCTGCGCGATGGCGGCGTCCATCTGTGCGCTCAACGCCCATGCTTGGTCGGCGACACCGCCGCCATGGCCTGACCCGTCATCGGTGCCAAGCACCACGCTGGCCTCGAACCCCAGTGCCACGGCTTCCGGGGGCGCCACGAAAATATAAGTGGTCATCCCGCCCTCGCCGGTTTCGGCGCGCACATTGGGCGGCAGGGCTGCGGGCTGGACCACGCCGCGCTGCGCCTGGTCGATGGGGCCGCCCGGCTCTGTCCCGTCATCATTCATGTCGGCTTCCGCCGCGTCCATCGCAACCATCGCCTGCGGCGCGGGTATGGCGGCATGCTCCGGCTCTTCCCGTTGCGGGCGCGCAGGCTGCGTCGCCCGCGCCTGTTGTTGTGGCGCAGCTTGCGGTTGGTCTTGCGACCCTTGCGCGTTCGCACGCTGCACCGGCGTGGGTGTGCGCACCGACGCGACATTGATGGGTGCGCCCATGGGTTCCCCCGGCACGCCCGGCGGGCGCGGAGCTGGGGTTTCATTCACCGGGCGTGGCGCTGTGGCCGAGACCTTCCTTACCCGTGGCGCCGCACGCGGTGTTTCAGCGGCGGTGACCGGTCCCGCCTTCGCGGCGGCGACGGCGGCCTCGTGCGTATCGGGGGGGCCGCGATCTGCGGACGGCGTATACACCGCATGGTCGCTGGCCGCGGCGGTGTGTATCACCGCTTGCGCCTCGGCGGCTTCAAATGCCTCGCTCGCATCCGGCGTGTGCGTATCGCGCGGTTCCTCTATCGGCGCGATTCTGTCCGCCGCCGGTGCGGCGCTGCGTTCCGGCTCTGCCCTGCGCCGCGCATGCGTGGCACCCGCGCCAGTGGCAAGCACGCTGGCCGTGGCCGCGGCGGCCGGCATGATGCCGTTATCCTCATGTGCCTGCGGTGTCTGGTCTGGCACGCCGTCGGGGTCATGGGTCCGGCCCGCCGCTTCCTGCATGCGCTGCGTTTCGCGTGCGCCCTGTTCAAGGCGTAAATTCCACCGCTGGCCGTCTTCAATGCGTTCGGCATGACTGGCAAGGCCATAGGCGCGCGCCTCGCGCTGCAACGCCCATCCCGCCTGCGCCTCGACCGCGCCGGTGGGCAGGCCCTTGGCACGCAGTTCGGCAATCTTGCCCTGAAGCTGCGTATACCGCGCCCGCGCCATCTGCGCGTCGCCAAGACTGCGCAGGTGTTCGTGGTGCGCTTCCAGAATTTCGGCCTCGCTCGCCTCCGGGTCGTTCACATGGTTGCCGTAATCAAGCGAACCCGACGCCACCTCCGCCCCCTCATGCGGTGTTTCCGCCGGGTCGCCCGCCGCCTCTTCGGAATAGAAAAGCGACTGCTCGGTATAATCCTCGTACGCCGCCGGTTCGTAAATGGCGGCTTCCCCCATCGATGCGACCAGATCGGGCTTGTTCTGTTTCAGATGCTCAAGACGCTCCTGCGCGGCTGCGGCTTCCGGTGTGCCGGGCTGCTCCGGGTTTGATACGGTGGCATGAATCTCTTCTTTGACCGGGCTTACCGGTGCGATGGCCGCCCGCGGCCCGCCCGCATTGGCAACACGCGCCTGTTGCTGGTACGCGTTCTGCGCGGTCAGGTGCTCTTGTTCTTGCGCAAGGTGATACCGCGCCTCTTCCGTATTGGGGTGGGCGGCTGCGGCCTCGCGCTGGTCCTGCGCGGCCTTGCCCTGCCGTGCGGCGGCAAGTGTGGCCGCCGCGGCCAGCGCCGCAATGGCGGCATCGTCGAAATCGTTGGCGGCTGGCGGCGCATCCGATGGCGGGGGCAGTTCGCCCTGCCGGTGCGCGTTATAGGTGTACACGCCCCCCGCCGTTCCATCGGCGTTCTGGGTATAGATGATGTTGCCGTCATCGTCCCGGTCATACGGGACAGGCGTTTCATTGTTCCGGCGTAACCTGGTGTCTGGCATGGATGGCCTCCAGACTTACAAACGCGGAACACCCCCCAGACGTTCCATCAGCGATGCCACCTCTTTCTGTGCGGCCTCGACCATGCCGACATCATGCCCGCGCAGGACGATGGCGGTGCTGGGCTTCATCCCCGGCGTGAATTTGGGGTAAGACCCCACGCTGATACCGGCATAGGTTTTTTCAATCGCGGCAATCCCGTCCGCCAGCACGCTTTCCGGCAATTCCGCCGTGACGCTGCGGGCATGGATGACGTCGCCGCCTTCCAGCTGTGGGACCACGAATTCCAGCATGCCCTGCATGATCTTGGGCACGCCCGCCATGACGAACACGTTTTCGATTCGAAAACCCGGCGCGCTGGAAACCGGATTATGGATCAGGCTGGCGCCCACCGGTATGTCTGCCATCTTGGCGCGCGCGGGCGTCAATGCGCTTTCATCCCCGTAATGCGCGGCCAGAATGCGCCATGCTTCCGGGTGGCGTTCCAGCTTGACGCCAAAGGCCGCCGCCACCGCTTCCGCCGTCTTGTCGTCATGCGTGGGGCCGATGCCGCCGGTCGTGAACACGTAATCGTGGCTGGCCCGCAACGTGTTGACCGTGGTGACGATGGTGTCGATCACGTCGGGAATGACCCGCACCTCGCAGATGGCGATGCCCTTGGGCACCAGCATGGTGGCGATGGTCTGGACGTTGGTATCCTGTGTGCGGCCCGAAAGAATTTCGTCGCCGATGATGATGATGCTTGCGCGTTTGCTGCCTGTCATGGACAGCATGCTGGCACCTTGTTTAGGCTACGTCCATGACCTTTGTGCTGCTTGGTGATTCCCAAACTTTGACCCCCGAACGCATTGTTGCGGCGCACGATGCCGGTCAGGTGCCCGCGGCGCTGGAATCGCTGCAGGCGGCGCTCGATGATGGCTACTACGCCGCCGGGTTCTTTGCCTATGAACTGGGTTATGTCCTTGAACCAAAGCTGGCCGGCCTGTTACCGGAAAAACGGAAAATCCCCCTCCTCTGGTTTGCGCTGGCCCGCGGCTTTGGCACGCCGCCCCTGGCCGATGCCTACACGCTTGGCCCCGTGCAGACCATGGCGGCGGATGACTATATGCCGAAATGCCGCGCCGTGCTCGATGCCATCCACGCCGGCGAAATCTATCAGGCCAACCTCACCATGCGCGCGCGTTTTCCCTTTACCGGCGATCCGCTCGGCCTGTATCAGGCGCTGCGCCGGCGCCAGCCCGGCCCTTACGGCGGCATGATATTCACGCCGGATTTTTCCATCCTCTCCCTCTCGCCCGAACTCTTCATCGACATCAGGGGCCGGGACATCCTCACCCGCCCGATGAAGGGCACCGCCCCGCGCGGGCGCGATATACTGGACGATGCCGCGCAGAAAACCTTTCTGGCGGGCGACGAAAAACAGCGTGCCGAAAACCTGATGATCGTCGACCTGATGCGCAACGACCTCTCCCGCATCGGCACCGGCATCAATGTCCCGCGCCTGTTCGATATCGAAACGCACCCGACCCTGCACCAGATGACCAGCGACGTGCGCGCGACATTAAAAACCGACCGGCTGGCCGATCTTTTGCGCGCGCTTTTTCCCGCGGGCTCCATCACCGGCGCGCCCAAGATCCGCGCGATGGAAATCATCGCCGGCCTTGAAACCGAACCGCGCGGCGCGTATTGCGGCGCGTTCGGCCTTCTGCACCGCGACGCCAGCTGGCTGAATGTCGCCATCCGCACCCTGACAATTCAGAACGGCGTGGCCGAAATCGGCATCGGCTCGGGCGTGGTGGCCGATTCCGATCCGGCGGCGGAATATCATGAATGCCTGCTCAAGATGAAATTCATGGACACATCCGCCCCCGACTTCGCCCTGTTCGAAACGCTGCTCTTTGACGGGCAAGGCTACACGCTGATGGACGAACACATGGCGCGGCTGCGATATTCATGCGCGGTGCTCGGCTTTCCCGCACCCGGCGACATTGCCTTTCCCACGCCGGACGCGCCCTGCGTCGTGCGGCTTCAGTACCAGACGGACGGGTCATGGACATTCTCGGACCGCCCCATTCCTGAAAGCCCCACGCTGACCTACGCCATCGCGGAACAGCGCCTCGACCCCGGCGACCGGCTGCTCTATCACAAGACCACGCGCCGCGATCTGTATGACCGCCCCAACCCGTCTGGCGTGAATGAAATGCTTTACTGCAACACCCGCGGCGAGTTGTGCGAAGGCGCACGCACCAATATTTTCGTCGATGACGGCTCGGGCGTACTTCTGACCCCGGCGCTGGCCTGCGGGCTGCTGCCCGGTACGCTGCGGGCAAGCCTGCTGGCGCAGGGGCGCGCGCGTGAGGCGGTTTTGACCCCGGAATCGCTGAAATCCGCCGCTGCCGTCTATCTGGGCAACAGCGTCCGCGGGCTTGTTTTGGGCGTGCCCGCTTGCTAACTTGCAGGGTATGAAAGACAACCAGAAACGCTCCCGCGACGGCATTCCCCTCCACGGCCCCAAGGCCTTTGACGCCATGCGCGCGGCCGGGCGCCTCGCGGCCCAGACCCTCGACTACATCACGCCCTTTGTCGTCCCCGGCGCGGTGACGCAGGATCTGGACCAGCTGATCCACGATTTCACCATCAAAAACGGCGCGATCCCCGCGACGCTGGGCTACAAGGGCTATCCCAAATCCTGCTGCATCTCGGTGAACGAGGTTGTCTGCCACGGCATTCCCGGCGCGTGGGCGCTCAAGGACGGCGATATCGTCAACATCGATGTCACCTGCATTCTGGATGGCTGGTACGGCGATACGTCGCGCATGTTCATCGTCGGCAACACCTCCATCAAGGCAAGGCGCCTGATCGATGTCACCTACCGCTCCATGATGGCGGGTATTGAGGTCGTGCGCCCCGGCGCGACGCTGGGCGATATCGGCTACGCCATCCAGAAACTGGCGGAAAAAGAACACTGCTCGGTCGTGCGTGATTTCTGCGGCCATGGCCTCGGCCAGGTGTTCCACGACACGCCCAGCATCCTGCATTACGGCGATCCCGGCACCGGCGCCGTGCTTGAGGCCGGCATGCTGTTCACCGTCGAACCGATGATCAACCTCGGCGGCTGGCAGACAAAAGTGAAATCCGACGGCTGGACCGCCGTGACCAAAGACCGCTCCCTCTCGGCGCAGTTCGAACACACCATCGGCGTAACCGACACGGGGTACGAGATTTTCACGCTCTCCCCGCAAGGCCTGCACCAGCCCCCCTATGCCGCAAGCTAAGGAAAAGCCCCATCACACCGGCCACCGCGACCGCCTGCGGTCGCGCTTTGTTGAAAACGGCGCCGACGCGCTGGCCGATTACGAACTGCTCGAACTGCTGCTGTTCATGGCCATACCGCGCCGCGACGTCAAACCGCTGGCCAAGGACCTCATCAAAAAATTCGGCTCAATCGGCAACGTCTTTGCGGCGTCCGTCGATCAGCTCTGCGAAGTCGACGGGGTTTCGGCCACCGCCGCCGTCGCCCTCAAAAGTGTCGAGGCGGCGGCACACCGCATGCTCAAGACCGGCGTTGAAAAACAGCCCGTGCTCTCCAGCTGGGCGCGGCTGATCGACTACTGCACCGCCCGCATGGCGCGTGAAAAGAACGAACAGTTCCGCGTGCTGTACCTCAACCGCAAGAACGTCCTGATCGCGGACGAGGTGCACCAGCGCGGCACCGTCGACCAGGCCGCCGTCTTCCCGCGCGAGATTGTCGCGCGCGCGCTGGCCACCGGCGCCACCGCCGTGATCCTGGTCCACAATCACCCCAGCGGCGACCCCAGCCCCTCCGACCTCGACATCACGCTGACCCATGACATCATCCGCGCGATGGAACCACTGGACATCACTGTGCATGACCATTTAATTATCGCCCGTACCGGCCACACCTCCTTCAAACAGTTAGGACTGATCTGATGATTCCGCGTTACTCCAAGCCCGAAATGACCGCCATCTGGGAACCGGAAAACCGTTTCAACATCTGGCTGGATATCGAGATTTACGCCGCCGAGGCGATGGAAAAACTCGGCATCATCCCAAAGGGCGTTGCTGCGACGACGCGCAAAAAGGCGAAATTCGACGTCGCCCGCATCGACGAGATCGAGCGCGAAGTCAAACACGACGTCATCGCCTTCCTGACCAATATTTCTGAATCGGTCGGGCCGGAAGCCCGCTTCATCCATCAGGGCATGACGTCCTCCGATGTCGTCGATACCTGCTTTTCGGTGCAGCTGACACAGGCCGCCGACATCCTGCTGGCCGACCTCGACCGCGTGCTCGCCGCGCTCAAAAAACGCGCCTATGAATTCAAGAAAACCGTCACTGTCGGGCGCAGCCACGGCATTCACGCCGAACCCACCACCTTCGGCCTGAAACTGGCCGGTCATTACAGCGCCTTTAAACGCTGCCGCGAACGCCTGGTCGCCGCCCGGGCCGAGGTCGCGGTGTGCATGATTTCCGGCCCCGTCGGTACGCACGCATCGGCACCGCCCGCCATTCAGGCGCACGTCGCCAAAAAAATGGGCCTGACGCCGGAGCCTGTCTCCACGCAAGTCATCCCGCGCGACCGCTATGCGCAGTTTTTCAACACGCTGGGCGTCATCGCGTCGTGCATGGAAAACCTCGCCACCGAAATCCGCCATCTGCAAAGGACCGAAGTGCGCGAGGCGCAGGAATATTTCAGCAAGGGGCAAAAAGGTTCGTCGGCCATGCCGCACAAGAAAAACCCCATCCTGTCCGAAAACATCACCGGCCTTGCCCGCCTCGTGCGTGGCTATGCCATGCCCGCCATGGAAAACGTCGCCCTCTGGCATGAACGTGATATTTCGCATTCTTCCGTCGAACGCGTCATCGGCCCCGACGCCACCATCGCGCTTGATTTCGCGTTGAACCGCCTTGCCGGCCTGATCGAACAGCTGATCGTCTATCCCGACCGGATGAAGGCCAACCTCGACTCCATGGGCGGCCTGGTGTTCAGCCAGCGCGTGCTGCTGGCGCTCACGCAGGCCGGCATCGCCCGCGAAGACGCCTACCGCATCGTCCAGAAAAACGCGATGGCGGTCTGGGACTCGGACGGGAAGAAGTCTTTCGCAAAATTGCTCAAATCCGACAAGATTGTTGCGGGCAAGCTGAAGGCGAAGGACATCGACGCCATTTTCGACACCGGCTTCTACACGGCGCAGGTTGATAAAATCTTCAAAGGCGTCTTTGGCTGAAAACCGCCATCTGGACAGGCGGGCGCGAAGGTTTTATCCTCTCTTCCTGTACGGTTTCTATCGTGAAACCGTCCCAAGGACTGTTAAAGGTACCGGTATGTTCAAGACCTCCGTGCGCGTCGCTTTGCTCGGCGCTGTTTTTCTCCTCGCCGCCTGTAAGGACAATTGCCAGTCATTTTCCAAATACACCTGCAAGGAACTGGAAAAGACGACGTATAACGTCTGGTTCTATTATCGCACCGGCAACCCCATTTTCGCAGGTGCCACGACCGGCCTCGAAAACTGCCGCAGCATGGCGAAAAGTTATGCCGAGGCGAATACGCGCGGCGGCTCGGGCTGGAGCTATTCGTGCTGCGTGGTCAAAACCAACTCGACCTGCGAAGAACGCCACAAATAAAACGCTACCGCTTTATCTGCGCATGATATTAAAAACCCCCGGTCGGCATCGCTGCCCCGGGGGTTTTAATCTCTTTGAAAGAGCGCCTGAAAATTAGGCGGCTTCTTTCAGGTTCGTGGCGGCATTTTTACCGCGCTCCGACGTGACGTCGTACGAAACTTTCTGACCTTCGTTCAGACCGCGCATGCCGGCCTTTTCAACGGCCGAGATGTGTACGAACACATCGGCGCCGCCGTCCAGCGGCTGGATGAAACCAAAGCCCTTTTGGGCGTTAAACCATTTAACAGTACCTGTAGCCATGAAAGGCCTCCTTAAGTAATCGCACTTTCGTGCCCGGCGCCACACAACGATTGTGCGGCTTTGCCGTATCCGAAAATAACGTTGTCTTGGAAGTGGCCGTTGTGGCGTAGCAAGGTCGGCGTAGTGTCTCGAACATGTCCACTATACGCGTTATGTATCCACAATACGAGGAAAAAGCGTCCACGGGCGGTTTTGCGCCGTTTCAGGCCCCCTTTGGCACGCGAAAACCTACTTCGCGTGCCCGTCCCGCACCACCTGCACGGCACGCCCGCGCTCGACCGTGAACACGACTTCGGCATCGTTGGCGGGCGCGGCCTTATGGCCCCACACACCTTTGGTGAACGGATAACATCTGCCGTCTTCGCCGGTGATGATGCCGGCATTGACCGCTTCGCTGTATGCTTTGATCAGTCCCTTCATAACAGGACCTGCTTTCGATGAAACTGAATCTCATGACGCTGACCTCCCCCGAAGTCAGGTATCCGAAAAAGCGCAAGTCTCGAAAAAGGCTTTAAATGACAAGAGATCGCAAGGCGAACGAAGATCGAATACCTCTAACCTAGCCCGATCCCGACGGGATACCAGCACTTTATACAACCATTCGGTGTGCGGGTTTGATCTGGACCCTCAGTTTTAATCTGGTTTCTGATATCATTCGGCATTTCCGCTGGATTGACGACTCAAAACGTTCAACCTACGGTTCGATAAAGGGGAATTTCATGAATATCAAAAACAGTCTGATCACTATCGTCTTCTGCTTCTGGCTTCAGGGTTGCGCACCCTTGCCGCCTCTCAACACTTTATCTGAAAGCCAAAAAAGCGCCCTGACCTTGGAACAGATAACAAAATACTGCGCCGAACAGCCGAGCGCCGACAGCGAAGCCTTGGCAAGAACACGCGGCTTCAGCTGCGATAGAGCAACAAATCTTTGCTGGAAGGCTGGCCTTAAAGAAAAGGATAAAGGCTGGGCAGAATGTTATATTCAGGCAACAGGCATTATCGCGCAAAGCGACGCTGCCGAAGCTGCCAGAGAAAGCGCGGCAATCGCTGCGTATCAATCTATTCAGGCTCAGAACAATCTGGCAAACGCCATGAACCGCCCCCGTAGTTGCTACACCATAGGCAACATGGTGAACTGCTACTGATCTTGCTATTCCATTTAAATTGACATCTAGGACTAAATTCCTTACAATCCATGGATGAAAGATCCTGAAGGCAACCCCGGCGCGCCGCTGCCCGCGCCGGAGGGCCAGACATCCGCATGGACCCCGCGCAGACGCAACCTCCCACCCCCGCCGAACGACACCTTCGTGACGGAACTTGAGGCCGCGCTCGCCCGCACCTACGCGACGGAGGCCAGCTGCGAGGAATTGCTGGTCAAGCAGGCGCATCTGCTCGACGTGCTGTTCAAACGCATGGTGCTGCGCGACATCCACAGCGGGTTCCTGTTCGACGACGGCACGCCGCGCCTTGATGACGACAGGCTGGCCAGCGCCCTGCGCACGCAGCACCAGTGCCGCGGCACCGTCGCCGCCCTCTCCCTCATCCGTAAAAGGTCGAAAAATGCGAAATCAGACTAAAGCAAAAAACGGCGCGTCCGGCTGGACGCCCGCGCGCCGTCTGGCGCAGTCCTTACGCCTGCGCGCATCCCGCCCGTGGGTGCGCTCCACCGGCCCGCGCACGGCGCACGGCAAGGCGGCCATACGCCATAACGCCCTGAAAACCGGACGGCACACGGGTGCTGCCATCGCGTACCGGCGGCGGATTTCCGCGCTTTTGCGGGCGCAGGCGCGGTTCGTCCGCGCCGTGCTGGCCACGCACGATTTTTCGCGGAACCCCCTGTTAAACCCCTTAAATTCCGCTACTCTTACTGACGGCTTCAACAACACCCAAGGACCACCATGTTCCGCACCCTCGCCCTTACCCTGCTTACCGGCACGCTGCTGACCACCGCCGCCTTCGCCCAAGGCACGGCCACCGATAAATCCAACCTCGTCTACATGGACACGTCCAAGGGCCGCGTGGTGATGCAACTCAAACCCGACCTGGCGCCCAACCACGTCGAACGCATCAAGACCCTGACCAAACAGGGCTTCTATGACGGCGTCGTCTTCCACCGCGTGATCGAGGGGTTCATGGCCCAGACCGGCGACCCCACCGGCACCGGTACCGGCGGTTCGCAACTGCCCGACCTCAAGGCTGAATTCAACAATTCCAACTTCGGCCGCGGCGCGGTCGGCATGGCCCGCACCTCCGACCCCGACACCGCGAACAGCCAGTTTTTCATTTGTTTCGAGGACTGCTCCTTCCTGAACGGCCAGTACACCGTCTTCGCGCAGGTGATCGACGGCATGAACAACGTCGATAAAATCAACCGTGGCGAACCGCCCGCAAACCCGGACAAGATCATCAAGATGCAACTGGCCACCGACGTGAAGGAAGGCCAGTAAGATGTCTGAACAATTCCTGCATATCGAAACGTCCAAGGGTCCCGTGGTCATCAAGCTGCGCCCCGACCTCGCGCCCAAGCATGTCGAGCGTATTACCAAGCTTGCCAGCGAAGGCTTCTATGACGGCATCATCTTTCACCGCGTGATCGATGGCTTCATGGCCCAGACCGGCGATCCCACCGGCACCGGCATGGGCGGGTCCGAAATGGACGACCTCAAGGCCGAATTCTCGAAGGAGAATTTTGACCGCGGCACCGTCGGCATGGCGCGGTCTTCCTATCCGCACTCCGCCAACTCGCAGTTCTTCATCTGCTTTGACGATGCGTCCTTCCTCAACGGCCAGTACACCGTCTGGGGCAACGTCGTCAGCGGCATGGAAAACGTCGACAAGATCAACATGGGCGAACCGCCCGCCAATCCCGACAAGATGATCAGCGTCAAGGTCAGGGACGCGGCGTAAAAGGCATAAAGATGACCGACGCCCCGACCACCGAAGACAAAAAATCCTGGTGGCGCGGCGCGGTCATCTATCAGGTATACCCGCGCAGTTTTCAGGACAGCAACGATGACGGCATCGGCGACCTGCCCGGCCTGATCCAGCGCCTGCCCTACATCGCATCCCTGGGCGTCGACGCCATCTGGATTTCCCCTTTCTTCAAAAGCCCGCAGCGTGATTTCGGCTACGACGTCTCCGACTACCGCGACGTCGATCCCATGTTCGGCACGCTGGCCGATTGCGATGTCCTGATCGAACAGGCGCACCGCCTCGGACTGAAGGTCATTTTCGACATTGTCCTCTCCCACACCTCCGACCTGCACCCATGGTTTGCGGATTCACGCCGCCGCCTCAATGGCAAGGGCGACTGGTATGTCTGGGCCGACCCCAAGCCCGATGGCTCGCCGCCCAATAACTGGGTCTCGCTCTTCGGCGGCCCGGCATGGAGCTTCGATCCACTGCGTGGCCAGTATTTCCTCCACAACTTCCTGAGCAGCCAGCCCGACCTCAACTTCCACAACCCCGACGTGCAGGACGCAGTGCTCGACGTCGCGCGCTTCTGGCTCGACCGCGGCGTCGATGGTTTCCGCCTCGATGTCGTGAATTTCTATTTCCATGACAAACAGCTGCGCAACAACCCGCCGCGCCCGGTCGAACTCGGCTTCGCCCTGCAATACGAACATCCCGACCCCTATTCGATGCAGCGGCATCTGTACGATAAATCGCAACCCGAAAACCTCGCCTTCATCGAACGCCTGCGGCGCTTGACCGACCAGTACAACGACCGCATGCTGATGGGTGAAATCGGTGACGATTACCAGTCCCTGCGCATGGCCGAATACACACACGGCGGGGGCCGCCTGCACACGGCCTATTCCTTTGCGCTGCTGGCGGGCACGTCGGTGGAATTAACACCCCTCTATATCCGCCGCGCGGTGGAGGAAGAACTGGGCGCGGCCGGCGCCCTCTCATGGCCCAGCTGGGCGTTTTCGAACCACGACGTGCCGCGTGCGCCCTCGCGCTTCGGCCAGAAACACATCACCAACCCCGCATGGGCAAAACTGCTGCTGGCGCTGCAACTCTCCCTGCGCGGCACCATCTGCCTGTATCAGGGCGAGGAACTGGGACTGCCCGAGGCCGTCGTACCGGGCGAGAAACTGCAGGACCCGTGGGGCAAGCGCGTCTGGCCGGTATGGCAGGGGCGCGACGGATGCCGCACGCCGATGCCGTGGAACGACGCCCTGCCCCATTACGGTTTTTCAAACGCCGAACCGTGGCTGCCCCCCGCGCCCGAGCATCAGGGCTACAGCGTCGAGACACAGTCCGCAAAAGATGACTCCACCCTCAAATTCGTTGCTGATTTTATTGCGCGTCGCAAATCCGACCCCGCGCTGCGCCACGGCGATATCGCGTTTGTCGATGCGCCGGCGGGCATTCTCGCCTTCACGCGCGGGGGTACGGTTTTATGCGTGTTCAACCTGACCGATCAGGTGGTGGACACCGGCATGGCGGGCGTCGGCGCGCTCGATGCTTTCGGGTTTTCCATCGGCGCGGCGCCGGCATCCAGCTCCTTGGCGATTCCAAAAAGCCTCTGGACCAGGGCGTTGAGTATTCTGGGGTCTCTTAAAGGGTCGACCGTGCGCCACAGAAGAAAGGCCTGATGGCCGTCGGATACGAAAATCGGCTCGTCCTGCGGCCCGCCGGAATTCATGTACGTGTTCAGCGCGGCGGTGCGCGCGGCCGTCATCCAGTTGCTCATGGCATAGACGTCCTGCGTCTCGCGCACGGCCCACTCGACACCCGGCGCGCTGAAGATATGCGCAAGGCGCGTACCTTGGAACACCGCCTGCGGCAACGGCTTCTTGGCCGCGAACATGACGACGCCCGGATTGTGGTTCAGGAAAATTTCGATATGGCTGAACACGCTGGTCGTGCGCCGCGCGGGTTCGTTGCTGACATAGATGTTGATGCGCCGGTTGTTGAGCAGCCCGCTGATCGAAACCGGGTCGAACATTTTCAGCTTGGGCGCGACGGCCAGTTTGTACTTGGCCGCGAAATCGCCCCAGGCCTTGTTCTGCGCCAGAGTGATATTGAGCGACCAGCCCAGCGCAGTGAAAACCGCGAGTGCGAAGACAAGCCAGAGGATGATCCAGAGATACATCATGGCGTCATTGTCCCAGATTTGCCCCTATACGGCCAGTGCCCTTACGGACCCGACCCCGGCCCCCCGGACACCAGCTTGGGCACCGGCCGGGCGGGCGGTGTTGCGGGCGGTGCGGATGTATTGGCCCCCTGCTGGTCGACCAGCATATTCAGCCGCTGTTCGCGGCTGACCACGGCCGCGTCGTCCCTGCGGTCGACAACGGCGTCCTTCACCTCGGCCTTGGGCGGGGCTTCCGGCTTTCCGCGCAGGGCATTGAGGATGTTCACGCTTGCCTGCGCAAAGGTCGCCGGCAGGTCGCCGACCAGCGATTTGACGGACTCGTTGACCACCTTTTTGGCATTTGTCGTCACCACTTCGCTGGTCTGCGGCTCATGGGGCGGCCTGTCCTCTTTGGCGGTCGCGTCGTTGGTGACGGTAAAGGCGTTGATGGCCACGCCCAGCACGGCGGCGGCGAAATACGTGGTCGGGCGCTTGAATTTTTCGCCCACCCTGGTCAGGAACTTGTCGCTTTTCTGCACAAGGCCGCGCAGGCCCTTTTTCTGGACCTCGACCTTCACCTCGTTTTTATCGGCATCCTGGTGGATGTGCAGATGCACCTGCATCCCGGTAAGGTCGGTGCCGTTGCGTTTTTCCTGCGCGACCGCGGCGATGAATTTTTCCACCAGCGCGGCGGAATCAACTTGTGCAGTCCCCCGTGTCAGGCGCGGTTTGCCGGCGTCGCGCGGATCGCTGCGCTTTTCCTTTGCACCACGTTTGCCCCGGCCATGGGCCTGATGTTTGGGTTTGCCTTTGGCGCGCTGCGGATTGGGATCGGCGTTTTGCATTTATGAAAAATATACGAAACGCGTAAATTTTTGGTTAAAAATCAGCCCCGCTTGCGCTTCGACGGCATTCCGATCGCCCCCGGAAGGCCCAGGTCCAGCGCCTCCAGCTTGTGGATTTCGTCGCGGATGGCGGCGGCCTTTTCGAATTCCAGATCGGCGGCAGCCTGGCGCATCTGCCCCTCCAGCTGCCTGATATGCTTCTGCAGTTCGGCGGGCGACATATCCAGTTCGTTTTCGCCCGAACGCGTCACGGTCAAGCGGTCGCCCTTCTCGTAAACGGAATTCAAAACATCCGAGATGTTCTTCTTGATGGTCATCGGCGTGATATTGTTCGCCTTGTTATATTCCATCTGTTTTTCGCGGCGGCGCGCGGTTTCGTCCAGCGCCTCCTGCATCGACCGGGTGATCTTGTCGGCATAAAGCACGGCCTTGCCGTCGACGTTTCGCGCCGCGCGCCCGATCGTCTGGATCAGCGAAGTGCGCGAACGTAAGTACCCTTCTTTATCCGCGTCCAGAATGGCGACCAGCCCGCATTCGGGAATATCCAGCCCTTCGCGCAGCAGGTTGATGCCGATCAGGATATCGTAAAGCCCAAGGCGCAGATCGCGGATAATCTCGATCCGCTCCAGCGTGTCGACGTCGCTGTGCAGGTAACGCACCTTCATCCCCTGTTCGGTCAGATATTCCGTCAGGTCCTCGGCCATGCGCTTGGTCAGCGTGGTGACCAGCGCGCGCTGTCCGCGCGCAATGACCGCCTGGCATTCCGCCATCAGGTCGTCGACCTGATGCTTGGTCGGATGGATTTCAACCGGCGGATCGATAAGCCCGGTCGGACGCACCACCTGTTCCGAGAAAACCCCTTTTGTCTGTTCCAGTTCCCACGGACCCGGCGTCGCGGACACATAGACGGTCTGCGGGCGGAAGGCGTTCCATTCCTCGAACTTCAAAGGCCGGTTATCAAGACAGGACGGCAGGCGGAAACCATATTCGGCCAGCGTACGCTTGCGCGCCTGGTCACCGCCATACATGCCGGTAATCTGCGGGATCATGTTGTGGCTTTCATCAGATCGGAAGAGCACACGTCTGAACTC
>CALBME010000158.1 GCA_937896295.1 uncultured Micavibrio sp. | reverse complement strand
GCCGAACAGGTACCCGAATTGTCCCGACGCGGCGGCCGCGCCAAGCCTTTGACGCTGGCGCCCATCTCCGACGTAAAGACCGAACTGGAAAAAATCCACCGCGCAGGCGGCCATCTGGTGACGTATGGCGATGACGATTATCCGTCCATGTTATCCGCGATCGAGGATGCCCCCATGACCCTGACGGTGCGCGGTCAGGTTTCACTCCTCAAAAAATCCATGATCGGTATCGTCGGCTCTCGCAACGCTTCGCTGCAGGGGCGGCGTTTTGCCGAAAACATCGCAGCCGAACTGGGCCGCGCAGGACTGGTCATCGCCTCTGGCCTCGCGCGGGGCATCGACACCGCCGCCCATACGGCAAGCCTTGCCACAGGCACGGTTGCAGTCGTAGCCGGCGGCGTTGACGTCATCTACCCGTCTGAAAATGAAGCTCTTTATGCAAAAATCTGCGAGGCGGGCGCCATCGTCGCTGAAAACGCGTTTGGGACCCAGCCCACCGCCCAGCATTTCCCCCGCCGCAACCGCATCATCTCGGGCCTTTCCCTGGGTGTGGCGATTGTCGAGGGCACGCTGAAAAGCGGATCGCTGATCACCGCGCATGTGGCCGCCGACCAGGGGCGCGAAGTCTGGGCCGTTCCCGGCCATCCGATGGATCCGCGCAGTGGCGGCCCCAACGCCCTGATCCGCGACGGCGCAACCCTGATTACGGGGCCTGCCGATATTCTGGATACTCTTTCGCGCTTGCAACAACGAAAAATAATCAGCGAACCAAAACACCCGCCTGCCCTGTTTCCGGCGAACGATCCGGATGCAGGAACGCTGGATGCCGCGCGCGCAGCCCTGATCCCCCTTCTAAGCGCGGCCCCCTGCGGGGTTGACGACCTTATCACCGAGACGAAAATCCCCGCCTCGGTAGTCCAGATTGTGTTGCTGGAACTGGAGCTTGCGGGCCGCCTGACCCGTCACCCTGGAAACCGCGTATCGGCACCGTATATAGAGTATGGCGTAGACAAACCGTCCGCACTTCTATAAATCCCGAAAATCATGACCAAGCACGCTGTCGTAGTTGTCGAGTCTCCGGCCAAGGCCAAGACCATCAATAAGTACCTGGGCAAGGACTACACCGTCCTCGCCTCTTTCGGTCATGTGCGGGATCTTCCGCCCAAGGACGGTTCCGTCAAACCCGACAATGACTTCGAGATGAGCTGGGAGCTGGGCGAACGCGCCGGCAAACCCATGGCCGCGATCAAGGCTGCCCTGAAAGGCGCCACGCATCTTTATCTCGCAACCGACCCCGACCGCGAGGGAGAGGCCATTTCATGGCATCTCGAAGAAATGCTGAAAAAAGGCAACACGCTCAAAGGCATTGAAGTCCGCCGCGTGACCTTCAACGAAATCACCAAGTCGGCAGTCCAGCACGCCTTCGAAAAACCGCGCGATGTCGACCAGTCGCTGGTCGATGCTTATCTGGCACGGCGCGCGCTTGATTATCTTGTCGGGTTCACCATCAGCCCGGTTCTGTGGCGCAAGCTTCCCGGCAGCCGTTCGGCCGGCCGCGTTCAGTCGGTCGCCCTGCGCCTGATCTGCGAACGTGAAGCAGAGATCGAAAAATTCGTAAGCGAGGAATACTGGACCATTCAGGCCCGACTGAAAAACGCCGACGGCGTCCCCTTCCTCGCGCGTCTGACCCATCTTTCCGGCAACAAACTTGGCAAGTTCGACCTGCCGAACGAACACGACGCGCTTGCTGCCGTGAAACGCATTCAGGCCAAGGACCTCAAAGTCACGAATATCGAGGCCAAACAGGTCAAGCGCAACCCGTACGCCCCGTTCATCACCTCCACCCTGCAGCAGGAGGCATCGCGCAAGCTGGGCCTGTCCGCATCGGAAACCATGCGCACGGCGCAGCGCCTGTACGAAGGCGTCGAACTGGGCGGCGAAACCGTCGGCCTTATTACCTATATGCGTACCGATGGCATCACCCTGTCGGGTGAGGCGATCGCCCAAATCCGCAATACGGTGAAAGAAATTTACGGCGATAAATATGTGCCGGATTCCCCCCGCGCCTATAAATCCAAGGCGAAGAACGCCCAGGAAGCGCACGAAGCCATTCGCCCCACCAACATGCACCGCACGCCCGAGCAGGTCGCGAAGTATGTCGGCCCGGCAGAGGCGCGTCTTTACGACCTGATCTGGAAACGCACCATGGCATGCCAGATGGAATCCGCCGTGATGGACCAGACCACGGCTGATTTGTCGGACGGCACCGATGATGTCGTTCTGCGCGCGACGGGTTCTGTCGTCGTTTTCGACGGCTTCCTGAAACTTTACGAAGAATCCCGTGACGACACCGCGCCAGACGAAGACGATGAAAACCGCCGCCTGCCCGCGCTCAAACAGGGCGACAAAATTGGCACCGGCGAAGTCAAACCGGAACAGCATTTCACACAACCCCTGCCCCGTTATTCCGAGGCATCGCTGGTCAAAAAACTCGAAGAGGAAGGCATCGGCCGCCCCTCCACCTACGCGTCCATTCTTCAGGTTCTGCAGGACCGTAATTATGTACGCCTGGAACAGAAACGCTTTATCCCGGAAGACCGCGGCCGTATCGTCACGACCTTCCTGACCAAGTATTTCACCAAATACGTCGACTACCAGTTCACTGCCGGGCTTGAGCAGGAACTGGATGCCATTTCCGATGGCCAGCTGCCATGGAAACAGGCGTTACGCGATTTCTGGAACGATTTTTCCCGCGCGGTGGAGGACACCAAGGACCTGACCATTACCCAGGTCATCGACGCACTGGACGAAGAACTGGGACCGCATTTCTTTCCGCCGCTGGCCAACGGCAAGGACCCGCGCGCCTGCCCCGCCTGCGGCAATGGCCGTCTCGGCCTGCGCCTTGGCAAGAACGGCGCGTTTATCGGCTGCTCGAACTACCAGTCCGAACCCAAATGCTCCTATACCACGCCGCTGGTTATCGCGGACGGCGAAGGCCTCAGCGGTCTGGAAGCAGGCCCCAAGGAACTGGGCGTCGATGTCACCACCGGTAAGATGGTCACGCTGCGCCGCGGCCCTTATGGCGTTTACGTTCAGCTGGGCGATGCGCCCCCAGCAGAGCCGGGCAAGAAAAAAGTCAAAGGCGAAGTGGTTGAAAAACCCAAGCGTCAGGGCCTGCCCAAGGGCTTAAGCCCTGATGAAGTCACGCTCGATGTGGCGATGAGCCTGCTGGCCCTGCCGCGCGAAGTCGGCAAGCACCCAAAGACCGGAAAGACTATCGTGCTGTACAAATCAAAGTCCGGACTCTTTCTGAAGAAAGGCCTGCGCCGCATATCACTTCCAGAGTCAGTGGATCCCGACACACTCACCCCCGAAGAAGCTGCAAGTTACCTCGCATAAAAAGAATGACCCGCGCCATAGGCGCGGGTTCTCTTTTAACTTACGAGCAGGAACTGAAACGAACGCGTTTCGAGTTCCCGAGGT
>CALBME010000157.1 GCA_937896295.1 uncultured Micavibrio sp. | reverse complement strand
CCTTGAGGATAGCGTCGTTTTCAGCCCCCATGCGCGCGCGGCGTCGCCCGTAAACCTTGAATCCGAATTCGCCCGGACCGGGCGGGCCAGCCTGACGCTGGACGAGGCGCTGAAGGCGATCGGCACCAAATCGGCCAACGATGCCGCGCGGGCGGTGGCCGAGCATATTGCCGGCAGCGAGGCCGCCTTTGCCGTGCAGATGACCGCCATGGCAGCAGAGATCGGCATGCAGAAGACAATGTATGCCAATGCCTCCGGTCTGCCGGACGAGCGGCAGGTGACAACGGCGCGCGACATGCTTTTGCTGATGCGGTATGTGCAGCAGCGTTATCCGGCCTATATCCCGTATCTGTCGGCGCGGGAATTTACGATTGCCAAAAGCGAACGCGTCCTGGCCGCCGAGCGTAAACGCGCGGCACGGCGCGGGCGGAACCATACGGCGCCGGATGCGTTTGTCCGGGTTGCGGGGCATTTTTCCCTGATGGGGCAACGTTTTGCCAACGGCTATAAGGTCGAGTGGGGTAAGACGGGGTTCGTGGGCGCCAGCGGTTTCAACCGCAGCATGGAGGCCAGCCGCGCCGACGGCGCGGTGCTGTCGGCGGCGGTGTTCGGGGGGGTCAATGCCGCGTCGGCGGACAACTGCCTGAAAACGATGGTTTCGCGCCTTTAGGGCGGTTATAGAAGCGTTATGGAGAAGATTATGCGTAAGGTTCTTTTTGCAATCCTGATGGTGGCGGCGATTGCGCCGGTACAGGCGCAGGCCCAGATGATGAATGCCGACAGCATGGCGGCGCGCATGAACCGTGACCATGACTATCCGTGGGATCCGTCTGACCGGCAGTATGTAAAAATGCCGCCGGTCCAAAAAATCCGCCAGTACGAGCGTAAGATGGGCGAATATGAGGTTTACAGGAAGCAGCAGGCCAAGGCAGAGTGGATGGCGATGACGCCCGATCAAAAGCGCCGTTTTATTCAACGCCATCCCGAAGCCTTCCGTTCGGGCGGCATATTGGGAGATTTTTAAGATGAAAAAAATGCTTCTGCTGGCGGGTGTCCTTGCCGCCGGTATTCATGGTCCGGCGTCCGCACAGAATGCCCCCGTTGTCGTCACCACGCCCGGCGTGACCGTGACCACGGGCCAGAACGGCACATCGGTCGTCACACCCAATACCACGATTTCCGGCACCACCGTGGTCACGACGGATGAAACGGCACCTGCCACCAGCGGTAAAAGCGTGCGCCGCATGTCTGATGCCGAGCGCAAGGCATTCTGGGACAACCTGCCGGAAGAGCAGAAAATGCGTATCATCGAGCGCCGCCAGCAGGCGGAAGCCGCCCGCAAGAATCCGTGGCGCGATCCCAAGACCCTGAAGACCGTCAGCCCGACGGGCAGCGCGACGTCCGGCACCACGCAGACCCAGACCGGACAAAACGCCGAACTGAGCGCGTCCATGGCCCGGGGCAAGGCGGCATGGGACGCCATGTCGGACGATGAAAAACGCGCCTTTGTGCAGCAAAATCAGGACGCCATCCGCGCCGCCGTGCAGGCCCGCCAGGGCGGAACAGCGGTTCAGCCTTAATACTTGAGTTTGCGGATCGGCCCCGGTATACAAGGGGCCATCGGAATGTGGCGCAGCCTGGTAGCGCACTTGCATGGGGTGCAAGGGGTCGGAGGTTCGAATCCTCTCATTCCGACCATTTATTCTATCAGCTAACTCAATGAGTTAAGCCTGAAAGAAACAGCCTCAAAAACTTTGATGAAAACAACCTGATGCAACAGTGATGCAACGGGTGTTTATATGGCTACGTTTATCAAGCGAGGGGACAAGTACTTCGTTCAAATACGGCGCAGAGGCTTCCCCACCTCATGCCGTTCGTTCCATCTCAAGTCTGATGCCGAGCAATGGGCCAGACATATGGAGAGCAAGGCCGACAGGGGTGATATGCCTACGCCTGTTAAAGTGCTGAATGGTTACACCGTTCGTGACATCCTCCAGCGCTACCGTGATGAAGTGACCAGCAAGAAGCGTAGCCGGGATACTGAGGTATATTTGTTGAATGCCTTCATTCGCTTGCCCTTAGCTGCATTAACACTCGGACAAATAACACCGGCACATTTCAGTGCGTATCGTGACAAACGAATAAAAGCCGTGAAGCCGGGAACCGTTAATCGTGAGTTGTCGATTATCAAACACGCGTTTGATATTGCCGAACGCGAATGGAACGTACCGTTAAGAGTCAATCCGTTATCAAAGCTAAAGAAGCTGAAGGCGAACAATGCCCGCTCGCGCCGTTTAAGCCCTGATGAGGAAGCCAAGCTGAAAGAAGCTGTGACAGTCCGTAATGGGTAGCCTTTGCATAGCCGCACTGCATTGTGCCCATGTGCAGGCAGATGCAAGCCTTGCCTACATGCCCTAACCAAGGAAGGGTCGGTGTCGCGCTTGGCCAATTCCCTGCTAATCCAGCCGCCATTTGACGATGGCTTCTTAACGCTTAACTTGCTGGCCAGATACTCCTCACGTTCTCCTACAGTCAGTGTGCCTGATTGCTCATTTTGCTTAAAGATCGTGAAGCGTGCATTAGTTTCGTTAATGGTTGTAAGTATCTCTGGGGCCGTATGAGACAGGATGTCTTCCAAAAAGGCTGTGTCTTGGCATTCAGCGCGTGACTCAATCCAAGCGGGGAAGAGAATGTCATAGCTGTGCTTTAAATCTTTTGCCTCTGTGTGGCTGTAGCCCAGTAAAGCAAGAGCGCCTGTAAGGCATGCGGCTATAGAAAAAATGGCAATCTTCATCTTATGCGCTCCGTACAAATCAAACGGCTCCCAAGATTTCTCTTGGAAGCCGGGGAGTTTGTAACCGCTACATGAACGACGCGGCGTATTTGCTCGCGCTATTGTATTCCGCCACCTCCCCGACCACAGGTCGAGAAGGCATCAGTCGGTAACGGCCCGATGCTAGAGGCCGCATGTATGGGGTTACAAAGCCCCAGCTTCCAGTGTTGAAAGCCACGATGACCATAGGAATCGCAGCGGAATCAGTCAATTAAATAGATGGAACGGGTAATGATCATGCCTGCGGAGAAAAGAACAATACTAGAACAAACTGCTTGCAATGGGGAATGATTGTGTCAGGCTGTCGTAAAGTGTCCCCATCAGCAGAAAGCGGTTGTCATGCTCTCATCCGAAACAAGTTTCAGAAAATTAAGAGAAAGTGCCGGATTGTCCATTGAGGAAGTCGCTGCGCGGACTGAGTACAATGTCAGGACCATCCAGCGCTGGGAAAAGGGTGAGACTTCTCCCAAGCGCCCCGTTGTTGAGATGCTGCGGAGTATTGCAGATGAGCGCAAGGCCAGCGAACGCAAGCAGGGGGCGGCTTTCAAGTTTATCGATCTGTTTGCCGGTATCGGAGGTTTTCGTCGTGGCTTTGAAAGTATTGGTGGTGAATGCGTGGCCACCTGCGAATGGAACAAGTACGCACGTGAGACATACGCAGCCAATTTCGAAACCGCCCATCATCCATTTTTCTGGGATATTACCGCTACTAGCGCCGAGGAATTCCCTGAGCATGATGTTCTGCTCGCTGGTTTCCCGTGCCAGCCTTTCTCAATAGCGGGTGTATCCAAAAAGAATGCATTAGGCGTCCCTCACGGATTCAAGTGCGTAGAACAGGGCAATCTGTTTTTCGATCTGGTTCGCATTATCAAGCATCACCGGCCAGCAGCTTTCCTGCTGGAGAACGTCAAAAATCTTGTTTCTCATGACAAGGGACTGACCTTCAAGGTCATCATGGACAAGCTGGAAAATGATCTGGGTTATGCGGTGGACTGGAAGGTGATTGATGCCAAAGCGTGGGTGCCGCAGCACCGGGAGCGGACATTTATCGTGGGTTTCCGCAAGGATGTGGGCTTCCGCTTTGCCAATATAAAAATCCCCGAGCCCTCCAAAGGACCGAAGATGGAGAGCATCCTTCACCCTGAAGACGGTTCCGAAATCTCTGACGGCATCTTCACGCAAGGTCCGTGGGCAGAAGTCGATCCCAAGTACACGCTCACACCGAAACTTTGGAAGTATTTACAGGATTATGCGGCCAAGCACCGCGCAGCCGGTAACGGTTTTGGATATGGGCTGGTTGGCGTTGACGATACAGCTCGCACGCTTTCAGCGCGGTACTACAAGGACGGTTCTGAAATTCTTGTCAAACAGGCCAAGCGCAGGCCACGCCGTCTTACACCGCGCGAATGCGCAAGGCTGATGGGCTATGACAGGGATGGAGCTGTCATGAAAATACCGGTCTCTGATACCCAAGCCTACAAGCAGTTCGGCAATTCCGTAGTTGTGCCTGTGGTTGAATTCATAGCGCAGCAGATGCTTCCCTTTATTCGACAGCTGACCGAGACGGAAACAGACATCCAAAAAGCAGCCTGAGGCATTCTGGCGTGGCTGATGTTTTTACCACTCGCAAGCGAAGTGAGGTCATGAGCAAAATCCGAGGGAAAAATACCCACCCGGAAATGCTTGTCCGAAAGGGACTGTATGCTCTGGGCTTTCGCTATCGCCTTCACAACAGGAAAATGCCCGGCGTGCCGGACATGGTATTTCCCAAGCACACGGCAGTCATATTCGTACATGGCTGCTTCTGGCACGGACATGATTGCCACCTGTTCAAGTGGCCCCAAA
>CALBME010000156.1 GCA_937896295.1 uncultured Micavibrio sp. | reverse complement strand
CGCGCAGTTTCGCGTCCTTGAGACGCTGTTCGCACAGCGCCTTCAGTTGAACGCCACGCTCGTAAGCCTTGATTGAATCTTCAAGCGACGATTGCCCGGACTCAAGCGCGCGCACGATCTGATCGAGTTCAGACAATGCGCTTTCAAACGACATTTTGTCGTCAATGGCGCTGGGTTTTTCGTCAATCTTTTCAACGGCTTTGGTCATGGGGCGCAAGCGTAGCCGTTTACCTTAGCCCCGTAAAGGCTTGAATCGCGGCCTGTCCCCACAAGCCAAGGCCTTGGCGTTTCAGGCATTTTTGGCTAACCATGGCGGGGCATGGCAAAAACGGCGCTCATCTTCGGCATTACCGGGCAGGACGGCTCGTACTTATGCGAACTTCTGCTCGCGCGGGGATATGCGGTCCATGGTGTGGCCCGGCGTTCTTCCGTCGATAACCGGATGCGGCTGCATGGCCTGCGGGACCGTATCACCCTTCATGACGGCGATATGGCCGATACGGGGTCGATATGGCGGGTTATTGGCGCGGTCAAACCCGATGAAATTTATAACCTCGCCGCCCAGACCCATGTCGCGGTCAGTTTTGCCGAACCCGAACATACTGGCGACATCAACGGCCTTGGCGTTACCCGCCTGCTGGAGGCGATACGCACGCTTGCACCGCAGGTCCGGTTTTATCAGGCTTCGACATCCGAATTGTTCGGGCAGGGGGTGGCGGAGGGCGCGCACGTCCTGAACGAGGCATCGCCCATGCTGCCCGCAAGTCCCTATGGGGCGGCCAAGCTTTACGCCTTCAACATGGTGCGCATCTATCGTCAGGCGTATGGCTTGTTCGCGTGCAACGGCATTCTGTTCAACCATGAATCACCGCGCCGCGGTGCCGATTTCGTAACCGCCAAAATCGGGCGCTTTGCCAAAGAATTCCGCGACGGGCAGTGGGATGGCCAGCCGATGCGTCTGGGCAATCTGGATGCGCAGCGCGATTGGGGGCATGCCCGCGACTATGTGGACGGCATGTGGCGCATGCTGCAGGCGGACCGCGCCGATGATTTCGTGCTGGCAACAGGTGTGGCCCGGTCGGTGCGTGATTTTGTAACTGCGGCCATTCGTGGCCTGACCTGGTCCGGCCATGGCATCGATGAGGTCGCAACCGCGGGCGACGGGCGCGTGGTCGTCCGCGTCGATCCGGCATTGTTCCGCCCGATCGATGTGCCAGCCTTACGTGGCGACGCCGCCAAGGCGCGGGCCGTGCTGGGCTGGACCCCGCAGACGGATTTCGATGCGCTGGTTCGTGAAATGATGGCGGCCTAGACTTTATCCGGCGTTTACTTTTCGTATGTGCCGTTTAAGGTGAAGCCTTCAGGCAAGGCGGCAATATGGGATTCATGCAGTCAGAATCGCGTATCTGGGTGGCGGGATCGCGCGGCATGGTCGGCGCGGCCATCACACGGAAGCTGGTCGAAAACAAAGCCACCATCATCGCCGATCCAACACGTGAACAACTTGATTTAAGGTCTCAGAAAAACGTAGAAAAATGGCTGCGCTTAAAGCGCCCTGACACCATTTATCTGGCTGCCGCCCGCGTGGGCGGTATTGTCGATAATGCGCAGCGCCCCGCCGATTTCATCACCGATAACCTGCAGATTCAGACCAATATCATCACCGCCGCCGCACAAATGCGGGTGGCCAAGCTGGTCTTTCTGGGCAGCAGCTGCATTTATCCGCGCCTGGCCCCCCAGCCGATGCGGGAGGAGGACCTGATGTCCGGCCCGCTGGAGGAAACCAACCGCGCCTATGCCATGGCCAAACTGGCCGGGATCGAGATGGTGCGCGCCTTCCGCCAGCAGCATGGCTGCGATTTTATCTCTGTCCTGCCCTGCAATCTTTACGGTGTCGGCGACACCTATCACGCGCAGTCGAGCCATGTGATCCCCGCGCTGATGCTGAAAATCCGCACGGCCATGGAAACCGGCGCATCGCATATCACGGTCTGGGGCACGGGCAATGCGCGGCGCGAATTCATGCATGCCGACGATCTGGCATCGGCGGTCATTCACCTGGCGGGCGTGTACGATCAGGCCATGCCGGTCAATATCGGCACGGGTGAGGAAATCAGCATCCGCGATCTTGCGCACCTGCTGTGCGAGATTGCCGGATATCAGGGCGCGATTGTATATGACGGGTCAAAACCCGACGGTGCGCCGCGCAAAGTACTCGATTCCAGCCGCCTTGCGGCGACCGGATGGCAGTATCGCATTTCCCTGAAACAGGGACTTACTTGGGTGTGGAGCCAGTATCTGACGACGATGCACCAGACGCACCAGCCGAAACAGGGGCGTCAGCAACAGACGGCATAGCGTCGTCGCCCAGGCCAAGGTCGCCCGTCGCGTAACGGTCATCGGCGCTGTCCTTGGGGGCGTCTTTGGCGGACGTCTTTTCAGACGGCGCAGCGCCGGCCTTCTTGTCGGATTTCTTGTCCGCAGTCGCAGCCGGTGCAGGAGCGGCACCCTCGCGCACGCTGCCGCCGCGATTATATTCAAGCTGCGCACGGTTCAGCTGGAAGCCCAGCGTAATCGTGTACTGCGCGCCCTTGCTGACATCGGGCAGGGGAATGCTCTGCGTGATTTTTTCGGCGTGATCCAGTTCATCAACCTGCGGTTTGAAACGCATGGCGGTGGCCATGATTTTCTTGTCGATCATCTTGCCGGCCGGGTCCATGACGGCGACGAAATACGGGAAGGTCATGAAGGCCTCCAGGTCGCGGCGGCCTTCATAGCGGCCTTTGTCCGAGATCTTGCCCTGCATGATCATGTCGATGTCGACGATCACACCGTCTTTCGAGTAATCGCATCCGCCCTTGATATCGGTCAGCGCGGCGCGTGCCACGATCGAACCGGTCGGCTTGCCTTCCGGATCGTCGAAATATGTGATGGATTTGGTATCGGGCAGGACTTCGACCTGCGGGCATTCTTTCGGCGCGTTGGCCGGTGCTGCGGCCTTGGCGGCGGTTTGTGCCGGTGCGGTCGCATCCGTCGTCTCGGACGTTACGGATTCAACCGGCACGGCGGGCGGGGTCGGGTTTTCAGCCGTACCCATGACGTTGGACATTTCCTTGGCCTCGGCATCGGAGGTGGCCGGTGCGGGCGCGGTGGCGGCAACCGGCGGCGGCGGGGCGTCGGATTCGTCACCCGTCCATTTTTCGATGGTGCTGCACCCTGAAAGCGAAAGGGCGGCGAAAGCGGCAGTAGCAAGAAGCATTTGGCGCATGGGAGAAAACCTTACCTTTAAAAACAGTCGATTAGCGGCCCAGAATCAGCCCGGTAGCAATTCAGCAAAGTCTGCCTTATGTTGCGCGCATGGACAAGAAGGACCTTACCCTCCTTTTGGCCGCACCCCGGGGTTTCTGCGCCGGTGTGGACCGCGCCATACAGATTGTTGAGCGTGCTCTGGAACGTTTTGGGGCGCCCGTCTACGTGCGTCACGAAATTGTGCATAACAAGTACGTGGTCGACGCCCTGCGGGACAAAGGGGCCATTTTCGTCGAGGAACTTTCCGAAATCCCTGAAAACCATACGGACCGCCCGGTCGTCTTTTCGGCCCATGGCGTGGCCCGGGCCGTTCATGACGACGCCAAAAACCGCAATATGTTTGCGATCGACGCCACCTGTCCCCTGGTGACCAAGGTCCATAACGAAGCCCAGCGCCATGCCCGCGACGGCCGGCAGGTGATTCTGGTCGGCCATGCCGGCCACCCCGAAGTCTTCGGCACCATGGGCCAGTTGCCGGAAGGGGCGGTCATCCTGGTCGAAAATGTCGCAGACGTCGAAAATCTGGTCGTCCAGAACGAAGACGCGCTGGCTTATGCCACCCAGACGACCCTGTCCGTTGATGACACGGCGCAGGTGGTCGAGGCGCTCAAGAAACGTTTCCCCAAAATCACCGGTCCCGGTCGTGAAGACATCTGTTACGCCACCACCAACCGCCAGGAGGCGGTCAAGGCCATTGCCGCGCGGATCGACGCGCTGCTGGTCATCGGGGCGCCGAACTCATCCAATTCCAACCGTCTGGTGGAAGTGGCACGAAATTACGGCACGCCCAAGGCCACGCTGATCCAGCGTGCGGCCGATATCGACTGGGACTGGCTTGGCGACATAAAAACGCTGGGCCTGACCGCCGGCGCTTCCGCCCCCGACGTTCTGGTGGACGAGGTGGTCGAAGCCATCCGCCAGCGTTACAACGTGACGCTGGACGTGGTCACGATCCGCGAGGAAAACGTCACTTTCCGCCTTCCGCGCCAGTTGGAAGTTGCCTAACCTTTAAGTCATGGCTGTCTACACCCGCATCGACCCAGAGCAGGTCAAAGCGTTTCTGCGCGCCCATCCTCTGGGCGACTACGTCAGCCATGAAGGCATTACGCAGGGGGTTGAGAACACCAACTACCTGCTGACCACCACCACCGGGAAATACATCCTGACACTGGTTGAAAAACGCACCCCCGTGGGCGACCTGCCGTTTATCTTTTCCTACATGAAACATCTGGCCGCGGCGGGAATCGTCGTTCCCAATGTGATGGCGCAGGGTGAAATCGCGGGCAAGCCCGCCGCGGTGATCACGTTCCTGGAAGGTAAAAGCATCTACGCCTCCGAAACCACGCCCGGCATCTGCACCCAGATCGGCACAGTGCTGGCCACGATGCACAAGGCGTCCGCTAATTTTGTGCGTATCCGCGAAAATCCCGTCGGCCCGCCGGAATGGGGCACGCTGTTCAATGCGCTGCGCAATGAAATCGACCCCGCCACGTCTGAGGCCATCGAACAGGCGCTGCATGATGCTCAGGCCATCGACTGGAAAAGCCTGCCCAACGGCGCGATCCACGCCGACCTGTTCCGCGATAATGCCTTTTTCGAAAAGGGGCGCCTGTCCGGCGTCATCGATTTCTATTTCGCTTGCACCGCGCCCTATGCTTACGATCTTGCCATCACGATGAACGCATGGTGCTTCAATACAAAGAACCAGCCCGTTGACGATCATATCCGCGCGCTGGTCGACGCATACCAGAAAATCCGCCCGCTGAACGCCGCCGAACGCGCGGCATTTCCTGCCTTGCGCAGGGCCGCGGCTTTGCGCATCCTGCTCACGCGCCTGTATGACTGGTTCTTCACCGAAAGCGGCGCGCAGGTGACAAAGCACGATCCGATGGAATACTTCGCAAAATTGCAGGCGCATAATTCATGGCTGTAGAAATTTTTACCGATGGCGCGTGTTCGGGCAATCCGGGCCCCGGCGGCTGGGGCGCATTGCTGCGTTATCACGGCGCGGAAAAGAAAACGGAACTGACCTTAAGTGGTGGCGAGGTTTTGACCACCAACAACCGCATGGAACTGATGGCCGCGATCGCAGGGCTGGAAGCGCTTAAAAAACCGTGCAAGGTCACGATTTTCACCGACAGCAAATACGTGATGGACGGCATTACGAAGTATATGCGCGGCTGGCTGGCCAAGGGCTGGAAAACGGCGGACCGCAAACAGGTCAAGAATCAGGACCTTTGGGAACGACTCAATGCGGCCCTGAAACCCCATGACGTGCGCTGGGAATGGGTCAAAGGCCATGCCGGCCATGTCGAAAACGAATTGGTCGATGAACTGGCGCGTAACGCTGTTCCAAAGCGTTAGCAGATATTATCCACAGGCGGCTGAGGCCATGGAGGCCGGATTCAGATTCCGTTAAGGGTTTGGGCGCGATGCTTTGTGCAAGGGCAAGAAAAACCCGCCAAGCAAAGGAGTCACCCAATGACCACCACTTTGTTATCGCCGACCAGAAGCATCGCCCACACGGCCACCATCCTGCCGTGTCTGCCGGAAAATGCCGGCCCCACCGAACGTGATATTTACATGACCTTTATCCGCGCCCTGCGGGAAGGGCCCTCGCGCCGTATGGAGGTGCGCATCATGACCGCCATTCACCGCACTGCCGACGCTACCGACAACTCGGACGCCTATGTCAGCCGCGTGCTGGTCGATATGGGCCTGATGGCGCCGCGGCTGGCGTTTCCGGGCGACTTCCTCGACCATGTCGACGCGACGCTGGTCCGGGGCCGCCCTTTGCGCACCATGCCCGCGTCCTATACGGCGCTGGCGCATCACTGGGCCGCGCTGGGTGAGGATTTATACGCCCTGTCGCCGCTGGCCCGCAAACAGGACCGGCCCGACAGCGAGGTCATCCGCGTCTGAACGCTTTAAGTGCGCCAACCGCCGCCGCCCGAAGGCCAGGCCGAATCCCCCCCGGCGGTCTTTGAGCAGCGTGCGAATTTATGATACCCTGCCGGGGCTTTTGGACTAAGACTGCCCGGGTTTCATGCCGTACCGTTTCGAAAAACTGACAATTCTGGTGGTGGAGGATTCGCCTCCCATGCTTGAGGTCATGGTCAACGCGCTCAAGCTGCTGGGCGTGGGGCACGTCTTTCAGGCCCGCAATGGCGAGGCCGCCTTTCAGGTCTTTACCAAGGAACGCCCCGATATCGTCATCACCGACTGGGAGATGGAGCCGGTGGACGGCCTTGAACTGGTCGAATGGATCCGCCGTCATTCCATGTCGCCCAAACGCAACGTCCCGGTCATCATGATGACCGGATACGCTGCCGGCGCCCGGGTCAGCGCGGCGCGCGACCGCGGCGTTACCGAATTTCTGGTCAAACCCTTTACCGCCAACGAGCTGGGCCGCCGCATCGCCTATGTGATCGACGCGCCGCGTGATTTCGTGGAAACGAATGAATTCTTTGGCCCCGATCGCCGCCGCCGCAGTTCGCAGGATTATTCCGGCTCGGAACGCCGGCAGGAGGCAGAATAATGTCCAAGAAAGACAAATACGGCTATCGCGCGAACCCGCCGCGTTATTTCAAGGCTGATTTCGAATTGCAGCAAAAGGTCGGCACCGGTCATCTGGACCCCGAGGCGGTGAGCAAGGTGCAATCCTATCTGGATCAGGTCGATGTCGATGTCACCCCCGACCTGCGCCATGCGCTCGATGAAATCGAGACGGCCCTGGGCGAGGCGAAAAACCTAAGCTACGACCGGGAGCAGTTTTTACCGCCAATCACTCGTGCGCTGATGAACATCAAGGCTACTTCGGGCATGTTCCGCCAGATGATGTTGTGCCGCGTATCCGCCTTCCTGCTGACATTCCTTGAGGATGTGCGCAAATTCGACAAGGATGTGATCGACATCATCGGCGCTTATCTGCGTGTCGCGCGCACTTTGCTGGATATGAAGATCACCGACGAGACAAACGAGTATGGACAGGTTTTCCTTCAGGAAATCCGTGCCGCCTGCAAGCGGTACTACGACAAGCAGGCCGCCGCCGTTAAAGGCTGATCTTTTTTAATTTCTAAAATTAATCGTTGAAGCCGGCGGGTCCGTCCAGAATGGGACGGGCGCGGCGTTCGGGCGCCACGTACATGCTGGGCTGCTGTGCGGCGGGCAGGGGTTGCGCCTGTCCATCTTCACCGAACAGGCGGTTGAACACGCCCCCCAGATTGTTGGAAATGGCGGTGCCGATACCGACCGCATACGGGTTTTCGTTGGTCAGCGCGGTGATCTCGCGGCCTTCCTGCGCCACCGTCGCGACCTGGCGGAAAATATCGGCCGGTGCGTTGCCGCCGTACTGTTTGCTCATTGGGCGGTTGTCGTCATAACCGACCCAGACCGCCGCCGTGATGACGGGTGAAACCCCCATGAACCACGTATCGCGGTAATCGGACGACGTGCCGGTCTTGCCCGCGACGGCAAAGCCGGGATAGGCGCGGCCGCCGGTGCCGCGGAAGACAACTTCCTGCATCATGGCCAGAAGCTTGCGGCACGCAACCGGGTCCAGAACCGGAGATTCCTGAATGCTTTCGTGTTTGTAGACTGTGTCGTTATTGCCATCGCGAATGCTGATGATGCCGTACGGCACGGTCGGAACGCCGTAGCTGGCGATGGTGTTGTAGGCAGTCGCCATTTCCAGCGGGGTGACTTCGGATGCGCCCAGTGCAAGGCTGTAGGTCGGCATCAGGTCGGAAACGATGCCGGCGCGCTGCGCGGTGTCGACAACCGCCGCAATACCGACATTCGCGGCCAGGTTGACGGTGGCGGCATTGAGCGACAGCGCAAAGGCCGATGTCATCGGGACTTCGCCATGATACTGGCCGTCATGGTTGGTGGGCGTATAGCCGGCCAGGTTGACGGGGGCATCCATGATGGGGTCGCCGGGCATCACACCCTTTTCAAGGGCCGCCAGATAAACGAATGCCTTGAAGGCTGAACCGGGCTGGCGCATCGCCTGCGTCGCGCGGTTGAACTGGGAATCGCGGTAATTGCGTCCGCCGACCATTGCGCGGATGGCACCGTCGCGTTCCATTGCAACGACAGCCGCCTGCGGCTGCTTGGCCGGGTCCATCTTGAAAAACTGGTCGATGGAATTGCGCACGGCATCCGCCGTCGCGCGCTGCAGCTTGGGATCGATAGTCGACACGATAGTCAGGTCCGCGCCCGACACGCCGACCAGATCATTCGCGCGGTCCAGCACCCAGTCAGCGAAGTAACGATTGCCCGTATTGCTGTCATGCAGGTTGATGGGTTTGCGCGGCGGCACAGGCTGTCCGCCTGTTGCTTCCTTGATTTTCTTTTTGCTTTCGATGAATCCGCCGTCTTCCATGGCGGCCAGCACCATGTTCATGCGGTTGAGGGCCTTGTCCGGATTGTTGTCGGGCGAAAGCCGCGCCGGCGCCTTGAGCAGCCCTGCCAGCATCGCAGCTTCTTCCAGTGTCAGCTGCGTGGCGGGTTTGTCGAAATACACGCGCGCCGCCGCGTCGATGCCGTATGCGCCAGAACCGAAATACACGCGGTTCAGATAAGCGGTCAGAATTTCTTCCTTGGTGTATTTAGTCTCGAGCCAGACGGCCAGAATGGCTTCCTGAATTTTGCGTTTGAACGTGCGTTCAGGTTTCAGGAACAGGTTTTTGGCCAGCTGTTGTGTAATCGTCGATCCACCCTGAACGACGCGGCCGCTGGTGAAGTTCGTGACAGCCGCGCGCAGGAGGCCGATGGGGTCGACCCCAAAGTGATAATGAAAACGGCGGTCTTCGATCGCCAGCACGGCATTGCCCACGTAATCGGGCAGGTCCTGTACCTTGACGCGTGTGCCCGACGTCTCGCCATATGTGGCAAGCACGGTCTGTCCGTCCATCGCCAGGACGACCACCGAACGCTTGCGTTCGAAGTTGGATTTCTTGGTCAGCGCGATCAGGTCCTTGCCGTACCACAGCAAGACGCCGGACAGGACGATGCCACCCCAGATCGCAAGCACGCAAAGCCACTTGAACGCCGTGGCGATTACGCCGTGGCGCTGGGGTTCATCATCAAAATCGGATCTGTGTCTTCTGGCCATATTTGGCCCCCAACATGCTGAAATTACGGGGTGAAAACAAGAGTCTTTCGGCCCGTCTTTGAGTCATTATTAAGGCATTTTGGCGCTTTTGGGCGGTTTTGGGCTCATAAAAAGCGTGGCAGGACCAGCGGAATGGCAAGGATGGCAAAAACGGTGGATACCAGAACCAGCATGGCCGCATCGCGGATGGGTGCGTTATTGGCCGCAGCATAGGCAGGCAGGTTGGCGGCCACCGGTGCCATGGACAGGACCAGGATCAGGCTGTGCACCTCGGGCGTGAACAGGCCGGGGTCCAGCGCGGCAAAGGTCAGCGCCGCCAGCGGCCACATCACG
>CALBME010000155.1 GCA_937896295.1 uncultured Micavibrio sp. | reverse complement strand
CCACGCTGGACGACCCCAAGGACCTGTTCGGCGGCACGCTGGGCACTGCCATAACGTTCAATCAGGCGGCGGAACGTGACCGGCCCGATGCCGGCCGAGCGCGCCAGCTGCAGCCGTGCCATGCGCTCATTGCTGTCCAGCGGCATCTTTCTTCTTTCCTATTTTAGGCTCGGTGCCTGCGATGATGCGCCTGATGTTTTCCTTGTGCTTGTACCAGACGATGATCGCCATGGTGCCGATGAGCCAGCACAGTTCGGGACGATAAAACCAGGCGGTGAAAAACGGCGCGAGAAGCATGGCCATCAGTGCGGAAAGCGAAGAGATGCGCGTGACCGCGGCGGTGGCGGCCCATGTCAGGCAGGCGGCGAGACCCGCGAAGGGTACGAATGCCAGCAGAATGCCCAGCGTGGTGGCGACGCCCTTGCCGCCCTTGAATTTGAGCCAGACGGGGAACAGATGACCGAGAAATGCGCCAAACGCCGCGCCCATTTCCGCCTGCAGACCCCAGTGGCTTGCTACCAGCACGGCAATGGCACCCTTGCCGCTGTCAAGGAGGAGTGTTGCCAGCGCAAGATCCTTGCGGCCGGTGCGCAGGACATTGGTTGCACCGATATTGCCCGATCCGAGCTTTCGAATATCGCCCAGTCCCGCCATACGTACCAGAACCAGTCCGAACGGGACGGATCCGAGGAGATAGCCAAGAGCAATACTTACGAAAGCGGTAACAGTAAAATGCTGGGCGAGAAATGTTTCCATGCCGCCTATAAGGGCGCATGGCGCGGATCAGGTCAAGGCTTGGGCGATTCAGCCTTGGAATCGCTGGGTTCTTCGGGGGCGTCACTGTCCTTCAGCGCGCCTTCGAACAGAATACTGCGCAGAATGCCGGGGGTCAGGACCGAGAGAGGGTTGATGCTGACCTCCGCATCCGATGTCGGCCCCTTCATACTGTAGGTCGCGGCGAAAATGCCGCCACCCTTTTTGCCACCCGTCAGCAGGGTGCCGACCAGCGGTACCTTGGACAGCATGGAGTTGACGCCCGACATCGGGATAACGGTGCCGCGGATATCCATGACATCCTTTGCGGTATCCACGTCGCCTTCAAAGGTCAGGCCGAGGGAGGATCCGGATGTGCGCCCGTCCTTGAATATGATCGTAGGGCCGCCGTTCCGGTTGAGAATGGTCAGATCGGTTTCGGCGCGGGCGAAATTCAGTCCCGTATCCTGTTCCAGAATATTGAGCACGCCCGGCAGCGAGAGAAGATTGATCAGTTTGGCCAGCAACGGCGCCTGCGCAACCGAAAACTCACGTAAAACCAGTTTTCCTTTCATGTCGCCGGGCTGGCCTTTTTCAAAAGGTCTTGCCTCGGACCGCAGGCGTCCACCGCGTACGCGGTCGGTAATGCCCAGGGCGGAGAGGCCTTTGCCGGCGTCTTCCGCATTCAGCAGGAAGCGGTCGCTGGTGGTGCCCGTAGCCGTGTAGGCCAAGGATACGGCAGCACCCGCCGCATTACCGTTCAGATTGGCCATGCGCACTACTCCGCCCGTATTACCGACGAATGTACCCTGCGCATCGGTGAGGGGCGTGCTACCCAGCCAGAGCGTGCCAGTGTTCAGCGTGATGTCGTAGTCCAGGGGCGCAGCAGGTGCCTTTTCTGGCGGGACAGCAATATCCGTCTTTCTGCCTCCGCCCATGATCGCACGGGCGTCAAAAGACGTGCCGCTGACTTCGGCCTTCAATTCATTTTCCGATGGCCATTTTGCGTCAATGTCGGCGTTGTTATCGCCAATGCGCAGGCCCTTGATTTTGGCAGAACCTAAAATGGCTTCGTCATTCGCATTGCGATTGAAGGTGATTACACCTGACGCGATGCCCATGCCCGGGCCGGTAACAGACAGGCTATCAATCGATTTGATATTGCCCTTGTCCAGCGTGCCGGTCAGTTTCAGTGTCGCGGCGGCACCTTTTTCTTTCACTGCGTTGAACGGATCGATGAAATTGATGGAAGCCGCGTCCAGCGCGCCGGTGACTTTCAGGTCGCCTTTGCCGTTCGTATCCGTGACCAGTGAAATGTCGGCTGGTATGACGCCGTCGACGCGGTCTTCCAGTGAACCTATGAATTTGGAACGGATGTTTTTGTCGGTGCGGATGCGCGCCTCAAGCTTTGATGAAAACGGATCGCCCGGTTGCGCGGAAAAATATTCCTGCCAGTCGACCGTGGCCGGCTGGCCTTCCAGCGTGCCGTCGCCGGAAATACGAAAATCGTTTTCACTCGCCACCAGGTCAAATGAGGGGCCTTCGAGTGTCATGCCCTTGACGGCACCGGGTACGGAAAGGTTGGTCAGTTTCGCCGTGGCTTTTACATGCACATCCTCAACCTTCATGTCATGAAGGGTTGGAAAATTGATCTGCAGGTCGACTTCAGCATTACCTTTTGCCTGCGATGCGTCGAGCGAGACCTTTTGCTTGTATGAAATGGGTTCGCGTTCCAGATATTCGAACACGGCGCTGACAGGCCCGGTCATTTTGAAATTCAGATCAGCGTTGCCGACGCCTGCGGTGACCAGATCATCAAAATAAAGGCGTCCGCTTTGCACGGTCAGCCCGCCGATCGCAGATTTCGTGACATCCAGTGTCAGGCTTAAGCCATCGAATACACCTGTTCCTGTCGTGTTCTTGGCCGGTAGCATCGGATTGCGATAATCGACCGTGATCCCGGTGTAGTCGAACGTGCCATGAATGTGCCCCGGTTCGATGTGCCACGTATTGTCGCCTTCCAGGGGCATTTCAGCTTCCTGTGCGAAGATTTCGAAATCAGTTTCGTCCGGCGCAAGGACGGTGCGCGTCGCTATCAGCGGAACATTCACATCGATATGGGCGAAACGGCCCTTGTCCATGCGGTCGACCAGCCAGTGACGCCCGCCACTGTCCCAGATTTCGGGCCATACGGCCGGTACGGCGTCGACGGCAAGTACGGGGATGTTGATATTGATGCTGCCTTCCAGCCTGCGCCACAGGTCGTCGGCGGTCAGTTCGCCCGTGACGGCGATGGTAATACCCTTGATGGTAATTTCTGCATCAGACAGACGCAGGTTGCGTGTCACAGGATCAAAACCCAGCTCGACGTTGAAACGTGTCAGGTTCTGCGTTTCCAGGCCATCGCCATAATTGCGGGGCCAGTAAAGTTTGCCGTCATCACCCTGCAGATCGAGATGCAGGGATTTCAGCATGAAATTATTGTCGAGCGTCATGTCTGCCTGGCCATCGACCAGCATTTCGATGATGGGCAGGTTGGCATTATACAACAGCGTGCCGAAAAGTTTGCGGGTATCGGCCCTTGTCATACGCACGGACGCAATCAGGTTCTTTTCGTCCGGGTCATAATTGAATTCGACCGAGGCCTGTGACCCATCATCCGGACCGGTCAGGGTCGTGGACATGTATCCCTTCATGGACCGTCCGCCAAAGTGACGTGTGCCGAACATTTCCATGTCTACATCGTCAAAACGCCGTATTTCGGATTCCTTGCGGTCTTCGAATATGACGCGCGTATCGCTGAGCTGAAAATGTCCGATGTCGGGCAGATCATTGACGATGTTGTCAATCTGGAGCTTTACCGAGTGTGCCTTGTCAGGGTCCGCGTCGGCGCCGGTCAATGTCAGTGATCCGTCGGGAAGGCGGATGACACGCACCGAAAGCTTGCTGATCTGTGCGTAATTGAAATGAAGGTCGGCCAGCAGAAGACGCCATGAAGATATACCCATATCCACATGGCCGATATTCAGGAACTCGCCCATAGGTCCGACCAGGCTCATATTTTCAACGCGCACGGCAATCTGGTTTTTTTCACCGTCCCATGCAAGCGTCGCATGACCGAGACGGAACTGCAGCCGGTTCGAACGGCTGAGGATGCTTTCAATGACAGGCGTTATGCGGGCCAGATCAAGCGGACCCGCATGCAGGCGGATGGCAAGCGCCGTGACACCCAGAACAGCAATTGTGTAAAGTCCCAGAACGATGCAGACGACCACACCTGTGACAGGGTGGCGGCATGCACGGCGAAAGCGGGACGGGTGTCGCGCTTTTTCCGGTGGATCCTGCAGGGGCGGGTTGACTTCGTCGGCCATTTGTCCAGATATGATATACACTTAGTTGGCGTTGCTTACCAACGCCTCTATCGTTTAAGCAAAACCCGAG
>CALBME010000154.1 GCA_937896295.1 uncultured Micavibrio sp. | reverse complement strand
CGTCGAGGCCCCCGTCGTCGTCGACACCTCGCAGGCGGACGGTGACGCGCATCAACCCGTCGGTCTCGGCGGCGGCGAAGTTTTCCGAGCTGATGCCAGCTTCGCGCAGCCAGGCCGAGCGCTATCCGCAGTGGTTGGTCGGCGCTCGCGCGGTCGACGTGAACGATCGGCGCTGGCCGCGGCCGGGCAGTGCGGCGCGGTGGTGACGTACACGGCGCCGGTGACGTCGGACAACTGCAACGTGTCGTCGAGCGGGTCGCTGAGCACAGTGGGGTCGGGCAGCTTCTTCCCGGTGGGCGTGAGCAACGAGAGCTACGTGGTGCTGGACGTGAACGGCACGGCGGAAGGGGCCGTCCCCGCCATCGATGCCGCCAATTCGGTCCTGACTATCACGCTGCCCAAAACCAAGTGGGTGGGCACAGCGACCCAGCCGGTCGCCAAGAACCCGATGATCGCATCCTACAGCGCGCAACCGGCAGGCGATGGCAGTGTCGTTGCCTTCATCCTGAAGGGCAGCGCCAAGATCGCCAGGACCAGCATCATGAAAAACCCGACCCGCGTGGTCGTGGACCTGGAGAAGTAAGCCGCCTCTCAGGCTCAAAAAACAAAGCGCAGGACCCAATCCTGCGCTTTTTGTTTATGCAAATGTAGAGAAATGGTGCCCAGGGACGGAATTGAACCGCCGACCCGCGCGTGAACGCGCTCATTTTAGGTTTTCGTGTCGGCTAAGAAGAAAAATGGTGCCCAGGGACGGAATTGAACCGCCGACACAGGGATTTTCAATCCCTTGCTCTACCAACTGAGCTACCTGGGCGCCTGACGTGGCGCTCTGTATAGGGGGGTTTTTATGGCTTGTCCAGCCGGGATTTAAGGTTTGTACCATCGGTTTACCCCTGTTTTGAGAACAGGCGGCCTAAGGCGGGAACATGTTGGCCGGGGATGTTTCCGAAGTCTTTTAAATTAACATAACTTTGTAAGGAGTTATTCGAAATCGTCCTGCATCAGTTCGATGCGGTCGGCCAGGGTCGGCGTGCGGCGATGGCGGGTGATTTCAAACAGGCCGGTGCGGGTCACGCCGTGAAGTTCGACCGTGCAGGGGTCGAGGTCGAACGCCTTTTGCAGCTGTTTGGTCAGGCGTTTGTTTTCGTTGCCGTCCGGCTTGCCCGCAAAGTCGATGAGGATGATGCCGCCGATATTACGCAGGCGGATCTGGCGCGCGATTTCGTCGGCCGCATCGTGATTGGTCTGTACCAGCGATGCGCCGCCGGAATTCACATCGATCATGGTGCCCAGCGCGCTGTCCTCAATCACGAAGGAGGCGCCGCCGGGAAGGGCGACGACGGGGCGGACGAAATCCTCGATCTGGCCGAGGAGGTCGCGCGCCTCCATCAGGCCCATGCCGGTGCGCGTGCCGGTGACGGCGCGGCTTTCGATTTTCTGCATCAGTTCGGGGGCGTAGAGATCGCACCAGTTATACGCCTCCTCCGAGCGTTCGTCGGTGGAAATCTGGATCGTGCCCATGCGCGATGTCGCGAAGTCACCCAGCACGCGTTGCAGGGCATCGGGGCCGAGCATCAGCAGGGACGGTTCGGTTTCCGTCGTGAAGGTCTGCAGCGATTCCCAGATGGCGCGCTGGATTTTCGCCTCGCGCTCCAGAATCTCGGTCTGTGTATGCGCGGCGGAGGCGCGCAGGATGCAGCCGTTGATGGCCTTGATCGCCTTGGACATGGCGACCAGCTGTTTGCGCACGTTCGGTTCGCGCACGCGGCGCGAAATACGGTTGCCCGGTGATTTCGGGGTGTAGATGAGATAGCGGCCCTGCAGCGCGATATCCATCGATACCTTGGACGCCTTGACCGCATCGGGACGCGGGTCGTGGCCGTTGTCGTCTTCTTCGGGCTGGCGCGCGGTCTTGACCTGCACCATCACGAACTGGCCCGCCTTTAGTTTTTTACCGATTTTGGCGCCCTTCTGCAGGCCGGGAATTTCGGATGCCGGCAGCATGCCGGTCATATCGTGACCGAGGTCGACGAATGCGGCGTTGATGGTGGTGTCGATGCGCAAAACGCGCGCCCAGTAGATGGAGCCCCAGCGCACGAGTTCGAGATAAGGGTCGATTTCAAGCGCGGTGACCTTGTTGCGGACGATGGCGGCCACCCACAGCGATCCCTGAAGATCTTCGACGACGATTTCAAGTGCGGGTTTGAGTGCGACCAAAACCGTTTCCTTCCAGCATGTTCATTATATCATAAAGGCTGAGCCCCACGATATTGGTATATGAACCGCTGATGGAAGCCACGAAATGCGCGGCTTTGCCCTGAATTCCGTAGGCGCCGGCCTTGCCTTTCCATTCCCCGGACGCGATGTAGGCGTCGAGGTCGGCATCGGTCAGGCGTTTGAATTTTACTGCGGTGCAAACGGCGCGGGTGATGATTTTCCCGGCGGGCGTCACCAGCGCGATGCCGCCCCAGACCTGATGCTTGCGGCCCGAGAGTTTACCGAGAATGCGGCGCGCGTCGTTTTCGTCCTGTGCCTTGCCGTAGACACGAACGCCGAGCGCGACAGACGTATCAGCCGCAATGATGAAGGCGCCGCGGTGCGATGGCGCGACGTGCTCGGCCTTTTGCCGCGCAAGGCGTAAGACCATGGCCTTGGGTGTTTCATGTTTAAGCGGTGTTTCGTCGATATCGGCGGGCGCGATGGCGTCGGGGACGATGCCGACCTGAGCCAGCAGGTCGACGCGGCGCGGCGAGGCGGAGGCGAGGACAAGCGTCATGCGAACGTCTTCTGCCAGAAAATTTTCGGCACCTGTCCATTCGCGTCGGCGCCGCCGAGCGCAAGATGCATCTGTTCCGGCTGGATGGTGAAGGCGTTGGGCGCGGCGTTGGCCGTCTGGCCCGCGGTTTTGAAACGGCACAGGGTCAGGTGCGGATGATAGTCGGGCCCGCATCCTGTCAGGGATGTGATTTCGTAGGTGCGCAGCAGAGTCTCAATCTCGAACTTCAGGTCGGCCAGCCATTCGGGAGTCGATGTCAGCGCGAATTCGACCCAGGTGTGGTCGGCATGCGCGTGCGTGCCGGGGCGAAGGCGGATCGTTTCAAGACGGATGGGTTCGGGCGCGGCGAGAATTTTGCCGAGATCGCGGCGGAAGGCACGCGGCTGCGGCTTGTCATGATGGATCTGGCAGATGGTGATGTGCGGGACCGAGTCCGGGCCGATCAGGTAACCATCGGCAATGCCGCTAAAGTGGCGCGCCGCAAAGGTATTCAGCTGGCGTGTAATGGTATCTTCAAACGTGAGGCAGATGTTCCCGTTCGGGGCGATCGCGCTGCTCATTTTTCGCGGAAGATGATGCGACCCTTGGTCAGATCATAGGGCGTCATTTCGACGACGACGGAGTCACCGGCCAGAACGCGAATGCGGTTCTTGCGCATTTTACCGGCAGTGTGCGCCAGCACTTCGTGGTTGTTTTCAAGTTTGACGCGGAACATCGCGTTCGGGAGCACTTCCAGAACCGTGCCCTTGAATTCAATGAGGTCTTCTTTAGCCAAAATACGGGGTCCTTCAACTGGTTACAGATGGCGGTTATACGCCCTTTCCAAACCGATTGTCCATATGGGCCTTGATGGCCCGGACAATGGCCCGGTAGCCGTCCAGAATGCTGTCGCGGGAACCGTTGAGGGACGGGACATCGGGCAGGGACCAGAATTCCAGCTCGAAACCCGCATGATTCTGCCCTTTGGCCCGCCATTTTTGGGCGGTTTCAAAGGCGGGCAGAGACAGGGCGATGACCAGATCGCCGGGCCGGAACGTCTTTGGCCCGGCGTTGCGGGGCTGGTGGCCGGTGATGTCGATGCCTTCCTCAAACATGGCGGCGCAGGCAAAGGGATCGACCATGTCGTCGGCGTCAATCCCGTATGATTCGGAGGTTCTGGTCAGGTCGGTTTCGCTTACCGAAACCTCCCGTTGCGGAGACCCGGCGTCAAAGAGCGCTGAAGCCATAGGCGAGCGGACGGTATTACGGTCGCAGAGGAAGATGATGCGGTTCACTGTGTCTTTTGGTGGGGTGACCACCTTCGGGGTCACCATGGCTGCACCGAGCCGATGTGAAGCACGCAGATCAAGGTGAAAAGGCAGCGCGCGGTGTCGTGGTCCATTTCCGCAAATCCCGCCATGCGTTCGCGCAGGATGTCGGCGCCTTCGTTGTGCAGGCCGCGGCGGGCCATATCGACCGTTTCGAGGCGCGTGCGGTCGCCCGCGCGATAGGCGAGCTGGTAACTGTCGCAGATCAGGAAATAATCCTTAATCAGGCGTCGGAAGGGCAAAAGCGACAGCGCGATGTCGGGTAATTCGGTGCGCAGGCAGTCGCGCACGCGCATGTGCAGGCGGTGACCGTCCAGCCCCACGCGCACGTAATAGGGACCGTGGTCGTTGCCGGGGATTTTAAAGCTGTTCTTTTCGATCAGGTCGCGGACGGCGGTGGCGCGTTCCGCCTCCACCACCGCGCTGCGCTTGAGCATGCGCGGCTCGTCGAGTTCGATTTTCTGGATGTAGTGCTGGAGGTTGATCATCCCGCACCCCGTTTTCGTGTTTAACGCACGCGTTCGATCTGGGCACCGCAGGCAGCCAGTTTTTCCACCACGCGCTCATACCCGCGGTCGAGGTGGTAGATGCGGTGGACGAAGGTTTCACCTTCCGCCACCAGACCGGCCAGCACCAGCGCGACAGACGCGCGCAGGTCGGTCGCCATGACGGGGGCGCCTTTGAGTTTTTCAACGCCGCGCACGATGGCCGAATTGCCCTGGGTCGAGATATTCGCGCCCATGCGCACCAGTTCCGGCACGTGCATGAAACGGTTTTCGAAAATGGTTTCGGTGACCATGCCTGCGCCTTCGCAAAGCGTGAGCATCGTCATGAACTGCGCCTGAAGGTCGGTCGGGAAGGCCGGGTAGGGTTCGGTCATGATGTCGATACCCTTGATGCGGACATCCTTGGGCTTGGAGACGATGACGTCGCCGTTATCTTCGGTGAAGGTCACGCCAGCCTTTTCCAGCAGGGCGATGAGCGCGGTGAGCGTATCGGGGCGTGCTTTTTTCAAACGCACCTCGCCGCCGCAGAGGGCGACGCCGATCATGAAGGTACCGGTTTCGATACGGTCGGCGATGACGTCGTGGGTGGCGGCGTTCAGTTGTTTCTTGCCGCGGATGACCAGACGCGAGGTGCCGATACCGTCGATTTCGACGCCCATCTTGACCAGGCATTCGGCCAGATCGGTGACTTCGGGTTCCATGGCGGCGTTGGCGAGAACGGTTTCCCCCTCCACCAGCGCGGCGGCCATCATGATGTTTTCAGTGCCCGTGACCGTCACTTTCGGGAACAGGATTTTGGCAGGTTTCAGACCGCCGGGCGCTTCGGCGACGATGTAGCCGTCTTCGAGCGTGATTTTTGCGCCCATCTGTTCAAGGGCGGAGATGTGCAGGTCAACCGGGCGCGTGCCGATGGCGCAGCCGCCGGGCAGGGAGACGCGGGCCTTGCCGGTACGGGCAAGCAGGGGGCCGAGGACGAGGATGGAGGCGCGCATCTTGCGCACCATGTCATACGGGGCGACGTGGTTGTCCACGGCCGCGCCATCCAGGCGCATGATGGTCTTGTCGCCGTCGACGGTGATGTTCACGCCCAGATGCTGCAGCAGTTCACCCATGTTCTGGATGTCGCGCAGGCCCATGGGCATATTGGTAAAGGTGATCGGCTGGGTCGAGAGCAGCGACGCGCACATCAACGGCAGGGCCGCGTTCTTCGCGCCGGAAACAGAGATGGTGCCATTGAGGGCGTTGCCGCCGACAATGCGGATCTTTTCAAGACCGTCCTGGGCCACAGACTCACCGTCAAACGCGGTGTTGTCGTTAAGCGGCTTGATTGTCCTTGCCGTCATTTCCGACGGTTGGGCTGTCCTTGAGGAGTCGCGGGAGGGTAACTCCACGCTGGCCCATGTATTTTCCTGCTCTTGCTGCATATGTAACCTCACAGGCGCTGTCGCCCTTTAAGAATAAAAATTGCGCGATGCCTTCGCCGGCATAAACCTTGGCCGGCAGGGGCGTGGTATTCGAAATTTCCAGCGTGACCTGGCCTTCCCAACCCGGTTCGAGGGGCGTGACGTTCACGATCAGGCCGCAACGCGCATAGGTCGATTTGCCGAGGCATACCACCAGTACGTCATTGGGGATTTTGAAATATTCCTTGGTCTGGCACAGCACGAAGGAATTGGGAGGGATGACGCAGACATCGCCTTCGAATTTGACGAAGGCGTTGTTGTCGAAAGACTTGGGGTCGACGATGGAGTTGTAGACGTTCGTGAAGATCATGAACGAATTGTCGAGGCGGGCATCGTAGCCATAGGATGACAGGCCGTAGGAAATGATGCCGTTGCCCTGCTGTTTCTCAACAAAGGGTTCGATCATCTGGGATTCAGACGCCTGCTGGCGGATCCAATGGTCGGGCATTACGGACATGTTATCAGGGTCCTACACAAATATGGTCTAAGTTGGTCAGGGTTTTGATAGGTAGCCCATTCGCTTGCCTTAATTCAACAAAATAGGGACGGACGGGACGGGTCATCCACCGGCCAATCGTTAAGATTGCCCCTTTTGCTGGTCCGGGACGCCGGCCGCCCCACCAAGCCCGTCATCCCCGGCCTGTTTGACAGGGGTCTGGTCACGGGTGCGGGCCTGTTCTTTACGTTTGGCCATGTTGTCCCGGAGGGCCTGGGCGCGGTCGGTCGTCTTGGCTTTCATGAGGGGCAGTCTAGCCCCAAAACCGGGCAAAAATCACCCTGTTCGTGATGTTTAATATTTACTGGTGACAGGGCAGTCGAATTTGGTTAGTTTCCCCCTCGTTCAAAGGGCTGCTGTAGCTCAGTGGTAGAGCGCGTCATTGGTAATGACGAGGTCGGGAGTTCAATCCTCCCCAGCAGCACCAGCCTTTTTTCCCCTTTAAAAAATCGATCTTCATTGGAAATCTGCGGCCAGAGAGCGGCCCGCCGGTTTGTCTGTATCCCAAAAACCAAAATACCCCACGTGGTGGGGTATCGCGGCAGCTGTCTGTATGAAGTGGGAAACCCTGTGATTACAGGATCGACTGTCCGGTTTTTTTCCAGTCATCGACAAACGCCGACAGACCCTTTTCGGTCAGCGGGTGTTTGTAGAGCGCCTTGATGGTGGCCGCCGGAATGGTGGCGACATCGGCACCCATCTGCGCGGACATCAGCACGTGTTGCGGATGGCGGATGGAGGCCGCCAGAATTTCCGTCTTGAGGTCCGGGTAGTTGTCGTAGATGAGGCGGATGTCTGCAATCAGGTCCATACCGTCCTGGCCGATGTCATCGAGGCGGCCGATGAAGGGCGATACGAAGGTCGCGCCCGCCTTGGCGGCCAGCAGCGCCTGCACCGCCGAAAAGCACAGGGTTACGTTGACCATGGTGCCGTTGCCGGACAGGTTTCTGCACACGCGCAGGCCCGCTTCGGTCAGCGGAACCTTGACTGCGACGTTGTCAGCGATTTTGGCGAGTTTTTCGCCTTCCTTCATCATGGTTTCGTAATCGGTCGAGGCGACTTCGGCAGATACGGGTCCGTCGACGATCTTGCAGATTTCGGCAATGCGTTCGAGGAAGTTGGCACCGGATTTGGCGATGATGGACGGATTGGTTGTCACACCGTCCAGCATGCCAAGATCGTTTAGTTCCTGAATGTCTTTCAGGTCTGCGGTATCGACGAAAAATTTCATTTTAACTGGTTTCCTTAGCGGTTGTACTGAACGTCGCCTGAATTGTAATTGCCACTTTGGTTACCGGCGGTACCGGTGTTCCAGCCATAGGGGTGACCCAGAATGGTGGTGGTGTAATTACGCGAGGCATTGATGGCGGTGACAGGTTTGACGAAGTTCACGCGTTCCCAGCCCTGCTGGCGCATGCAGCCATCGAAATCCTGGAAGTTGGTGTATTCGATATAGAGAGGGCCGTCGCGTGTGGGCGAGGTCCAGCCTTCGCGCAGGTCGGGCGCCATGGCGATGCCCGAGGGGGGCGTCGCGCGGCTGATGGAGCCGAGGCGGACGAGTTCCTTGACCTGCGCTACGCATGAGGCGATGTCGATGTTGAGCTGGTGCTGGGCCTTGGGGCCGGTCATGTACAGCTGCGAAACGGTGTCGGTGCGCTGCCAGTAATCGGCGGCGTTGCGGACGGCGCGTTCCTCCGGCGTCTGGGCCGGTATGCCTGCAGTCTGTTGCGGGGCGCGGTAGGTGCCCGTGGTGCTCATGCCCGTGGGGCTGGAGGCGGGGGCGCAGGATGCGAGGCTAAGAGTGGCACACACCGTAAGCAGCAGGCGGTTCATGGCAAGATTCCTTTGAATTTTGGTCGACTCTATCAACGTTGCCACCAGGACTCAAGGACGCTTCCATAAAGCGGTTCTTTGGCCGGATGCTCAAGCGAATTCCAGTATGCCCAGTAGTCCCGCCCGATGGTGAAGAGGGGGACAAACAGGGTTTTTTCCATGATTCGGCGGTCGAGGTCGCGGGCGGATTCGACCAGCTGTCTGCGGTCGTGGGCCGAGGCAATGGCGAGGGCGGCGGCATCGACGGCCGGGTCGCATACGCCGCTGTAATTCCTGGAGCCGGGATTGCGGGCCGCATCGCAGGACCAGTAGACCATCTGTTCGGTGCCGGGCGAGAGCGTGTTGATCCAGTAGTGCAGGACCATGTCGTAATCATAGGAGGCCAGCGCCCCGGCAAACTGCGCCGCGTCGACGGTACGGATGTTGACGCGGATGCCGAGTTTTTTGAGGCCTTCGGAAAAAGCCAGGGCCGATTTTTCATCGGCGGGATTGGCCAGCAGAATCTGAAAGCTCAGGGGGCGGCCGTCTTTCATGCGCGTGCCACCCTTAACCGTCCAGCCGGATTCCCGCAGCAGCGCGTCCGCGCGTTTCATGGCTGCGCGCCGGTCGAGCGCGGCGGGTATTGCCGCGCCGCTGAGTTCGGTGTTGGGGAAGATGCTGGTGATGCGTTTGCCTTCACCGCGATAAAGCGTGCGGTTGATGAAGTCGGCGTCGAAGGCAAGGGCCACCGCCTCGCGCAGGCGCTGGTCATCAAAAGGCGGGCGGCGCAGGTTGAAGATGAAGCCGCGCACCCATTCGGGGCGGCCATGAGGCA
>CALBME010000153.1 GCA_937896295.1 uncultured Micavibrio sp. | reverse complement strand
GGTGGCAATGCGGTTACCGCCTACATTAACGGCCGTGTTCACAACCGGCACGGTGGGGTCGTTGTAGAGCTCCTGATTCACACGCGCACACATCTGGGGTGATATTCCACTGGCGAAGGCAATCAGGTCGTTACCGGCCAGCGACTGCGGAGTGGAAAGTCCGATCAGCGGAATTTCAAAATCGATGTTGAAGGTCCAGTCGATGGGCTGGCCTGACGCGCTCAAAGCGGCGGGCACGGCCTGATAGACGGCCTGTCCGCCAGCTTGGTGAAAGACACCTTTATCGGTATGCGCGGTATCGAATGCCGAAAAACCTTCCGTACCGAATTGATCGGGTTTGTTGAACAGCATATCGACAGGGTCGACGCCACCCACGATCATTTTCAAGACCGCAGACCGCAGCGTGTCGGGATATTGCGTCAGGGGGCTGGTATTAACCGGTCCGGCTTCGCTCGGCTTGCCCGGCGTGGCCTCATCGGTGTTGGAGGACTGGGTGACCGCATATGACAGCGCAGCAAACAGCGCCACCGCGATCAGGATCAGGAACAGGACATTCCCGCGGGGCTGCGTAATTTTTTCGGTCTTCATGCCTTAACTCCTTGGATTTGAATGACCATAAGGAATTACGCGGTTCTCCCTCCTTTGTCAAAAGCGGGGTTGCGAAAAACCCGTTAAACGGTGCGTTTTTGCACCGCGCGGGCAACCATAGACAGAAGACGGTCTTTCTGGATGGGCTTCATCAGAATGGTGGAAACGGCAAATCTGGACGATTTTTCCAGGACGTCGGGATTCTGGTCGCCCGTCACGAGAATGACCGGCTGGACAAAACCCTTGGCACGGATCGCCTCGATAAAAGCAAAACCATCGACCGGTTCCATGCGCACATCTGCAACGACCACCTCGATACCCGCGTTCATCTGCTCGATCCCCTGATCGCCCGTCGACGCCTCGATGCACACATGGCCGGCGTCGCGCAAAAAACGCACGATCTGCATACGTACAAAATCATTGTCTTCAACGACAAGAATACGATGGGCGGCAGTCTCGGTCATGAAGGATCCAGTCTGAAGAAGCCCGGCAGAGGGCGGGAAGACGACACCATAACACCTGCCGGAAAAAAGAAAATGGGACCGGTTCTGTTGCTAGGTCGGTCCCCCACCCCACCATCAACTGCAAAGAAGATGGGATTTTAGAAGGTCATCACTTCACTACCGTTAGGCAGCGAGAGCGACTTGCTCCTGAGTTGCAAAGTTATCGTTGGCAACTATCAAAGTGGCCCGTTTAAAGGCGGACACCATTCCTGACACCGCAAAATGCCTTTATTACCCATGTCGATCCTAAATCGGCCCCACAGAAACGCTCGCATCCGAAGCGTTTGTGGTGGAGCCGCCGGGCTCTGCCCCCGGGTCCATTAGGCCTATTCCGCATAAGCGTTCAGCGTCATCTCTGGATTGCTCCAGCATGATCAATATATCGCAAAATGCTTAATTTTTCAAGTGGCTAGCTTATTTGGGCCCGCTGGCTCGCGTGCCGCTGGCACCGGGCCCGACGCGCGGGCTCATCACCGGCACGTCCACATCCCACGACTTCAGGGTCGCGCGGATGCGCGCATCGAGGGGGGACCAGATCGGGGTGGTCGTGTTGTAATGCTCGTCATCGATCATCAGGTACGCATCGTTGAAGCGGATGTCGCCTTTGGCCATGGCGTAATTGGGCGTCTCGTCGTCGCCCTGATCGCGCTCGCCATTGGCAATTTCACGCGCAATGACGCGCGTGGCAAGGTCTTGCAGGAATGCGCCGAATTCCGGGTTGGTCTTGGCGGCCAGGTCCAGCAGGCTCTGGTTGTTGCCGGCATTCGCGGAATGCAGGAAAACGGCGTAATTGCGCTTTTGCGCCTCGGCCAGAAACGTCATCAACACCCGGTTCATGGGCATATCGAGCCCGGCAACAGTGAACAGCGTGCCATTGATATCGCACAGGATCGTTTTACCCGTACCATCGGCAGGCAGGGTTTCAAGGGTCCCCATCGGGGATGCGGCGGCGTCAAAAGATGTATTTGCGTTCATGGGCGCCTTTATGCCGGTTGATTGTTTTTATGTCAATTAAAAAGGCGGGTTTCCCGCACGACCCTGATGTGGGTTTTAACCCTTCTTTGTCTACCCGCCGCTGGCCGCCGTCCTATACTTGGAAAAGAGAATCAACGGACCAGACAGGGAAGAAGCCGCAATGAAGCAATACCTCGACCTCATGCGCCACGTGCTCGAACACGGCACCAAAAAAGAAGACCGCACCGGCACCGGCACATTGTCGGTATTCGGGTATCAGATGCGCTTTGACCTGTCGGAAGGTTTCCCCATGGTCACGACCAAAAAGCTGCACCTCAAATCCATCGTGCACGAACTGCTGTGGTTCCTGGCCGGCGATACCAATATCAAATATCTGAAAGATAACGGCGTACGCATCTGGGACGAATGGGCCGACGAAAACGGCAATCTTGGCCCGGTCTACGGCTACCAGTGGCGTTCATGGCCGACGCCGGAGGGCGGCGCGATCGACCAGATCACCAATCTGGTCGAAATGATCAAGAAAAACCCGGACAGCCGCCGCCTGATCGTTTCGGCATGGAATCCTTCATTGATCGACCAGATGGCCCTGCCCCCATGCCACTGCCTGTTTCAGTTCTACGTGGCGGACGGCAAACTGTCGTGCCAGCTGTATCAGCGTTCGGCCGATATTTTCCTGGGTGTCCCCTTCAACATCGCGTCGTATTCCCTGCTGACCCTCATGATCGCACAGGTCTGCGGCCTGAAACCCGGCGAATTCGTACACACGTTCGGGGATGCGCATTTGTACACGAACCATATCGAACAGGCGAAAGAACAGCTTTCCCGCGACCCCAAACCCCTGCCGGAAATGCACCTCAATCCCCATGTAACGAACCTGTTCGACTTTAAATTCGAGGATTTCGAACTGGTCGGCTATGAAAGCCACCCGCATATCAAGGCAGCGGTAGCAGTGTGAGTATTATCAGCCTGATCGTAGCCTGCGCTGACGACAACGTTATCGGCGGGGATAACAAGCTGCTCTGGCACATCCCGGAGGACCTGAAGCATTTCAAGGCCCTGACCTTGGGCAAACCTGTCATCATGGGCCGCAAGACCTACGACTCCATCGGCCGCCCCCTGCCCAACCGCCCCAATATCGTTATCACCCGCCAGGACACCTGGACCGCCCCCGGCGTGACCGTGGCCAAAAGCCTCGAAGACGCCCTGAAAACGGCAGAAAACCTGGGATCTGAGGAAATCATGGTCATCGGCGGCGCCCAGATCTATGCACAGGCGTTACCGTTTGCAACACGCGTTTACTTGACCCGGATACACAAGGCGTATGATGGTGATGCCCGTTTTCCGCAGCTCCCCGAAAAGGAATGGCAGAAAACCCAGCGTCAGCAGGGTGCTGAGGCATTTTACGAATTCATCACGTACCAAAGGATTTAACACCATGTCGTCCCGTCCCGTTTTCTACAAACCGGTTTTCGGCAATGACAACTTCTCCCTTCGCACGGATGTCGTCGACATTGCCGCGTTCGTATCACCCATGATGAAACTCGAAGACGCAGCCGTCGTCGAACAGCTGAAAAAACGCGCCGAGCAGATCTGAGCGTTCAGGCGCGACCAACAAAAAAAGCCGGGCAATTTGCCCGGCTTTTGTTTTTAGGCCGCCTTGCGGTTCCAACTTTGCATGAACCGGGCGATGCGCTTGCACGCCTCAGTAATATCCTCGGTCGAACCGGCGAAGCTCATGCGCACGGTCTGATGACCCCGGTAAAGATCAAAATCCGTACCCGGCGTCATCGCGACGCCCGCGTTATCCAGCAGGCTGCGGCAGAACCCTTCGGAATCATCCGTCAGGTCCGAAATGTCGGCATACATGTAAAACGCGCCCCCCACTTTCGAAAGCTTGGTAAAACCGCATTTCGGCAGTTCGGTATTCATGATTTCAAGATTCTTTTTGTAACGCGCGACATATCCGTCCAGCTCGTCCGTATGATCGAACACATGCAGGGCCACGTGCTGCGCCAGCGTCGGCGGCGCCACGAACAGGCTTTCTGCAAGGCGTTTGACACGGTCGACCACGTCGTCGGGTAAGACCACCCAGCCGATACGCCAGCCGGTCATGGCAAAATACTTGGAAAAGGAATTGATGCTGATCGCATCTTTGCTGGTGCGCAGGACGGTATCGCATTTTTCGCCGAAGGTGATGCCCTGGTACAGTTCGTCCGCGAACAGGCGCACGCCATGCGTGTCGCACCATTTTGTAATCCCGGCCAGTTCCTGTTTGGAAATGATCGTACCTGTGGGGTTCGACGGGTTGCCGATGATCAGGCCCTTGGGTTTTTGCGGTAACGCCTCAAGCGTTTTGATCGTGGGCTGATAATGGTCTTCCAGTGTCGACTGGATCTCGATCGGGATGCAGCCCAGCGATTTCAGGATATTCCGGTAAGCCGGATAAGCCGGTGCTGCCATGGCCACCGTGTCGCCGACATCAAGCGTCGCAAGGAATGACAACGACAGGCCGCAGGAACCGCCGACCGTAATGATGATGTTCTTCGGGTTGACGGTGACACCGTATTCGTCGGTGTAATATTGCGCGATACGGTTTTTAAGCGCGGGCATGCCCGTCGCCTCGGTATAGCCCATCGGCGTATCAATCACCGCCTTCATCGCGGCCTCCAACGCGGCTTTGGGTGCGCCAACGGAAGGCTGACCGGCCTCAAGATGGATGATATCCGCGCCGGCGGCGACACGTTCATTGACGACGCGCAGAATATCAAGGACGCGGAAGACGGGAATATCGGAGCGGGAAGACAGTTTCAAAGACATGTTACAGACCAAAGGTTTTGAGTTTTCAGGACCAGCGGCGGAATACACGTATGGTGTATTTAGGAGCAGCTGAGGTTTTCGAATGTGGGGGGAGATTATGCGCGAAGTAGCCTTGCGGCAGCCGCGGCCAGGCCTGCTGCGGCGGCAGCAAGGGCGCCCGCTGCAAAAGCAGCAGGAGCAAGGGCAAGAAGGGCGAAACCGCGGTTCATATGAGTAGCACACCATAAAAACCCGTTGCCATGCAAGTCCTTTGCCGCTTTTATTGCGAATTATGAGAGTTCTCCATGTCATGGCCGGTGCCGCCGCCGGCGGCGCAGAAACGGCGTTTGCTGAATTATGCGCGGCACAGATGCGGGCCGGTATGGACGTGACGGCGGCATGCCGTCCCTCCGCCCGCAATGAAGCCCTGCGTCAGGCCGGGGTCAACGTGGTCGAATTGCCCTTTGGCGGCGTGTTCGATCTCAAAACCCGGCATGCGCTTAAAAAACTGATCAACAGACAAAAACCCGACGTCGCCGTCACTTGGATGAACCGCGCCGCCAAAAAAATGCCCAAACGCCCCGGCATCCCGTGGATTGCGCGTCTGGGCGGTTATTACGACCTCAAATATTATAAGGGCGTCGATGAATTCGTAGTGAATGCGCCCGATATCGGCCGCTGGATGGCCAGCAGCGGCGTACCTGAAAACAAGATCGCCTATATCCCGAATTTCGCGGAAATCGCGCCCAATGCCGCCCCGGTGCCGCGCGCATCGCTGGACACGCCCAATGACGCCTTTGTGTTCCTTACCCTCGCCCGCCTGCATCCCAACAAGGCGATCGACACCCTGATCAGCGCGTTTGCACTGGTGGATGACGCCTATCTCTGGATTGCGGGCGAAGGCCCCGAACGCCGCAAACTGGAAACGATGGCGCGCGTGCTGGGCGTACAGGACCGCGTACGTTTCCTGGGCTGGCGCGAAGACCGGTGGGCTTTGTTGGCGGCCTGCGATGCCTTCGTCCTGCCCTCGCGCCATGAACCCTTTGGCAATGCCTTCATGCAGGCATGGGCCGCCGGCAGGGCGCTGGTCACCACGGACAGTGAAGGCCCGGGCCACTATGTCAGGGACGGCGAAAACGGTCTCGTGACCCCTGTCGACGATGTTCCGGCCATGGCTGCGGCCATGAACCGCATGCGTCAGGACGACGGCCTGCGCCGCGCCCTCGCCGCCAGCGGCCAGGCCAGCTATCACCAGACCTTTGATAAATCGGTCATTTTAGGCCAGTGGCAGTCCCTGTTCGCCCGGCTGGCCAAATCTGCGTGAAAAGTTAATGTCAGATTAATTAAATCTTGCCTTTTCGTTATGAAAATATTAATCTGCGAACGCTAGGATGGCGCCAGAACCCTGCAAAAAACAGGGCAATGGTAACCACATATGGGTCAACACATGTTCGATACCGTAATCGTTCTCATCGACGACCTGGCGAAGCCGGTTCTTCTCATTCCCGAAGACCTGCCGCAGGGTGACGCTTTCGTCGATATCGTTCCGCAAGGCATTGATATTCTCGTCGGCGATAAAGTTTTCGGCCGGGTGCGCGACATCGACGATACGTCGCTTGCGCTGCTCGGTCTGCAGGAAGAGATCGGAATGTCCACGTATAAGGGCGAAAAAGAAACCGACGACCTGCCAGATACGATTCAGTACGTCGCGGCGGTACGCGATACACGGTTTTAAACGAACATATAAAAACGAAATTCTTAGGGTGTGTGAATGAACAAGATGCTCGATGCGCAAACGCTGGACGCGCAGACTCTCGACCAGTTGGCCCGTGATTTTAAAAACCGGATCGAGGCATGGCCCGGACGCGGTGTCGGCCTTGAATTCGTCTTGCCGGCCATTCAGCTGCAAAGCGCGCTGGAAGACTACGCCAAGGCGGTTGAAATCAACGAGGAAGAAATCGCCGCCGGCCGTAAGGCCATCACCTCACAGGAAGATCTGCGCGCGAAACTGGCCGCCAGCATCGAACGTTACCGCAACGACATATCCGAATACGCCAAAATTCCGGCGGAAGTCTCGGAAACTCTGACGCGTATCAATAGCGGCCTGATCAATCTCGACTTCGGTTTTGAAAGCGATCTGGCCGTGCAGCCCACCCCTGATGTCGACGTCATGGACGACGTCCTCAAACTGCGCGAAACCCTTCTCAAACATGCCGATCCGGTCGGTTATGTCTATGAAGACATGCTGTCCGTCTACGGCCACGCCGAGACCCTGCTGGGTCTGATTGCCCACGAAAACTGGCAGGCCGAACACGCCGCAACCACAGGAATCATCAACGATCTGTACGATCGTGCAAATTCCGATTCGCTGCCGCAGGATGAAGGCAGCGCCCTTCAGATGCTGCATGAACGGTTTGCCGCTACGCCCAAGGCTTTCAACGCCACGCCCGAGCTGAATACGCTGGGCGACGCCTATCAGGTGCTGCTGGCGGAAGTTAAGGATCTTCAGGTCACATCTGTGTCTCAAGAAGATGGCTACACCCGCTGGATCACGCGTGACGGCACGCGCACTTACAAATTCACCCCTGAACAGGTCGAACAGATTCACCAGTCCATTTCGGCACTGGAAGACAGCATCGAAACCGCAGCACTGGTCACCGACGGCATCCCGTCCGTGAACCACTATCTGGGCCAGACGCTTGCCACCGGCGAAGAATACAAGCTGGCCGCAAACCCTTCGTTCCAGCCGCTCGGCAGCATTGAAGACGCCTGGAAAAAACTGAATCTGACCCCGGCTGAACGTGTCTACATCAGCGAGGCGTGCATCGCCCTTGGCGTTCATCCCGATGCGAACGACAAAGCGGAAGCATTCTCCATTGCCGTCTATGACGCCTTCATGGATGCCAGCGAACTGCAATCTGCCCCCCTCGCTATCAGCGCGGGTCACGAAAATGCAATCGCCGGACTGAAGAATTCCAGCGATACGCTGGCCTATCTTGAAAGCATCGAAGGCAGCATGACTCTGGGCTCTCTCCATGCCCTTGGTCAGGCGCTGATCGCCAACCCTGCCCTGATGCCGGACGTGGAAGCACAACCGGAATTGTTGCTGGAAAATGAGGCACCTGCACAGGAAGTCCCTGCAACGGCCCCCTTCGCAGAAGAAGTCACAACGGATTCTGCACGTGATGCCATCATCGCCCAGAACATGGAAGACAACACCCTGCTCGGCAAGATGGCCGCCCAGCGGGAACAGCTTCTGGGATATCTGCGCCACGGCGGCGCAAAAGTAACCGACGCTGAGGGTTACCGCGTTATTGATACGCTCTTTGATCGCATCAAGGGCGAAGAAAACGCCATGCAGATCATGACAGCACTGGAAACCGCGCGCCTGGCCGATGCCGCCATCGCCCTTGCACCGAAACCCCGGAAATATGCCCGCCTTCTGGCCAAACAGACACCGCAGGTCATGCAGGCCACGCAACTGCGTAAAGAGTTGCTGGAGTCCGCCGACCTGATGGACTACCACGCGGCGGCCGAAGGCAACCAGCATGCAGATGACCGCAAATTCAGACAGGCGCAAGCCCGTCTGGACAAGGCGCTGGCATCGCTTGGCACCATTGGCGCCGAACTGGCCACCATCGAACTGCCGCAGGCGGAAGCCGCGCAGGCACCTGCACCGCAACAGTTCGAACCGGTTGCGGTTGCTCTGCTACCGGAACGCATGGCGATCCCGGTTCAGCCCATTCCTGAAAATGTTGCTGAGGCGCGCGAAAACCTGCTGAACAGTCTTGCGGTCTTCCGCGACCGTGCCAGCCATGTACCGGGCCAGCTCCAGGACAACGAACTGGCGCTGCTCTACGTTGATGCACTCGAAAAACTGACCGTGCCTGCCGAAACGCCGGCCGATCTGGACGGTCTTGCCGCCCAGCGCGAAAACCTGAACATCGCTTACTACGTCGACAGCATGGCGGAACAGGTGGCCAAAGCCAGCCGTAAGGAAAAGAACGAAGACCGCCGCGCCCTCTGGACCGACGTGCTTCTTGCGCAGGCTGACATGCATGACCGTCTGCGCGAATATTTCCTGCAGCAAAGCCGGGAAAACCCTGCGTTCCAGGACATTCTGCAGAATCAGCGCGATGTGTTGCTGCCCCTGCTGATGAACGGCGGCAGCAAGTTGAACGAGACCGACGCGGAAGGCGTGCTGGGCCTGTTGACCTATCGTATCGAAGGCGAACAGGATGGCGTACGTATTCTGAAGGCGCTTGAACTGGCACAGAAAGCCGATGAGGCAATTGGCTCGGCTCAAAATCCCAAGGCCTATGCCAAGCTGCTGGCTAAG
>CALBME010000152.1 GCA_937896295.1 uncultured Micavibrio sp. | reverse complement strand
CGCCTCGCGCATCTCGAAAAAGATGGATGCCATGATCCGCAGGCGGTCAGGAATGGACTCGATGGTTTCGCGGTCCATGATCGGGTCCGGTGTCAGCTGGTGGCAGACGGAATCGAGCCACAGGCGTCCCACGCTTAAAAGGTTGTCTTCGCACACCACGATCAGTTCGCGTAAGACCGGGCCCATATACCCGTCCTTCAGGACGATCGGGAAATCGCGCAGCACCACAAGGCCGCACAGCGACAGCGAGATCAGCGCAAGGTCAGGCGTCTGGTCGGAAATAGAATCGTGGACCGCGATCTGGGCCGGGTCGCCATGCGCCTTGCCCTGCAACAGGTCGTCCAGCTTCAGCGCAGCTTCTGTCTGCATGTAAAGTTGCGCCAGGTCCTGTTCGGACAAACGGTTTTGGGTATGGGTCATGAAATGGCTGATATCTGGGAAGGAATCGTTACTTGGATTTGATTCTATCAGATTTGCAGCCGGTGGATAATGGTCTATAAGACTCTGAAAGACGTGGGGGAATTGAAATGGTCGCATCCGTCCAGACCGTTGCATTTTCAGGCATTGATGTTCTGCCGATCGAGGTGCAGGTGCAGATCGCATCCGGCCTGCCGGCCTTCACCATTGTCGGCCTGCCCGATAAGGCTGTCGGTGAATCGCGCGAACGCGTGCGCGGCGCCCTGCACGCTATGGGATTGTCCCTGCCACCCAAGCGCATCACGGTCAACCTTGCGCCTGCCGACGTTCTGAAGGAAGGCTCGCATTACGATCTGCCCATCGCGCTGGCCACGCTTGCCGCCATGGGCATTCTGCCGAAGGAAGAACTCAAAGACTGCTGCGTGCTGGGTGAACTCGGCCTCGACAGCACCATCCGCAGTGTCAGCGGCGTGCTGCCCGCCGCCATTCATGCCAGCGCAAAGGACATCGCCCTGATCTGTCCCGCGACCTGCGGTCCCGAAGCGGCATGGGCGGGCGGGCTGGATATTCTGGCGCCCAATGATCTGCTGCAGCTCATCAATCATTTCAAAGGCACGCAAGTCTTAAGCGCGCCGCAGCCGAAAATGGCGGGCAACGATAATGTGGCCGGACCCTGCCTGTCCGACATCCGCGGTCAGGAATCGGCCAAGCGCGCGCTCGAAATCGCCGCGGCGGGCGGTCACAACCTGCTGATGATGGGACCGCCCGGTTCCGGCAAATCCATGCTGGCGCAGCGTCTGGCCACCATCCTTCCGCCGCTGTCCCCGCGCGAGGCGCTGGAAATCTCCATGATCCATTCGCTGGCCGGCGAACTGCCTGAAGGCGGGATCGTGCGCACGCGTCCCTACCGTGATCCGCATCATTCCGCCTCGCTGCCTGCGCTGGTGGGTGGGGGCACCCGCGCCAGGCCCGGAGAAATTTCACTCGCCCATCACGGTGTCCTGTTTCTCGATGAACTGCCGGAATTCGCGCGCGCCTCCCTTGAATCCCTGCGCCAGCCGCTTGAAACCGGAAACGCCGTTATCGCCCGCGTGAATGCCCACGCCACGTGGCCCGCGCGGTTCCAGCTCATCGCCGCAATGAATCCGTGCCGCTGCGGTTATCTGGGTGATCCGGGACAGGAATGCACCAAGGCGCCGCGCTGCGCATCCGATTATCAGGGCAAACTCTCCGGCCCGCTGCTGGACCGCATCGACATGCATATTGAGGTCCCTGCCGTTTCGCTGGCGGATTTAAACGCGCCGAAAACCGGCGAGACATCGTCGGTTGTCGCCACCCGCGTCGCACGGGCGCGGGACGTGCAGCATGCACGGTATAACGGCGAATACACCAACACGTCCGTCCCGGTCGCCCGGCTGGAAACGGTGGCGCAGCTGGATGCGGGGGCAAGGGCGCTGGTCGATCAGGCGGCGGCGACCATGGCCATGTCTGCGCGCGGCTATCACCGCCTCCTGCGTGTGGCGCGGACTATCGCCGATCTCGACGGGGCGCCTGAGGTGATTTCCCGCGCCCATCTGGCCGAGGCGTTTACATATCGGCCCCATAAGTACCTGAATACGTGAGATTCATCCGGTAACTCTTTGAAACTGACTCCGATTCACCTATATTAGGGGTATGAACACTGCTGTCCTGAACCGCCGCATCGACCCGTCCGCCCCCATGGCGGATGCCTCGGCCCTTCTGATGGCCGCCAGCACCGCTGCCGCGGCGCCCGTGGTCCCGCCCTCGACCTCGCGCCATGCCCGCCGTTTCCGCCGTGACAACACGGTCTCTCCCCGCGGCGCGACCTCGATGTTCCGCCGCCGCCTGACCCCGACCTTCAGCACCGCCAAGGCGCCGGTCATGACCCGCACCAATCTGCGCATGGCATCCGCCCTGCTGATGAGCACGCCAGCGGAAACCGGCCGCATCTCGCGCCTGACACCGCGTGTTTCGGTTCTCTCCATGACGGAAATGCGCGCACAGGTGCGAGCCATCCGCGCCCAGCGTCAAAAGGCCATGCTGCTGACCGGCACGCTGCGTGCCCGCTTCATGGGCAATGCTGCCGACTGGGGCGTCGATCACCGCCTTGATACGCCGCGCATGCTCGGTGCCAAGGCGCGTTTCGCCGGTGCGCAGGGTCCAAGCCCGCGCTTCGACTACTAAAATCTTTCGCGCTGTTTTTTAGTCTATCCAGGCAATCCGCAGGACATTGGTGCTGCCCGGTGTTCCGAACGGCACGCCCGCGGTGATGACCAGGCGCTGGCCTTTTTTGGCCAGACCTTCGCGTGCCGCGATCTCGGTTGCGCGTTCCACCATGTCGTCAAAATCGATCACGTTGGTGTAATGCACCGGGTGCACGCCGTAAGACAGGGCCAGTCGCCGTGCGACCGGCTGTACCGGCGTGAGGCACAGCACCGGGGCAATCGGGCGCTGGCGTGCGGCGCGTGTCGCCGTGAAACCTGACATCGTAAACGTGACGATGGCCGCCGCGTTCAGGTCCTTGGCGATGTAATGCGCCGATGCCGAAATGGAATCGGATACGTCGTCGCCCGAAACGCTCGGGTGGTCGGCGTCCATGATCGGACGGTACAGCGGGTCGGATTCGACCGACTGCGCGATGCGGTCCATCATTTCGACCGCCGCGACCGGGTGTTCGCCCGACGCGGTTTCCGCCGACAGCATGATGGCGTCGGTGCCGTCATAAATGGCGGTGGCGACGTCGGACGCCTCGGCGCGTGTAGGCGTGGCCGATGTGATCATGGATTCCAGCATCTGGGTCGCCACGATCACGGGTTTGCCCATGGCGCGCACCTTGCGGATGATGCGTTTTTGTTCGGGGGGGACGCGCTCTGGCGGAATTTCCACGCCAAGGTCGCCGCGCGCGACCATCACCGCGTCGGTCAGCTCAATGATCCCGTCCAGTTTTTCAAGCGCGGACGGCTTCTCAAGCTTGGCGATGATCTTGGCATGACCGCCGGACAGTTTCTTGGCCTCGGCAATGTCGTCGGGGCGCTGCACGAAGCTCTGCGCGATCCAGTCCGCGCCCATATCCATGGCGGCGGCAAGGTCGATGCGGTCTTTGTCGGTCAGCGCGGGAATCGGCAGGATGACATTGGGAACGTTCACGCCCTTGTTGTCCGACATGCGGTTGCCGGTCAGCACCTCGACGATCAGGCGGTCCTTGTGTTTTTCGCGCACGTTCAGCTGCACCTTGCCGTCATCGACCAGCAGCTTCATGCCCGCTTCCGCGACCGCGATGATTTCGGGGTGCGGCAGGCAGACGCGGTTTTCGTCGCCCGGCGTGGTGTCGAGGTCCAGCGTCATGACCATGCCCGCCGTAAGATCGATCGCCTTGTTCTTGAACTTGCCCACGCGCAGCTTGGGGCCCTGCAGGTCGGCGACAATGCCGATCGGGTGGCCGACGGCAGCCTCCAGGTCGCGGATCACCTTCAGGCGGGCCTGATGGTCGGCATGGGTGCCGTGGCTGAAATTAAGGCGGAACACGTCGGCGCCGGCATGAAAAAGTTTGGCGATCATCTCCGGGCTGGTGCTGGCGGGGCCAAGTGTGGCGACGATGCGGGTGCGGCGTTTGCGGGGAAGGGAAAGGCGGTCTGATGTCATGACCAAAGACTATATACGAATCGCATGGATGAAATAGTGGGCTCGGAAGGGGTGGGAGCCCATGATTCGTACGAAGTCTCCCGACCCGATCAAAACACAACAGGAAACGTTTCTTATTTTAAACCCCTCTTCGGGCGTGTTTGCTTTCCCTAATGCCTTTTCACCTGTCTATAAAAACGTGGATAAGCCAAGAGCCATTCATGCAAGTGCATGGAATGTAACGATTTGGGTTTTCGGATGGCAAAACGGGATGAATATTTATCCACTTAGGAATAATTGCCTATACTTTTCTCTTTCCCCCACCACATCATCTAGTATCATTGGTGGTGTTGAGACACTAATGGTTGTGGCCTCCCGCCAAAACCACGAAAAGTTGCCCAAAAACCGCCATAATTCAGGGTCCGCCGGTCAAAAGCGGGCCAAAACGACGCCTCCAGGGGGAGAGAATACATGTTTGACGTAGCCCAAGTAGAAGCCGGACCGCGCGTCCGTATCGACCGTAGCCGTGATGCCAAGCTGACCGATTTCGGCAAGGCCACGCTCGATGACCGTTACCTGCTTCCGGAGGAGTCCTACCAGGACCTGTTCGCGCGCGTCGCCATGGCCTATTCGGACGACTCCGAACACGCCCAGCGTATTTACGATTATATCTCCAAGCTCTGGTTCATGCCCGCGACCCCCATTCTTTCGAATGGCGGCACCAACCGCGGTCTGCCCATTTCCTGTTTCCTGAATGAATGCCAGGACAAGCTCGAAGGCATCGTCGACCTCTGGACGGAAAACGTCTGGCTCGCGGCCAAGGGCGGCGGCATTGGCTCCTACTGGGGCAACCTGCGCTCCATCGGTGAAAAAGTCGGCCGCAACGGCAAGACCTCCGGCATCATTCCGTTCATCCGCGTGATGGACAGTCTCACCCTCGCCATCTCGCAGGGTTCGCTGCGCCGCGGCTCCGCCGCCTGCTACCTGCCAGTCTGGCACCCCGAGATCGAAGAATTCGTCGAAATGCGCCGCCCCACCGGCGGCGATCCGAACCGCAAGGCCCTCAACCTGCACCATGGCGTCGTCATTCCCGACGCGTTCATGCAGGCCGTTGAAAACGACGAGGAATGGGCGCTGCGCTCCCCCCACAACAACGTCGTGATCGACAAGGTCAAGGCGCGCGATCTCTGGATCCGCATCCTCACCGCCCGCATCGAAACCGGCGAGCCGTACATCCTGTACATCGACCACGTCAACAAGGCCATTCCCGAACACCACAAGATGGCCGGCCTGAACGTGAAGATGAGCAACCTGTGCTCGGAAATCACCCTGCCCACCGGCATCGACCCGGATGGCAAGGAGCGCACCGCCGTGTGCTGCCTGTCCTCCCTCAACATGGAAACGTTCGAGGAATGGCAGGACCACCCGACCCTGATCGAGGACGTGATGCGTTTCCTCGACAACGTCCTGACCGACTTCATCGAAAAAGCGCCGGACAGCTTCGCCAATGCGAAATACGCCGCCATGCGCGAACGTTCTGTCGGTCTGGGTGTCATGGGTTTCCACTCCTTCCTGCAATCCAAGGGCATCCCGATGGAATCGGTGATGGCCAAGGTCTGGAACCGCCGCATGTTCTCGCACATCAAGCGCCAGGTCGACGATGCGTCGAAAAAACTCGCGCATGAACGCGGACCCTGCCCGGATGCCGCCGATTACGGCGTGATGGAACGCTTCTCCAACAAGATGGCGATCGCGCCGACCGCGTCCATTTCCATCATCACCGGCGGCGCCTCGCCCGGCATCGAACCGAACGCCGCCAACGCCTACAACCACAAGACGCTGTCCGGTTCGTTCGCGGTCAAAAACCCGCACCTGAAAAAACTGCTGGCCGAAAAAGGTCAGGACACGGAAGAAGTCTGGTCGTCGATCTTCACCAACGAAGGTTCGATCATGCATCTCGATTTCCTGTCCGACATGGAAAAAGACGTCTTCAAGACCGCGTTTGAAATCGACCAGCGCTGGCTGATCGAACACGCCGCCGACCGCACGCCGTTTGTGTGCCAGGCACAGTCGCTCAACGTCTTCCTGCCCGCCGACGTGCACAAGAAAATGCTGCACCAGGTGCACATGGAAGCGTGGAAAAAAGGCGTCAAATCGCTCTACTACTGCCGCTCGCGCTCGATCCAGCGTGCAGAATCGGCCGCTTCGTGGGACCGCGCCAAGAAAAAGGCCGGTAACGACGCAGCCCCGGCAAACGAAGGCGGCAAGTACGAAGAGTGCCTGGCCTGCCAGTAACGAAACACAAGGCTCCGGCGTCATGCCGGGGCCTGGTTTCAAAATAAAAACTAGGGAATACAAAAATGAAAACGACTCTCGAAGGCGTGAAGCAATTTCACGATACCTACGGCTTGCCCGTAAAAGATGCGCCGGACCTGTCCGACAAGCGCACCAACGACCTGCGCATCTCCCTGCTGCAGGAAGAACTGGACGAACTCAAAGAGGCGCTTGCCGCCGGCAATGAAAAAGAAGTGCTCGATGCGCTGACCGACCTGCAATACGTGCTGGACGGTGCGTATCTTTCGCTTGGCTATCACCTGCTCAAGGATATCGCGTTTGCGGAAGTGCAGCGTTCGAACATGAGCAAGCTGGGTCGCGACGGCAAACCCGTCATCCGCCCCGAAGACGGCAAGATTTTAAAGGGCCCCGACTATTCGCCGCCCGATCTCGGCATGGTACTCGAGACATGGAAAAACACGCAGAAACAGGCGGCATAATCATTGATTCATTCCAGAATCAGGCTATGAGTCACATATACGAAAACGAAGGAAAATAAGGAAAAAACCATGAGCAAACTGCTGCAGGAACGTCACGTCTACAAACCCTTCTTGTACCCCTGGTGCTATGAAGCATGGCTGACCCAGCAACGCGTCCACTGGCTGCCGGAAGAAGTGCCGCTGGCCGAAGACGTCCGCGACTGGCGCAAGAAACTGACCCCCGAAGAAAAAAATCTGCTCACCCAGATTTTCCGCTTCTTCACCCAGGCCGACGTCGAGGTGAACAACTGCTACATGAAGCATTATTCCCGCGTGTTCGGCCCTGTCGAAGTCCAGATGATGCTGGGCGCCTTCGCGAACATCGAGACGATCCACATCGCCGCCTATTCGCACCTGCTCGACACCATCGGCATGCCGGAAATCGAATACTCCGCCTTCATGGAATACAAGGAAATGAAGGACAAGTACGACTACATGCAGACGGCCAACATGAACAGCCGCCGCGACATTGCGAAAACGATGGCCATGTTCGGCGCCTTCACCGAAGGTCTGCAGCTGTTCGCGTCCTTCGCCATCCTCATGAACTTCCAGCGCTTCAACAAGATGAAGGGTATGGGCCAGATCGTGACATGGTCGGTGCGTGACGAAACCCTGCACTGCCTGTCCATGATCCGCCTGTTCAACACCTTCATTGATGAAAACCAGGACATCTGGGATGACCAGCTCAAGGCTGAAATCACCGATTCCTGCAAAACCATCATCAACTACGAAGATGCCTTCATCGACCTCGCCTTCCAGCAGGGCGGCATCGAGGGCCTGACCGCGGAAGAGGTGAAGCAGTACATCCGCTACATCGGCGACCGCCGCCTGCAGCAGCTGAACCTCGAGCCCGTATACGGCATCGAGAAAAATCCGCTGCCGTGGATGGACATCATGATGAACGGCGCGGAACACGTGAACTTCTTTGAAAACCGCGCGACCGAATACTCCAAGGCTTCGACCGGCGGTACATGGGAAGAAGTTTTCGCCGAAGACCTGTTCTCAGGCAACTACGGCAAGAAGCCGGACCCCAATCTCGGTTCCAAGTCGGAAGCGGCATAAATTGAAAAACCGGCCCCTTGAAAGGGCCGGTTTTTTATTGCGGCGTGGCTTTGGGTGCCGGGGGTGCCAGCCCGGATGCGCGCAGACCCAGATCCGGCAACAGCGCATCGGCCTGTGCCGGTCCGGCAAAGGCGTTATACATCTGGTCGCGGTCGCCGGCGGCGCCGCCCATATACATGGCCTTCAGCCGCGCGGCGGTATCCGCATCATACGCGCCCGCCTTTTCAAAGGCGGCGAAGGCATGCGCACCGTGCAGGTTGGCCCAGTAATAACCGAAATAACCCGCGGCATATTTCGACAGCGCCTCGTCAAAACCGTGCATGTACCGTTGCAGGGTAAAGGGGCGCAGATGCGCCTGATATTTATGGCTGAAAGCGGTGCGGCGGCTGAAATCCTCGCAGCTGGTAAAGGCATCGGGCTGCATGCGGTGGAATTCCATGTCCAGCACCGCGTTCTGCAAAGACCGCAGATAGGTGAACGATGTAAAGAACGCCTTGGAGCGTTTCAGGGCGTCCAGCAATGCCTGCGGCAACGGCTCGCCCGTTTCGTGGTGACGCGCGAAATCGCGCAGCGTTTCCGGCCGGCTGGCCCAGCGTTCCTGTATTTTCGAAAAGATCTCGGTATAGTCCGGCGTATTCTGGGTTCCCTGCAGGACGCCATGGCGTGACCCCGAACCGAGAAGCCCGTGCACCGCGTGGCCGCCTTCATGGAACAGTACCTCTGTTTCAAAATGTGAAATCACCCCGCCCGGAAGGCTGTTGGTGGTCATGATGACACAATTCATCTGGCCCGGCATGTTGAACTGGATGTGTTCCATCCATGCGCCGCCGCGCTTGGCCGCGCGGGCATAGGGGTCGACATATATAACGCCCGTGACCTTGCCGGTGGCATTATCCATGACGTCGAAACTGCGTACCTCGGGATGATACACCGGGTGCTGATCGTTCGCGTGGAACGAGATATCGAACAGCTTTTCGATATGCCGGAAAAATCCGGATAAAACCTGGTCGAACGGCAGGTACTGGGAAAACGCCTTGTCGTCGAAATTGAAATATTTTTCCTTGTAACGCGCGGCCCAGTAATTGGAATCCCACGGTTCCAGCACATCCGGCCCGCCCTGTGATTTCGCGTAAGTCGTGATGGCGTCGATTTCGTTTTCAAAAACCGCCAGTGCGGGCCTTGCCAGCGCGTCGATCGCATCCATCACACGGGGCAGGGACTGCGCCATGGTATCGGCCAGCGCGAATGCG
>CALBME010000151.1 GCA_937896295.1 uncultured Micavibrio sp. | reverse complement strand
CCATTTATAAAATCCTCGCGCCGCTTAAATACAGGATGACGATTCCCGTGATCATCAGGGTCGCCACGACACCGGCCACCAGAACGGATGTTTCGCGCCCTTCCCGGCGGCCATAAAACTGGCTTTCGTTGACGCGCACCGACAGGTTTTCCTTTTCCGCCACCAGCGCGCGGTAATTACGCATCGCCTGACGGAAATGCAGCAGATCCGTGCGCAGCAGTTCCGCGTTGTCGATGATGGCCAGCAACTTGCCCAGATCGCCCTTGTCGCGCACCTCGTTGATCTTCTTGCGCAGGTCGCGGCGGACATCACGGTCATGGAACCGGTCAAAGACAGGCTCGATGAAATCAGCCATCCACTGCGTCAGGTTTTTCAGCATGGGCTGGCGGTAATAACGCTGGATGGCGGCCAGACATTGCAGCGTGCCCAGCGCATAACGGTACGGTTCATTGGACGAAAGGTCGTAAATATACGGCTCGGCCACTTTGCGGTCTTTCACGCACAGAAACGCGATGGAGTGACGATCCATCAGGCGGGGCGGGCGGCGGGCCGGGTCGGATGCGAGATCTTCGCAGGCCTGCAAAAACTCCTCCGGGCTGCGCGCGTAATAGCGGCTGATGACCGGCGACAGGCAATGCACGTCGGGGTTGAGGAAATACAGGATACGCTCAAGGCCGAAACCGGGGCCGGGTTGCTTGATGTAGTTTCGGCATGCGTCGAAACGCGTGACGAAGTTGGCCATGTCATGGTTGAGGTCCGTCAGCGTCGTCATCCAGTAGGACAGCAACGTGCCCGAAAATAGTTCGGCATAGGTGGGCAGGTTCTGGTTGGTGACGAACGCCTCGGCCAACGCGGTCGATATTCCCTCGCCCGTGACCGAAATATTCTTGTAGCGGATCGGGCCTTCGGGATCGAGGCAGATGGCCATGCGCGCCAGAAGACGGTCCCAGTAGCCGGTGCCACGCCCCTGTTCGTCGGCGGACTTCACCGCGCTTTCGAAACGGTTGAGCATCAATTCATCGTCCAGCGATCGTTTGATCCACTGGTACAGATCGCCGTTTTCGATCAGTTGCACCGCCTCGGGCGGGCGCTGGTACAGATCGCGCGCAAGCGCGGCGGGGAAGGAATAGGTTTTGGTATTGAATTCCAGCGGACGCGCCGCGCGCAGCTTCTTGGCCGACTGCTTGGGCGACAGGCGCCGCCCGTCCATCCAGCTCAACACCTCGTCCAGCGTCCAGCGTGCGCTGCGGTCGTCGTGCAGAAGACCGCGCAGCAATTCCAGCATGCCGCTTGAGAAATGTTCATCCGATCCCAAAAGGGTCGAATACGTTCCGTACTGCATTTTGCTTTGCAGGATTTCAGCGTCCGATTTGCCCTTCATCGGGTCTTTCGTGCGCAGCAAAAGCGCGATGGTCACGCCCAGCGCGTACAAATCATCCTGGTTCGTGCCAAGACCGCGGCCGGTCGGCTGCGCCATGGCGCGGTCGTAGGGCTCGTAAATCATGGGCTGCGCCATGGATGGCGGCAGCGACAGGCATTCACCCAGCACGACGTGGTCGTAATTGTCCTTGCCGCCGTCGAACAGGTTCGTGGCGCGTATCGCGCCGTGAACGATGTCGTGATTGCGCAGGTCTTTCAGAACGCTGATCATCGGCACGACGATTTTTTCCATCGTACGTTCGCTTTTCATGCCGCCGCACAGGTACTGGTCGCTCTCGACAATCGGTTTGCCGAGGCTGTTTTCATACAGGAAGACGAAACGATTGATGCCGTGATCCGGCATTCTGCCGATGCCCGACCCGATCAGGCGCACAAGCCCGGGGTTGGCGATGGTGGCATAGGCGGGCCCAAGGCGGTTGCGCGGCGTGTATTGCGGTTCGCACACATAGGCGATGAAATCGCGCCCGTCGGGCCCGTTCGATTTCGCGGCATAGGCGCCGCTATAGGCATTGGAATATTTGGGCAGGCGGGTGTTGAGGTCGATTTCAATCGACTCCCCGAACATCATCGTACCCTTGGGCAGCGTGACCTTGAATGCCGAGCCGCCCACATCGGCGGTGGTGACATCGGCGGCGGGTTCTACCACCTCGGGGACCGGGAGCTTTTTATCCTTGGCCATATTATGTCTTTAGATTCCTTCTAAGACTGAAATTATAAGTGAAAAAGGTTAATCTCACCATGGCCTTAGGGTGCCGGTTGATTCCTTTTTCCAAAAAAATATGTCATAGTCGAGGGATCATGACGCGCGACCATGCCGACCAACGGGTTTCTGAAGCCTTACGCCTTGCGGGCGGCAATGCCGCCAAGGCCCGCCGCCAGATTCAGGCGTGGTTCTACGAAGACCCCAAGCTTTTGATGGAGTTAACCCGTCCGCACTGGAACGGTATCGTCGCCTATGCCGTCGACCGTGCCGTGGACCGGGCCCTGAAAGGGGAGGAAACACCCGCCGCCCGGACCAAAAAAACGACCGGTAAACCGAAGAAGGAAGGCAGTTTCGGGAAAGAGATGCTGCGCTCTTTTGTCTCGGAACATGCGGCCAAATTCGGCCATGAAAGCGCGGCGCCCGTCCCTGCCCGCAAGGCCGCCAGCCAGGATCACATCGACGCCATCCATCTCATGGCGGCCAAATCCCGTCAGAAACCTAAAAAAGACCGTTAAAGCTTCCGGCCTTTTGCCGCATGATGGGGCATGACCATGCCTGCGCCCCTGTCCGCTTTTTTATCCGCCACCGACTGGGCCGATGCCCGCATCTCCGCCATCACGCCCGACTGGTCGCCGCGTCATTACTGGCGTCTGACCAGGGCATCGGGTGAAACGGCTGTCGCAGTGCATGCGCCGGTCGCCATTCCCGGTCACGACCTTGAGGATTTCGCGCGGCTGGCCGGGTCTTTACACGCGCTCGGCCTGTCAGCGCCGCAGGTATACGCAAGCGCACCGGGCTTCATGCTGATGGAAGATTTCGGCGATACGCCCATCGATGCACCCGCCATCGAACATGACGCCTATCGCACCGCCGTCGATGCTCTCGGGGTTCTGCGGACATGTCCGGTGCCTGCTGTGTCGTACAAGGACGGGTATATCTACAAAAAGCTTGCGCTTTTTTCGTCCGATCCGGCGTGGCTGGCCGCGTGGGATCGGATCGAATCCACGCTTGCACCTGCGCCCCACTGTTTTTCGCATATGGATTACAAGGCCGGGAACCTGCACTGGCTACCCGCGCGCGCCGGGATCAAACGCATCGGCATCCTTGATTTTCAGGCGGCGCAGATCGCGCCCTTTACCTATGACATCGTCAACCTTCTGGAAGATGCCCGGCGCGATGTCGCCCCTGGCCTGAAGGCCGAACTGAAGCAGCGGTTCAAGGACGGCCTGCCCCCGGCATGGCAGGATGGGTTTGATGACTGGTATGTGGTCATGGCCGCACAGTTCCATGCCCGGGTTGTGGGCCAGATCCGGAACATCCCCAATGCCGCGCCAGACGTCGTTCCGCGCCTGAAACAATACCTTGAAGATGCGCTGAAAAGCCCGGTTTTGGCCCCCCTGAAGCCGTTCTTCTGATTTTGGCGGCATAAGTTTTCGAAAAAGGTTGCACAGGGGGTTCCAACCCCCTATCAAGTTCACTTCAGGACCACACATTCAAAGGCCTGAAGCCCATGCCAAAACGTACAGATATCAAATCCATCGCCATCATCGGCGCGGGACCCATTATTATCGGCCAGGCCTGTGAATTCGACTATTCCGGCACGCAGGCGTGCAAGGCCCTCAAGGCCGAGGGGTACCGCATCATTCTCATCAATTCCAACCCGGCGACGATCATGACCGATCCGAACCTGGCGGATGCGACCTATATCGAACCGATCACGCCCGGCATCGTCGCGCGCATTCTTGAAATCGAAAAACCCGACGCACTGCTGCCGACCATGGGCGGCCAGACCGCCCTGAACACGGCGCTGGCGCTGGCCGATGACGGCACGCTGGACCGCCTTGGCATCGAACTGATCGGCGCCAACCGCGAAGCCATCCGCAAGGCCGAAGACCGCCTGCTGTTCCGTGACTGCATGGATGAAATCGGGCTTTCCTCTCCCAAGTCGCGGCTGGTCAAAACGCTGGCCGAGGGCATCGACGCGCTGGCCGAAGTCGGCATTCCTGCGGTCATCCGCCCCTCCTTCACGCTGGGCGGCACGGGCGGCGGCATCGCCTATAACCGCCAGCAGTTCGAACAGATCGTGCGCGAAGGCCTCGATGCCTCGCCGGTGCACGAGGTTCTGGTCGAGGAATCCGTCCTTGGCTGGAAAGAATACGAGATGGAAGTCGTGCGCGATAAAAACGACAACTGCATCATCGTGTGTTCGATCGAAAACATCGATCCGATGGGCGTGCATACCGGCGATTCGATCACAGTGGCGCCTACCATGACATTGAGCGATACGGCCTACCAGCGCATGCGCAATACGGCCATCAGCATGATGCGTAACCTCGGCAACTTTGCCGGCGGTTGCAACGTGCAGTTCGCCCTCAACCCGCAAACCGAAGAACTGATCGTGGTGGAGATCAACCCCCGCGTGAGCCGCTCTTCGGCCCTGGCCAGCAAGGCCACCGGCTACCCCATCGCCAAGATCGCCGCGAAACTGGCCATCGGGTATAACCTCGATGAACTGAAGAACCAGATCACCCAATCAACATCGGCCTATTTTGAACCGGCGCTCGACTACGTAATCGTAAAGATCCCCCGCTGGAACTTTGATAAATTCAAGGGAGCGAAAGACACACTTGGTTTTTCCATGAAGAGCGTGGGTGAGGTAATGGGTATCGGAAGAAGTTTCGCCGAAGCGGTACAGAAGGCCTGCCAGAGCCTGGAGAACGAAGTGGTTGGTTTGGGTTACTACGGCAAGAGCCTCATGCACACCGAAGGATTGCTGGAATACATCAAAACGCCGAAATGGGACCGCATCTTCCGTATCAAGGATGCCCTGATGGCAGGCGCCAGTGTTAAACGCATCTGCGAAAGCACCAAGATCGACCGCTGGTTCATCTACCAGATCCAGAAAATATGCGATTGCGAAAAGGAGCTGGCCAAATACGAACTGAACACCCTGCCCGACGCCCTGCTGCGGGAAGCCAAACTGCTTGGCTTCAGCGATAAGCAGATCGCCAACATCATACAGGAGGAAGATGAGGAAACCATCTATGAAAAAAGAAAAGCGATGGGACTGACCCGTGTGTATAAGATGGTGGATACCTGCAGCGCTGAGTTCGAGGCCAAGACACCTTACTTCTATTCGACCTTTGAAAGCAAACCGGTTAACGAAAATAAACTTCCGAGCAACGAAAGCATTGTTTCCGATAAGAAAAAGATCATCGTACTGGGAAGCGGACCCAACCGCATCGGCCAGGGCATCGAATTCGATTATTGCTGCGTGCATGGTTTGCAGGCGATCAAGGAATCCGGCTACGAAGCCATCATGATCAACTGCAACCCCGAAACCGTTTCCACCGATTTCGACATTGCCGATAAACTCTACTTCGAACCCGTTTTCTGGGAACACCTCTGGGAGATCATCGAATACGAAAAACCCTATGGCGTCATCGTGCAGCTCGGCGGGCAAACGGCGCTCAAACTGGCCAAGCGCCTGAATGAAA
>CALBME010000150.1 GCA_937896295.1 uncultured Micavibrio sp. | reverse complement strand
CGGACCATCGATGTGTCGCTGGCGAACAGTTTGCTGCGAATGTATTCCTGCTCGTCGAGCTGCTGCAAGGTCCGTTTCCCAACACACGTCGCTTGAAGGCCATACGCGCGAACGTCTAGCCAAGCCCAACCTGCCTGCGCAATCGCACAATGCCTAGCCCAGGCATGCGATTGTATGTTGTCGCACAGCTCGATAGCGGGCGATGTTGCAGTTGCATCGCATCCAGGCGACCGTGACCGGCGGAACAGCGGCCTGATCGGCGGCGATGACGGCGGCCACCTCGTCCATGACGGGGGCCGGAGCCGCCATGGCGGTCATGTCCTGTTGCGGGACGGCCAGTGTCTGCGCCTCGACCAGCGCGCCATTCGGCAGGCCGGGGCGATAGCCATCGGCGGCCAGCATGGTGGCCGGCTGCGGCGCGGCCACGTAGGACGGCATGAAGGCCGCGAAACGTTCGTCGAGATGGCCCGTATCGTTCATGGCGATTTCGGCGCCGCGGGTGCTGATACCCTGTTTGGCGGCGGCGGCCAGCGCGCGGGATTCCGGCCCCAGCACCTGGATGCGGACATTGGCGGTGCCGGTGGCGATGATGCCCAGTTCCTTGGCCGCGCCCTTGGACAGGTCCATGATGCGGTTGGAATGGAACGGCCCGCGGTCATTGACGCGCACGACCAGCGTGCGGCCGTTTTCAAGGTTGGTCACGCGGACCAGCGAGGGCATCTGAAGCGTGGGGTGGGCGGCGGTCAGCGCGTTCTGGTCGAAGCGTTCGCCGTTGGCGGTCTTGTTACCGTGGAAGCCGGGGCCGTACCACGAGGCGATGCCGGTCTGTTCCTTGGTGTAGGATTCCTGCGGGTAATAGGTCTTGCCCTTGATGTCATAGGCCTTGCCCACGCGGAACTTGCCCACGGAGTTATCTGCACAGCCAACAAGAGTGAGGGAAACCGCCAGAAGGGCGATGCCAAAAGAATAGCGCACTTTGTCTAAATCCGTTGTTGTTAACCCGGGTACTTAGTCAAAAAGCCCGCTACGGCCTTCCGCGAGATTACTTGCCTACGGTCCGTTCGCTATGGCGTCGGCAAGAAGGCCTACGCTTGTAGCAAAGTAGGTGGACCGGTTCCAGTGCATAATAACATTATAGTTCTGATAGACCAAAAAGGTTTCTGTGCCCGGACCATCGGGTGCAACCAAAGAAGCCAATGTATTCAAATCGTTACCGGTTGCCGGCAGGTGTTTTCCACCCGGCAGTTTGACCCCTTTTTGAACCCAATATGACAAAGGTTTGCGCACCTCCCGCCCGTATTCGGAGGCGGGAATCGTGTTCGGAGCGATCACCTTGCGCCCCCAGCGCAGGTCTTCGTTCCAGCCTTCGGTCTTCAGATAATTGGCGGTGGAGGCGAAAACGTCCGGCAGGCTGTCCCAGATATTGATGGTGCCGTCCCCGTCGCCGTCGGCGCCGTAACGCATGTAGCTGGTCGGCATAAACTGGCACTGGCCGAGCGCCCCGGCCCATGAACCGGTCAGCCGGTCGGTGCCCGCATGGCCGCCCTGAAGGATTTTCAGGGCGTTTACGAATTCCTTTTCAAAGAAGCTGGCGCGGCGGCCTTCATAGGCGAGCGTCGCCAGCGCCGAGAGCGTGTCGAACCCGCCGGTATTGCGCCCGTAATTGGTTTCGATGCCCCACAGCGCCACGATGTACTGGGGCGGCACGCCGTACTGGCGGCTGATGCGGTTGAGCAGCGTACGGTTGGCGGCCAGGCGCGCGCGTCCATCGGCGATGCGTTTGGGCGATACGATGTTCTTTTTATACTGGACGAAGGTGATCTTGCCCTCCGGCTGCTTGCCGTCGAGCTCGATGACGCGGGGCTTATACTCAATGCCCGCGAGCGCACGGTTGAGCGTGGCGCTGTCCAGCCCCTGCCCGGCGGCACGCTGGCGGAAACCGTGCAGCCAGTGCTGAAAACCGCCGATATCGTCGTCGGTGTTCTGGGCCGCCTGATACACAGGCTGGGCGGGCGGCGCATAGGCGGGCGCCTGCTGTACCGGTGGGTTATAGACAGGGGCCATTTGCCCCTGCGCGTTGCCGTAGCGGCGGTACATTTCCATCGTCGACGGGTCCTCGCCATGCGAGGACGACAGGGTGGCAAGGGTAAAAACGCTAACGAGCAGCAGGCGGCGGTACATGGTCATTGGTCCATTTCCCGGTGATCGCGTAGGCCGCGATCCCGATGATTTCCTTCACAGCAACATGTGAAAGCGTGAGGTTGTCGAGAAAACTTAAACGCTGGTCGCCGCCGGTCAGATAGTCGGCCGGGGCGGGCGTGACGTTCCAGCCCTGCGCGCGGAAGGCACCGACGCTGCGCGGCATGTGCCATGCGGATGTCACCAACAGCCAGACCTGGTCGTCGCGCGGCTGCATCATGGCCTTGGTCAGGGTCACGTTTTCAGCGGTGGTGCGGGAGCGATCCTCCACGCTCAGGCGCGCGCCGGGGTAAAACCCGTATGTGCCCAGCATGTCGCGGATCATGGCGCCTTCGGGCGTGCCGCCGCCGCCCAGTTCGCCCACCCCGCCGGTAAAGACCAGACGCGCGCGCGGGTAACGGCGGGCCAGCGTCACGAACTGGTTGATACGGTCGGCGGATGATTTGAGCTGGGGCGTGCCGTACATGGTGCCCTGCGCCGTTTCGAGCGCCCCGCCCAGCAATATGATGCCCGAAACACGCGGCGGCATCGGGTCGGGCATGGGATAGCGGCTTTCCAGCGCATGGACCAGCACCCGCCCGGTCGGCAGCACCGCGAAGACCAGCAGAATGACAAAAGACAGGATGCCCAGTTTGCGTGCCAGATGCGGACGGTGCAGCGCCATCGCGATCATCGCCCCGGTCAGCGCGAACAGGGCGAGATTAAACGGCGCCAGCAGGAACCACAGCATTTTGGAGGCAACGAACATCATGTCAGCCCTTATACGAAAAAACGCATGCGGGCGTCATCACAAATAAGTTTGAAGAAAAGGCCATATAACGCGGTTACACGGCCCGTAACCACCTTGCCGCGCGCGCCGGACTTAAGCCGCCTTCCGCCCGCCACCAATATGGGCCCCGGCGGACCGCACGCCCCGGCCGGCTGCGCGGTGTTCAACGACCCGGTGCAGCAGGACGACAGCGCGGCGGCCTTACCTCAGGTTCCTGATATATCACCGCCCTACAAAACTTCAGGCAAGGTGAAGCACCGCGCTTGGTTTTCGCCTGCTGAATACAAAGCCTTGTATGAAGCCACGCGCGAACGCGCCAAAAATCCGTCCAGAGAACGCTTCAGGCATGTCTGGGAGGATTTGCACGACTACGTGCTATTCATGGCGAACACAGGGTTACGGCCTGACGAGGCCGGACGCCTTGAATACAGAGATGTTACGGTCGTAACAGATCAGGACTCCGGCGAGCGCCTTTTAGAAATCGAAGTACGCGGCAAACGCGGGGTCGGTTACTGCAAGAGCATGACGGGAGCGATTTTGCCGTTCCAACGGATGCAGAAGCGCCACAATGCAAAGCCTACCGATAAAATATTTGATGGCACGCCACGCAGGGCGCTCAATGAAATTTTAGACGAACTGAATTTGAAGTATGACCGCGATAAAAATGTCCGCACGGCTTACAGCCTGCGGCACACGTATATCTGCTTACGCCTCATGGAAGGCGCAGATATTTACCAAATCGCTAAAAACTGCCGCACGAGCGTGGAAATGATTGAGCAGTTCTATGCGGCTCACCTCAAGAACACGCTGGATGCATCGGCTATCAACGTGCGGAAAGAGAAGAAAAAGCCTGCAAAAACGTCATAGACATTTGAAATCGCAGTTTTTTTCGTTATAAAGGCCTCGATACGGAGAGGTGGCCGAGTGGTTTAAGGCATCAGTCTTGAAATCAGGTAGCACTTATTTTTACTCTCAAAATCTCATTCTAAATCAGTCCGTTAAGGTTTCTTCACCTTTCCCAGATACACTTACACATGTCTTACACACTTTCGATTGTGGACGGAGGTAAGTGATGCATACGGAAACGCACACGTTCATGGACGGTCGCGTCCATGTCTACAGACGTCCCAATAGCCGCTATTGGCAATGCTCCACATACCTAAACGGCCGCAATCACCGCGTTTCAACAAAGGAAGAAATGCTCCCTTTGGCGAAGGAGATTGCGCGTGAGTGGTACATGGCTGTTTATGTCGATGCGAAACGTGACACGCGCAGCGCCAGAGTATCGACGCTGTACGAAAAATTCGGACATCAGCCGGTAGCGCCGGACGCGCATAGCGCTCCGACGATTTCTAAAAAAGCTTCCGGCCCGCTATTCCGCGAAGCGGCTGAGAAATTTATTCACGAGTACCCGCGACCGCGCGAAGAACCCTTCGCGGGAAAGATATCGCGTCGCTTGGGAAGATTTGCACGACTACGTTCTGTTCATGGCTAATACGGGCCTTCGGCCTGACGAAGCCGGACGGCTCGAATACAGGGACGTTACGGTCGTAACGGACCAAGATACAGGCGAACGCCTTTTGGAAATCGAAGTCCGCGGCAAACGCGGCGTTGGATTTTGTAAGAGCATGCCCGGCGCGATTCATCCCTATCAACGGATGCAGAAGCGTCACGGAGGCAAGCCGACTGATAAAATTTTCGACGGCACACCACGCCGGATGCTGAATACAGTTTTAGACGAGTTGAGGCTCAAATTTGACCGCGATGGGAATGTTCGAACGGCCTACAGCCTTCGCCATACCTACATTTGCCTCCGCTTGATGGAGGGTGCAGATATCTATCAAATCGCTAAAAACTGCCGAACAAGCGTCGAGATGATCGAGCAGTTCTATGCTGCTCACCTCAAAAATACCCTGGACGCATCTGCTATTAACGTCAGAAAGGCCAAAAGGAAACCGAAATAGTCCTCTTCCGGGTTTGAATAATCGGGTTTTTTCGTTATAAAGGCCCGATTGGAAAGGTGGCCGAGTGGTTTAAGGCAACGGTCTTGAAAACCGTCGTAGATGCAAGTCTACCGTGGGTTCGAATCCCACCCTTTCCGCCATCGGCTAAACTTTCGTTTCCTTCAACGCCCAATTCTTCTTCAATGTCTCAGTGAAAGAAGAGTCCTTAGCGACTTTGTCCTCTGCACCTGCCGCTTTGAACTGGTCGAAAACCCATTTTGTAACGGCATTCAATTGTGCGTCCGTTGCTTTAGAGGGATCGATTTTACAAATCGCTGCGGCAGGCATTGTTTGACCACCGTTCAGTGTCCACGCCAAAACAAGCAGCACATGGAATTTTAGATTGTTTCGATATACCGGAGCGACTTTATCTTTAGGGATTGTTCTAAAAAATACTTCCACGCGCCCTAACAAGGCTGTTGCGACCCCATAATTGTTGTTGAGAAGCTAAGAAGATGTCGATGAAGTTTAACAAAGCTGCGACGGGGAAGCCGGGAAA
>CALBME010000149.1 GCA_937896295.1 uncultured Micavibrio sp. | reverse complement strand
TGCCGTCGACAAGGCCTATACCTATGGCCTGCCTGAAGGCGTGGATGCGCCGCCGCCGGGCACTTATGTCGAAATCCCTTTGGGTCCGCGCAAAATTCTGGGCTGCGTGTGGGATGACGCGCCGGACGATGTGCCGAATGCCAAAATCAAGGATGTCCTTCAGGTCTTCAGCCAGATTCCGCCCTTGAGCGACGCGCAGCGCCGTTTCATCGAACGCGTTGCGGCCTATACTGTCTCGGAGCGCGGCGAGGTGCTGAAGATGGTTCTGTCCGCGCCCAAGGCGCTGACCGGCAAGCGCGTGGTCAAAAAAATTGCAGCGCCCTGCGCCAACCCGGACCCGCACCGCCCGGGTCCCTCGCTTACCCCGGCGCAGGACCGCGCGGCGGAGATTTTGCGCGATGCGGCGGGGCGCGATGCGTATTCCTGCACGCTGCTGGACGGCGTGACCGGATCGGGCAAGACGGAAGTGTATTTCGAAGGTGTCGCACAGGCGCTGGCGCACGGGCGGCAGGTGGTCGTGTTATTACCCGAAATTGCGCTTTCGAATGCGTTTCTGTCGCGTTTCAACGCGCGTTTCGGCTGCCTGCCGGGGCTGTGGCATTCCAACCTGACCGAGGCGCAGCGCAAGGCGACATGGAAGGCGGTGGCGTCGGGCGAATGCCGCGTCGTCATCGGGGCGCGATCTGCCCTGTTTCTTCCCTATGCGGATCTGGGTCTGATCGTGGTGGACGAAGAACATGACAGCGCCTTCAAACAGGAAGACGGTGTGCGTTATCACGCGCGCGACATGGCGGTCCTGCGCGGCGCCATGGCGCAGCACGCCGTGGTGCTGGTATCCGCGACGCCCTCGCTTGAGACGTTCCACAATGTACGCGCGGGCAAATACAATGCCGTGCACCTGCCTGACCGTTTCGGGGGCGCGCGCCTGCCGGACGTCACACTGATCGATATGAAGAAAACTCCGCCCGAGCGCGGGTTTTTCATCGCCCCCCCGCTGAAGGATGCGATGGCCCAGACCCTTGCAATCGGCGAACAATGCCTTCTGTTCCTGAACAGGCGCGGTTACGCGCCGCTGACATTATGCCGGTCCTGCGGGCACCGCATCGAATGCCCGAACTGTTCGGCATGGATGGTCGACCACAAACAGGCACGCAGGCTTGCCTGTCATCACTGCGGGCATTCCATGCCCAAGCCCCACGCATGCCCCAAATGCAGCGCGCCGGACAGTCTTGTCCCGATCGGCCCAGGGGTGGAACGCATCGCGGAGGAGGTGCGGGACCTTTTCCCGCAGGCGCGCACGCTGGTGCTGGCGTCCGACATGACCGGCAATGACGGCGGGGCGCTGTACCAGGCGCTGGAGGCGATCCGCAGTCACGCGGTCGATGTCATCATCGGCACCCAGATCATTGCCAAGGGACATCACTTCCCCAAGCTGACGCTGGTGGGCGTGGTCGATGCCGATCTGGGCCTTTCGGGCGGCGATCTGCGTGCCAGCGAACATACGTGGCAGCTTTTGCATCAGGTCGCGGGCCGGGCAGGGCGCGAGAGCGCGCCGGGGCGCGTGGTGTTGCAGACTTTCATGCCGGAAAACCGGGTCATGCAGTCACTGACCCAGCATGACCGCGATGCGTTCGTGGCTGTGGAGCTTGAGGAACGCGCGCATGCCCGCATGCCGCCCTATGCGCGGCTTGGCGCCATCATCGTATCGGGCACCAACCCCATGAAGACGGAAGACACCGCGCGGGCGCTGGCGCAGATCGCGCCGCATGCGGACGGCCTGTCCATTCTGGGGCCTGCGCAGGCGGCTATCTACAAGCTGCGCAATCATTACCGCTGGCGCCTGCTGCTGTGTGCGGACAAGGCGTTCCCGATGCAGGAATATATCCGCGACTGGCTTTCAAAGGCCAAGCCGCCATCGACCATCCGTATCGGTGTCGATATCGATCCGTATTCTTTCCTGTGAGAATGCTTATTTCAGATCCGGGTTGCGCGGGGCAGGGGTGATGCCCAGTTCGCGCAGTTTGTCGTCCGTCATCGCATACGCCTTTTCGGGCGGGGTGGTGACGAAAAACGCAAGCGCGTGCGCGGCTTTGTCGGCGGTCTTGGACTGGCAGCCGTCTTTCTGCAGCTGCGCGGTCATGTCGTCCTTGGTCATGACAAACAGGGTCAGCATCTTTTCGCTTAACGCATCGAGATCGTCGCCGTGATGGTTGTTGGCGCTGGCGATGAAGGCGCGGGCGGGCACCATCTGCAGGTTGCCCAGCAGGTTGGCGTTGCGGCCGATCACGTATTCGCTTTTGTTGCACACCTCGTCATAGGCGAGCGCTGCCTGTAACGATGAGGCCAGTTCGTATTCCAGCTGTTCCTCGCGGCTTAAGACGTCTTCTTTTCTGGAACAGGCGGTCAAGGACAGCAGGATGAGCGCGCCAAGCACGACGCGGCGGAAGGCGGGCATCATTTTTGCGCCGGGGGTTTATGACCGGTGAGAAGGTCGATGGCCTTCTGGCGGCCGGCATCGGGCAGGGGTGTCGTCGGGGCGCCCGCGGGGGCGGCGTCAGGCCGGGGCGCCGCGCGCTGAATTCCCTTTTTATGCATGTCCTGCATGATGCCTATGTAATTCTGTTCCGCCGGGACGCTGGTATAACGGGCATGGGCGGCCTTGTACGCCTGCAGGCCTGCGGCGTCACAGCCCTGTTCCTTCAGCAGTTTTTCCTGCATTTCCTGCATGCTCTTGCCCGACATGACGGCGGCATCGGTCAGTACGTCGTCGGGGGCGCCGGCATTGGTATTGCGCAGGACCTGATAGACCTGCGTTGCGATCATGCTCAGGTTTCCGCTCAAGACCGGGTCCTTGGCCGCGATTTTCCGGCCCTTGTTACAGACCGTGTCCCAGGCATAGGCGCTGGTCACGTCGGCATAGGCATTCATCAGGTAGTCCTGTTCCGGCGTCATCGGCTTGCTGTCCGGGTCGGTACAGGCCGCAAGGCCAGCGCACAGGGCGAGGAGGGTGAGCGCGGTTTTACGCATGTCCTCAAGTGTACTGGCCCATTGACGCATGGTCAAAAGGCTTTCACCATCGTTGCATGAGCCTTGCCGCCACGCTTTTCCCGCCGCGCACCGACCTTCCAGCCGATATCACCACCATCGATGTCATGAAGACCGTGGCGCTGACCATGATGATCGTCGACCATATCGGGTGGCTGCTGGCCCCGGATATAGAGTGGTTCCGCGTGGTGGGGCGCCTGTGCGTGCCCTTGTGGTTCTTCCTGATCGGCTATTCCCGCTCGCGCGACGTGCCCACGCGCTGGCTGGTCGCGGGCATCATCCTGATGATCAGCAATATCGTGGTCGGCCTGCCGGCGGTGCCGCTGGTGGTCCTGTTCACCATGGCGCTGACAAGGCTGTCGCTGGATGCGTTCTGGCGCGTGGCTTACCGTAATCCCATCTATTTCTGGTGGATGATCCTGCTGCTGATCTTCCTGGCCTATTTCACGGGTCTGTTCGTGGAGTACGGGACGCTCGGCTTCCTGCTGGCGGCCTGCGGCTATGCGATTCGCAACCGGGACGAGGTGAATGCGGCGTTCAGCGGTGTTTTGCGCCAGTCCGTGCCTGAAACCCTGATGATCGTGGTGCTTCTGGCTTACGGCATCCTGGAATCGATGCTGTTCGGCTTTTCGATGCTGGCCTTCATGGTCGTGATGGGCGGGCTGATCTGTACGTATTTCGTCCTGCAGGGGTTTGTGTCCCGGACCCTGCCGGGGACGTCGGACCGTCCGTCCGCGCCCCTGTACCGGCTTTTCGGGCGCTATACGCTTGAAATCTATGTGATCCACCTGCTGATTCTGAAGGCTATTTTCGCCCTGCATCTGCTGGCTGTTTACCTCGTGGGATAATTCCTAAAAAAACGTGATTTTAGCCCCGGAAATGGTTGCTTGCGGGGACGGGCGCGTGCTACATGAGCCTCGACTAAACCTACCGAGGGGTAACGGGTCCAAGATGAGTGCATCTGAAGTCGCACGACGCTACGCAAAAGGCTGGCTTTCCGCCGCCAAAGATCCGTCCGCCAAGGGTGGGCAGTCGCTGGAATCCGTAGCGGGCGATATCAATGCGCTGCTGGGTACCATCGCAGGCTCCCCTGATCTGCGCGCATTCCTTCTGACCCCGCTCGCCAGCCAGGGCGACCAGTCCAAGGTCATCGCGGCCATCGCCAAACAGGCGAAGCTGGGCGATGCCACCACCTCCATGATCAACCTGCTGGTTAAAAACCGCCGTCTGCCGGCACTGGAAGCCGTGCTCAAGGCGGCCAAGGCCATGATCGACGCGGCATCCGGTGTCAGCACGGCGCAGGTCACCTCCGCCACGCCGCTGGACGAGAAAAAGATCACCGAAATCCGTAACGTTTTGTCGAAGAAACTTGGCGAGGATGTTGCAATTGAAACAAAAATTGATCCCAGCTTGATTGGCGGGATGGTGGTGCGCGTTGGCTCCACCCTGATTGACGATTCTGTGAAAACCAAGCTCGACCGCATGGCTCGCCGCCTGCAGGGTCAGGCTGCCTAAAGTTAAACTGGAGTGTTAAAATGGAACTGAAAGCCTCTGAAATCTCTGCAATTCTTAAGGATCAGATCGCGAATTTCAACGCGATGGCTGACGTTGCCGAGGTCGGCACCGTTCTGAGCGTGGGCGACGGCGTTGCCCGCGTCTACGGGCTGGACGGCGTCCGCGCCGGTGAGATGGTGGAATTTCCCGGCGGCATCAAAGGGATGGCCCTGAACCTTGAAGTCGATAACGTCGGTATCGTTATCTTCGGTTCTGACCGCGCCATCAAAGAAGGCGATCTGGTCCGCCGTACTGGCGAAATCGTCTCGGTCCCGGTGGGCAAGGAACTGCTCGGCCGCGTGGTCGACGGTCTCGGCAACCCGATCGACGGCAAGGGCCCGCTCAAGGCCAAGGAAACCCGCCGCGTTGAAATGAAGGCTCCGGGCATCATTCCGCGTAAATCCGTGCATGAACCGATGCAGACCGGCCTCAAGGCGCTCGACGCGCTCGTTCCCGTCGGCCGCGGCCAGCGCGAACTCGTGATCGGCGACCGTCAGACCGGCAAAACCGCCGTCGTCCTCGACGCCATCCTCAACCAGAAATCGATCAACGACGCCGGCCAGGACAAGGACAAGCTGTTCTGCATCTACGTCGCCATCGGCCAGAAACGCTCGACCGTGGCCCAGCTGGTGCGCACGCTGGAAGAACGCGGCGCGCTGGAATACTCCATCATCATCGCAGCCACCGCGTCCGATCCGGCCCCGATGCAGTTCCTGGCGCCGTATACCGGTTGCGCCATGGGCGAATATTTCCGCGACAACGGCATGCACGCGCTGATCATCTATGACGATCTGTCCAAGCAGGCTGTCGCTTACCGCCAGATGTCGCTGCTGCTGCGCCGCCCGCCGGGCCGCGAAGCCTATCCCGGCG
>CALBME010000148.1 GCA_937896295.1 uncultured Micavibrio sp. | reverse complement strand
CTCGCCCGTGTCATCCATGCGCAGACGCAAGGCGTTCCAGCGGGCCAGCAGGCCCCAGGACGTATCGCCATCCGCCCTGGCGGCGGCTTCGTAGGCGGCGACAAGCTGTTCGCGCTGAGCTGCCGTGGGCACGGTGTCGAGTTTGACGGTGCCGGCATGGGTCAGCCAGCCGATCGCGGCATGGTTCGCGGTCATTTTTTTGGCCGCATCAGCGGTCATGGGGGCGTTCGGGTTTTCCACCACGCCAGCCAGCTGCGCGGTCGAGGCGGCGTTGCGCGCCTCGCGCCATTCGCGCCACAGGACCCCGGCGCCGGTGCCGACCACAAGCATCAGGCACATGCCAATGATGGTCGATCCCCATTGCAGCCAGAAATTACGCAGGCGTTCGCGCGCCAGATCGTCTTCGGCATCGCGGAGGAGGATTTCACTACGGGCGCGGGCTTCGTCTTCGTGAAGGGCCATTTTTTTTACCATCCCATTGATTGAACGGTTCTTTATGGAGAGTGCGGACCTATCCGTCAATGATGGCGAGAGGGTCCCTATGTTTATTGACATAACTTAAAATTATTGCCAGATATGGGATTATGTCAGCTTCCATCATTTCCTTAAGGGATCGTTTTCCCAAAAATAACGATGTCGCCCCCGCATCCACCGGCCAGCACCCGGAAGAGATGTTCCGGGCATTCGGTTACATGATCCAGTTTTACCGCCAGTTCGTCATGGCGGGGCTGTATTCCGATTATTCCATGGGGGTTACAGACCAGCTGGTCCACATGGTGATGCGGCCCACCGGGGCGGATCAGTCCGCCGAACAACGCTGGATGTCATTCGAGCAGGATCCGATTACCCGCCGCTGGACGTTCTGCTACCGCGGGCTTTCCCTAAGCCATGCCAGCCTTGATACGCTGGCACAGCAGGCGCATGCGCGTATCCAGACGCTGGAAAACCGGGAGCTTCCGTGCCTCATGCTGCAGGCGGGCGCGGCAAGATTGCAGGCCCTTTTGGCTTGAGAGTGGCGTGAATCAAGCTATGGTAACTGCCATGGCTAAAATCAAAGTGAAAACACCCCTTGTCGAGCTCGACGGCGATGAAATGACCCGGATCATCTGGCAGATGATCCGCGAGCGCCTGATCGTTCCCTACCTGGATATCGACCTCAAATATTACGATCTGGGCATTGAATCCCGCGATGCGACCGAAGACAAGATCACCGTGGATGCCGCCCGGGCGATCAAGCAATACGGTGTCGGCGTCAAATGCGCGACCATCACGCCGGATGAAGCGCGGGTAAAGGAATTCGGCCTTAAAAAAATGTGGAAGTCGCCCAACGGCACGATCCGCAACATCCTGAACGGAACCGTTTTCCGTGAACCGATCATCGCCAAAAACGTGCCGCGCACAGTGCCGATCTGGACCCAGCCCATCATCATCGGCCGTCATGCCTTTGGCGACCAGTACAAGGCGACCGACATCAAAATTCCCGGTCCCGGCACGCTGACCATGACCTATACGCCTGCCGACGGGTCGGCCCCGCAAAGCTTCGAGGTGCATCAATTTCCGGGCGCCGGTGTTGCCATGGGCATGTTCAATGAGGATGAAAGCATCAAGGGTTTTGCGCGCGCCTGCCTGAATTACGGGCTTTCCCGCAATTATCCCGTTTACCTGTCGACCAAGAATACGATTCTCAAAT
>CALBME010000147.1 GCA_937896295.1 uncultured Micavibrio sp. | reverse complement strand
TATATCAGGTTTGAAGCTCCACTAAAAGCTGCTCTTAGCGCAGCCTTATCAGCGTGTCCCATAATCTCCCCGTTTGGCCCGTTGCTGGTTGTTATATGATCAAAAAGACGGGCCGCGAATCGGAATATTATACAAAAACCACAAGATCTAAAAGATAGTGGCTGTGCAGTGCAATATTCTTTACAAATCTGCCTTTTTCCGGCTATAACCGCCACATGTCAGATACATCGTCCCTTTCTCCGCCCCTGTCCCCGAAAAAACTCTCCGTCCCGAAAGTCGGCGTGGTCTCGCTTGGCTGCCCGAAAGCTCTGGTCGATTCCGAACGGATTATGACCCAGTTGCGCTCGGAAGGGTATCAATTCACCGGTACACATGATGATGCCGATGTGGTGATTGTGAATACCTGCGGATTTCTGGACAGTGCCAAGGAAGAATCTCTGGCCGCCATTGGTCAGGCGATGAAAGACAATGGTCGGGTGATTGTGACAGGATGCATGGGCGCCGAACCGGAGCAAATTACCGCGAAATATCCGAACATTATGGCCGTGACCGGCCCGCACCAATACGAAGCCGTCGTCGGTGCGGTTCATGAAGCTGCTCCGCCTGTGCCGGACCCGTTTATGGATCTGATCCCCGAAGGGGGCCTGAAACTCACGCCGCGCCATTATGCCTATCTGAAGATTTCCGAAGGCTGCAACAACCGCTGCACCTTCTGCATCATCCCGAAACTGCGCGGCGACCTTGTGTCGCGCCCGGCCGCGCACATCATGTACGAGGCCGAAAACCTGGTGAAAGCCGGGGTCAAGGAGCTGCTGGTCATTTCGCAGGATACGTCGGCTTACGGCCTCGACATCAAATATGCAGAAAGCCAGTTCAAGGGCAAAAAGATCAAGGCCAAGTTCCTGGATCTGGCCGAGGCGCTGGGGTCTCTCGGCGTGTGGGTGCGCATGCACTACGTCTATCCCTACCCGCATGTCGATGGCGTGATCGAACTGATGCGCGATGGAAAAATCACGCCCTATCTGGATATTCCGTTCCAGCACGCGGCGCCGAACGTTCTCAAGAACATGAAACGCCCGGCGATGCAGGCCAAGACGCTGGACCGCATCAAGGCATGGCGCGCCGTTTGCCCGGACCTGACCATTCGCTCCAGCTTTATTGTCGGTTTCCCCGGCGAGACGGAAGAGGATTTCCAGTTCCTGCTCGACTGGCTGGCCGAGGCGCAGCTGGACCGCGTGGGCTGCTTCAAATACGAGCCCGTCGACGGTGCAACGTCGGAAGAACTGGGCCTGCCCGAAGTGCCGCAGGATGTGAAGGATGATCGCTGGGCGCGCCTGATGGCGGTACAGCAGGAAATTTCCATGAAACGCATGCAGGCCAAAATCGGCCGCACCATTCCCGTCATCATCGACGAGGTGGACGGCGAAGGCGGCGCGAACGGCCGCAGCCAGGGCGACGCCCCGGAAATCGACGGTGCCGTATACCTGCGCGATGTGCCGAAGGCGGTCAAACCGGGCGACATCATCCCCGTGCTGGTCGAAGACGCCGACGAATACGACCTGTACGGCGTTCCCGCTTAATTCCCGCGCCTGCCCAGCATCACGATACCCGGCACCGGTTCACCGTACTGAAGCCGCAGCGTTACATGTTTGGATGTGATGCCGCTTAAGTGCGCATCGCGCATGCATCTTTCAAGATAGGCCTGGCCGTACCAGTAGCGATGATCGTCGCCCATGCGGAAATCGACATCTTCATCGAGGCGCTGCACCGTGAACCCGAAGATACCGCCCGGTGTCAGCGCCGCCGCCGCATACCGCACCGCCCTTTCGAGCGCGCCGACATAGACCAGCACATCGGCCGAGACGATGGCGTCGAAGGTGTTCGGGTGACGCGCAAGGAAGTCATGCAGATCGTCGCGATGCAGATGCGCATAGATGTTTTTTTCACGCGCCTTTTCCAGCATTTTTTCGGACATGTCGACGCCCTCGATCCTGTCGGCGTGATCGCGGTATGGCAGGCCGGACAGACCCGTACCGCAACCAAGGTCCAGAAGCCGCGTGAAACGATGCGGATGGGCCGCCAGCATTTCAGCGGCTAGCAATGTGGGCGCACGGTATTCGATGTCGTTCAGGTTTTTATCGAATGTGGGGGCAAAGGCATCGAACAGGCCGGTCACGTATGACGCCGACAGGGTGTCGGGATGACCATCGCCGGTCAGAAGGAACAGATTGATCCGCGCGCCGCGCGCATCATCGGGATCGCGTTTCAGATAGGCGCGGTATGCATCGCACGCGCCCGCCTTGTCATCCATTCCCTGCAGCGCGGAGGCCAGCACGAAATACGTATCCGGATGATCGGGCGATTTGCGGATGCAGTCCTTCAGCATGTGAACGGCGGCCGCATATTCGCGCCTGCCGACCATGTCTTCCGCGCAGGTAAGACATTGCGCAAGATAGGGATTCCAGGGCCGGCCCCGGCGGGCAAAGAGGTTGCGTATGAAGGCGCGCATCTGCATCCATAATACCAGTATATTTGACAAACGGGGATGGTCTGTGTCATACATCCCCCGCATTTGGTTTTTTGGGCTTTTGCCTTTCAATCCGCCACCGAACGAAATCTGTTCTAAAGCGGGCACGTTTATCCAGCCTTTACCGGGATTTTCCCTCCGGCTGCTCTGAACGTAAGCACATACCCGCGAGCGGCGACTTTTCTTCCGATTCATTTCATCGAAGAGTTCCCGGTCACCCGGCTGCAACTCCGCACTCCCTGCACAACGCAAGGAGGCGTTAACGTTTATTATCTAAGGACTCTATTTATCATGACTATTGAAACCACCGCTCCCCAGGCCGAGACCACCAACGGTTTTGCCGCTTTCGGCCTGCCGCATGCTTTGTTCAAAAGCCTGGAGCACATGAAATACACCAACCCGACCCCTGTTCAGGCGCTGGCCATTCCCGCCGCGATGAAGGGCAAGGACGTTCTGGGTTCAGCCCAAACGGGCACCGGCAAGACCGGCGCGTTCATCATTCCCATTCTCGCACGCCTGATGACGGACGCACACGCATCCGCCCTGATCATGACGCCGACGCGCGAACTGGCGTCGCAGATCCTGGTCGTTGCACGCCAGATGCTGCACCAGAACACCGTCATCAAATCCGCCCTGCTGATCGGCGGCGAGTCGATGGGCCGCCAGCGCGCCCAGCTTTCGGCACGTCCGCGCCTGATCATCGGCACGCCGGGCCGTATCAACGACCACCTGCGCAGCCGCAACAACCTGTTCGCAACGGTCAACATGCTGGTCCTGGACGAAGCGGACCGCATGCTGGACATGGGGTTCACGCCGCAGATCAATGAAGTCATCAAGCACATGCCGGCCAAAGACCGCCAGACGCTGATGTTTTCGGCCACCTTCCCGAAAGAGATCATCAATTTTACCAACACGTATATGAAAGACCCCGTGCGCGTGACGATCGAGCCGGAGCGCACATCCGCCGCGCATATCAAGCACGAGCATGTCGAGACGAACGAAGCCAACCGTTATAACCTGCTCACCGACGAGCTGATCGCCCGCCAGGGTTCGATCATCATTTTCATCAAGACCAAGCACGGCGCCGACCGCATGCAGAAACGCCTTGCCGGCGACGGTCATTCCGTCGACGTCATTCACGGCGGCCTGACGCAGAACAAGCGCGACCGCGCGATTGCCGGTTTCCGCGCCAAAAAAACCCGCATCATGGTGGCGACCGATGTCGCCGCACGCGGTCTTGACGTTCCGCATATCGAACATGTCATCAATTACGACCTGCCGCAGGTCGCGGAAGATTACGTTCACCGTATCGGCCGTACCGGCCGTAACGGTCAGGAAGGGCGTGCCCTTTCATTCCTGATGCCGTCCGAGCGCGGCAAATGGAATGCCATTCAGCGCGTGCTGAACCCCGGCCAGAAACCGGAACGTGGTAACCGTCGCGGCGGTGGTAACAACAATTACAACAACAGCAACCGCAACAGCGGATTTAAAAAGCCGCAGCAACCGCGCAATTTCGGTCATATGGACCAGGAATTCGAAATGGAACTGCAGCAGGCGCAGGCAGAATACAATCAGGCACGCCAGGATAAGCCGAAGCACCAGAACGGCCAGCGCCGTGATTTCGGCAACCGCTCCGAGCGTTTTGATCGTAACAATTCCGGCGCACCGCAGCGCAAATACGTGAATCATCCGCGCGCAGACAAATCGCACCTGATCGATCCGCCGATGCGCGCATCGGATCTTCATGCGCCGACCTCGGATGCCGATTTCAATTCGGCACCGCCGGCCCGTATGGAGCGTGCCGAGCGTGGCGATCGTTCGTTCAAGCAACGCCGCGATTTCAACGATAAGAAAAACAAACCGTTCCATTACAAAGACCGTAATGGTGAGCGTAACGGCAACGTGCGCCGCAACGACCAGGACGGTCCGGAGCGCAACTTCAACGTCGAGGGTGCCAGCGGTGAAGACCGTTTTTCGATGGACGGCGACCGCCCCATGCGTTCGAACGACCGCAAGCCGCAGGGACCGTTCTGGGCGAAGAAAAAGAACAACAACAAATCATTCGGAAAAGACCGTAAACCCAATGGTCAACGCCCGAATAAAAATTTTAAAAAATCGGCCTGATATTGGCCTGATCTGAAACCATCCTATATCGGGGAAGAGCAATCTTTCCCGTATAGGAGGCTTCATGAAAATCACCGGCAAAGGCATCAAGAACAACGTCCATGACGATGAATCGCCACGACTTTTTTACGGTCGCCCGGTTCCCCGCACCTGGATCATGGTTATTGACCGCAAGAAGGCCCAGATTTTTTGCAAGCAGGCGCAGGACCTGGTCCTTCTGGCCCGGGCCGAACCGGACGAAGACGAACGCGGCCCGGATTTAAGCGTCCGCGAGTCAAGCGTCCCTGCCCGCATGGGCCAGCTGCGTCACGAAGAAGAACATTTTTCCATCGCGCTCAGCCGCTGGCTCGAAGAGCTTTACATGCAGGATCGTTTCGACCGTCTTGTGCTGGTGGCGGCGCCACAGATGCTGGGGCATATGCGTAAAAACCTGCATGACGGCCTGCACGGCAAGATCATCGGTGAAATCGCCAAGGATATGACCAACCTGTCGGTGCGGGAAATCAGGCGCAACCTGTCCAACGTTGTCTATTTCAACGACCGTGAATCTGGCGCAGAAAGGCGAAAATCCGCCATTTCCAGCTAGTTGACCGGTTTTGCGCGGCGTGGTGATATGCGGTCGAAAGACAAAGGACTTTTGCCATGGGCTTTTTGAATATTATTCCGCGTCAGGACCAGTTTCTGGACATGATGGAACAGCTCACACAATCCGTGTGCGCGTGCCCACAATATCTCAAAGCCTATCTTCAGGCCGTGGATGCAACGGCGCGCAAACGCGCGGGTGAAAGCCTGATGGAGGCGCGCCTTGCATCAAAAACAACGGCTGCGATGCTGACGGAAGAGCTGTGCCGGTCGTATGTGACGCCGTTCGACCGCGAGGATATCCAGAATTTTTCCAACGCGCTTTATCGTATTCCCAAGATCATGGAGAAGGTCAAGGAGCGCGTCGACATGCACGGACTTGAAGGCGCCGATTTCGGCGGCCAGATCGACGTGATCATGCAGGAAGCCAGCGCCATGGAGGCACTGGTGCGCGACCTGGTCCGCAAACCGGACACGCGCCGCATTCAGGACCAGATCAAAATTCTTTACGACCTGGAAGTGCGCGGCGACGCCATTCTGGGCGAGTTGCTGGCGCAATTGTTCCAGAAACACACCGAGGCGCGCGACCTTATCCTGCGCAAGGATATCTACGACATGCTGGAGAAGATCATCGACGGATACCGCGACGCG
>CALBME010000146.1 GCA_937896295.1 uncultured Micavibrio sp. | reverse complement strand
AGGACTTGCCGTTCAAAGCGCTCACAGCATCAGACATTCTGCTTTGCCCCTTCCTTGTCGTAGAACACCTGATCGACGATGCGCACAGCGTCATCCTTGTTGATGTCACCGGTGATGCCCACGACCAGACGGTCGCGGCTGAAATGCCGTGCGCGGGCCGCGCGGAGATCGTCCGCCGTCAGGGCATTCATGCTTTTGAGCGTGCCGCCCACGTTCAGCGCATACGGGTGACCGGCATAAATGCGGTCATTCATGATACGCGCACCAATCCATGACGAGTCGTCGAGCGAGGAGCGAATGCGCGTCAGGTTGGCCTGACGCATGCGTTCCACCGCCTCGGCATCGAAGCGCGGCGCGGTGACCGCCAGTTTGAGAAGGTTGATGGCGGTATCCTGATGGCGCAGCAGGGTACGCATGGAACCGGAAAAAGAATCACGGCCGGAACTGAACCCCAGATCGATGGCCTTGTCGCGCAGCAGCCCCTGATATTCCCGCGCCTTCATTTCGCCCGCGCCCTCGTCCAGCGTATTGGACAAAAGCTGCGAGACGCCCTGCCTGTCGGCGGGGTCAGTGGCTGCACCTGAGCGGAACGCGAAGCTGATCGCCAGAACGGGGAGCGTATGATCCTCCACCAGCCAGACCCTGATGCCGCCCGGCGTGGTCAGCGGCTGGATATCCAGCACCTTTGCCTGTGCGTTCGGCACGAAGGCGCAGATAAAAAACGCGGTCAGGATCAGGGCGCGGATCATTTCCCCTCCTTCGGCAGAAGAATACCGGAAACACCGTTTTTATTGAGAACGTAAGTGTTGAGCGCGTCCTGCGCGTCTTTTGGCGTCAACGATTCAAGGCGTGTCGGCCATGTTTCGATGTCGTCGAGACTGACACCCGTGGCCAGCTGGTACCCGATGCTCATGGCGGGGCCGCTCAAAGAATCGCGGGCATAGATGGCATCGTCCTGCAGGCGGGCGATGGCCGATTTGACTTCCGCGTCGGTAAATCCCTTTTTACCGGCATCCGTCAGGACAGCCTGCAGCGCGGCTGAGAGTTTTTCGATGCTCACGCCCGGCGCCGGAACGCCGTAGACGAGGAACGTACCATCATCGATGGCGTTGGGGTTGTAGCTGACCCCAGCCTCGACCGCGATCTTGTCGGTGACGACCAGTTTCTGATACAGGCGGCCCGTCGTCCCGCCCAGAAGATCTTCGAGTAATTCCAGAAGGATGGACGCGTTGCGGTCCTGACGCGCGGACGGTACGCGGATTTCACGCATCCATTGCGGCTGGTGCACGTCTTCACGCTGGAACGTGACGCTGATCTCGCCTTCCAGATGGGGGGAAACTGTGCGCGTGCGCGCAGGGATGGTTTTGGGTTCGATGCGGCCATAGGTTGCCTGCGCCATCGGCAGGACCTGTGCCATGGTCGTATCGCCGGATACGACCAGAATGGCATTATTGGGCGCGTACCATTTTTTATAGAAGACGAGCGCATCGACCCATTTGAGGGTCTGCATCTCGCTCATCCAGCCGAGAATGGGACGGCCATAGGGATGATTGGGAAACAGAACGTTGTTCATACGTTCGCGCAGCATGGCGCCGGGGTCGCCGTCGGTGGTCTGGCGGCGTTCTTCGATCACGACTTGGCGTTCCGAGAGAATGTCCGGAAGTTTCGGCGTCAGGTCGGTCATACGTCCCGCCTCCATCGCCATGACGTCGGCCAGTTTTTCCTTCGGTACGGTCTGGAAATAGGCCGTGTAGTCCCACGAGGTGAAGGCGTTGTCATTGCCGCCCATGCGCTGGATAGCCGCGCTGAAAGCGCCGGGCGCCATGGTGGGCGTGCCCTTGAACATTAAGTGTTCCATGTAGTGGGCGGTGCCGGAAACGCCTTCCGGCTCCTCGCCCGCGCCGGCGCGGTACCAGACCATATGTGTCACAGCCGGGGTGCGGTGCACGGGAATGACGACGATCTGCATGCCGTTGGGCAGGCTTGCGCTTTGCGCGTTATACATTTTTCCGGCCGCAGCCGCAGGGCATGCGGAAGCAAGAAAAAGCGCTGCAGACAGAACGGCAAGGCGCTGCGTCATCCCGTTATTCCTTTACCGGAGTTCAAGGGGTTTGCAGGATATCTTCGTTACGTTTCTTGACCGTGGTCGCGCCGGTCGTCTCGGCCGGAGCCGAAGACTGGATGCGCTTTTGCTCCTCCACCGGGTCGATGGTCTTGCCGGGGGCATCCTTTTCCTTCCAGAAAAGCAGCTTGTCGGCGACGGGGCGTTCCTTGTTGTCCATCTCGCGCACTTCCGTGTTGATGGAGTCGCGGATGTTGGGGTCGGACTGGTTTGCGCCCAGCTTGTTCAGGAAATCGCTGTTGGCCGATTCACCCTGTTTCGCAGGCGCGGTGTCGCTCACGCCAAAGACCGTCTTGCGCGTTTCTTCGCGCACGGAAAGTTCGTTGGGGCGTT
>CALBME010000145.1 GCA_937896295.1 uncultured Micavibrio sp. | reverse complement strand
AATGCCTGTGCGGCAAGTACAAGCGCATGAAGTACAAGGGCATCATCTGCGAAAAATGCGGCGTTGAAGTCACGCTGACGAAAGTCCGCCGCGAACGCATGGGCCACATCCAGCTGGCATCGCCGGTTGCGCATATCTGGTTCCTCAAGTCGCTGCCGTCGCGCATCGGCCTGATGATGGACATGACGCTGAAGGATCTGGAAAAGGTCCTGTATTTTGAATCTTACGTCGTGATTGAGCCGGGCATGACCCCGCTCAAGCAGTTCCAGCTCCTGACCGAAGACGAATTCTTCTCGGCCCAGGACGAATACGGCGATGAAAACTTCCGTGCCGGCATCGGCGCCGAGGCGATCAAGGAAATGCTCATGGCCGTCAACCTCGACGACATGAAGAAAAACCTTGAGGAAGAGCTGAAAGAGACCACCTCCGAAGCCCGCCGCAAGAAAGTCGTCAAGCAGCTGCACCTGGTCTCCAGCTTCATCGAATCCGGCACCCGTCCGGAATGGATGGTCATGGATGTCGTTCCGGTCCTGCCGCCCGAACTGCGTCCGCTCGTCCCGCTGGACGGCGGTCGTTTCGCGACCTCGGATCTCAACGATCTGTACCGCCGCGTCATCAACCGTAACAACCGTCTCAAACGCCTGATCGAACTGCGTGCGCCGGACATCATCGTCCGTAACGAAAAACGCATGCTCCAGGAATCGGTCGACGCACTGTTCGACAACGGCCGTCGCGGCCGCGTCATCACGGGCACCAACAAGCGCCCGCTGAAGTCGCTCTCCGACATGCTGAAAGGCAAACAAGGCCGTTTCCGTCAGAACCTGCTCGGTAAACGCGTCGACTACTCGGGCCGTTCGGTCATCGTGGTCGGTCCGGAACTGAAACTGCACCAGTGCGGTCTGCCCAAGAAAATGGCACTCGAACTGTTCAAGCCGTTCATCTACCACAAGCTGGAACTCTATGGTCTGGCCACCACGGTCAAGGCTGCCAAGCGCATGGTTGAAAAAGAGCGTCCGGAAGTCTGGGACATCCTCGAAGAAGTCATCCGCGAGCACCCGGTTCTCCTGAACCGCGCACCCACGCTGCACCGTCTGGGCATCCAGGCCTTCGAACCGACCCTGATCGAAGGCAAGGCCATCCAGCTGCACCCGCTCGTCTGTACGGCGTTCAACGCCGACTTCGACGGCGACCAGATGGCTGTTCACGTTCCGCTTTCCATCGAAGCCCAGCTCGAAGCGCGCGTCCTGATGATGTCGACCAACAACATCCTCTCGCCCGCCAACGGCAAGCCGATCATCGTGCCGTCCCAGGATATCATTCTGGGCCTGTACTACCTCTCGATCATGCGCGACGGCGAACCCGGCGAAGGCATGGCGTTTGGAAACATGGCTGAAATCGCGCACGCAATGGAAGCCAAGGTGCTTTCGCTGCACGCGAAAATCAAAGCCCGTGTCACCTCGTATGATGAAGCCGGCGAACCCGTCGTCTCCATCGTCGAAACGACCCCGGGCCGTATGATGATGGGCGAACTTCTGCCCAAGCACCACAAGGTGCCGTACACCGTCATCAACACCGTCATGACGAAAAAGGAAATCCAGTCGCTGATCGATACGGTTTACCGTCATTGCGGTCAGAAAGAGACTGTCATTTTCTGCGACCGTATGATGAAGCTCGGCTTCCGCCAGGCCTGCATCGCCGGTATTTCGTTCGGTAAGGATGACCTCATCATTCCGGAAGAAAAACAGAAACTGATCGCCAAGGCCAAAGACCAGGTGAAGGAGTTCGAACAGCAGTATCTGGACGGCCTCATCACCAAGGGCGAGAAGTACAACAAGGTTGTCGACATCTGGTCGCATTGCACCGATGAAGTCGCCACCGCCATGATGAAGAAGATTTCCAACATCAAGGAAGTCGGCCTCAACTCGGTTTACATGATGGCTCACTCGGGTGCTCGTGGTTCCGCCGCGCAGATCCGTCAGCTCGCCGGTATGCGCGGTCTGATGGCCAAACCGTCGGGCGAGATCATCGAAACCCCGATTACCGCCAACTTCAAGGAAGGTCTGACCGTTCTTGAATACTTCAACTCGACCCACGGCGCCCGTAAGGGTCTCGCGGATACGGCTCTGAAAACCGCCAACTCCGGTTATCTGACCCGCCGTCTGGTTGACGTGGCACAGGACGTCATCATCACCGAACGTGATTGCGGTACGCAAAACGGTCTCACCCTGCGCGCCGTCATCGACGGCGGCGACGTGATCGTTCCGCTGTCCGAACGCGTTCTCGGCCGACACGCGGCTGTCGATATCATCAACCCGCTGACCGGCAAGGTGCTGGTCAAGGCGACTGAGGAAATCGGCGAAATCGCGGCTGCTGAAATCGACACGGCCGGCATCGACTCGGTTGTCGTCCGTTCGGTTCTGACCTGCACGACCAAGATCGGTATCTGCGGTAACTGCTACGGCCGTGATCTGGCCCGTGGCACGACCGTCAACCTCGGCGAAGCGGTCGGCGTTGTTGCCGCCCAGTCCATCGGCGAGCCGGGTACCCAGCTGACCATGCGTACCTTCCACATCGGTGGTGCCGCACAGCGTGGCGCGGAACAGTCGAACGTCGAAGCATCGATGGACGGCACGCTTGAGATCCGTAACTCCAATACGGTCAAGAACTCCGAAGGCGTCGAAATCGTCATGAGCCGTAACACCGAAGTCGTCATCAAAGACGGCCGCGGTTCGGAAAAAGCATCGTACCGTATTCCCTACGGCGCGAAGCTGCTCGCGAAAAACGGTGACAAGATCAAGGCTGGCACGAAAATTGCCGAGTGGGATCCGTACACCATGCCGATCATCACTGAGATGAGCGGTATCGCCCACTACTTCGACCTCGTCGAAGGTTCGTCCGTCGTCGATCAGGTTGACGAAGCCACGGGTATTGCCGCCAAGACGGTTATCGACTGGCGCGCCATGCCCAAGGCTGGTGACCTCAAGCCGCGTATTTCGCTGCTTGATAAGAACAAAAAGGTCATCACGCTGCCGAACAACCTGCCCGCCAACTACTACATGTCGGTCGGTGCGATTATCGGTGTCGAGAACGGCGCTGAAGTCAAAGCCGGCGACGTTATCGCACGTATTCCGCGCGAAACGTCGAAGACCCGCGACATTACCGGTGGTCTGCCGCGCGTGGCTGAACTGTTCGAAGCGCGTCGTCCGAAGGACTTTGCGATCATCTCGGAAGTTGATGGTTACATCGAATTCGGCAAGGACTACAAAAACAAGCGCCGTATCGTTGTGAACCCGGTCGATAAGAAACTGGAATCCAAGGAATACCTGATCCCGAAAGGCAAGCACATTGTCGTTCAGGAAGGTGACTTCGTCCGCCGCGGTGACGCGGTTCTCGAAGGCGCCATGGTGCCGCACGATATTCTGGACGTGATGGGTGTTGAGGCTCTGGCCGACTACCTCGTCAACGAAATCCAGGACGTTTACCGTCTCCAGGGTGTTAAGATCAACGACAAGCACATTGAAACCATCGCGCGTCAGATGATGCAGAAGGTTGAAATCACCGCTGTCGGCGATACCACCTACCTCCTGGGCGAACAGGTCGACCGCGAAGACTTCAAGGTCCAGCGTCAGAAAGATCTCGACGAGGGCAAGCGCCCGGCTGAAGCGAAACCCATCCTGATGGGTATCACCAAGGCCAGCCTGCAGACCAAGTCGTTCATCTCGGCCGCGTCCTTCCAGGAAACGACCCGTGTTCTAACCGAAGCCGCAACGCAGGGCAAAGTCGACAGCCTGAACGGTCTGAAAGAGAACGTGATCGTCGGCCGCCTGATCCCGGCCGGTACCGGTTCCTACGTCAACCGTATCCGCAAGGTGGCTGCCGAACGCGACAAGGTCGCGCTGGCTGCCCAGCAATCGGCCGCAGCCGTGGAAGAAGGCGAAATGGCCGCTCTCCCCGCCGCGAACGAAGACGCTTCCAAGCGTTCCGCCGCGTAAGGGTTAACCCCATTCATGAAAACCCCGGCCTCACCGCCGGGGTTTTTGTTTTGAGGCAAAGTTTTTCCAGACCCACTGGACGTGTCTTATGGCCTGCCTATATTTACGGGTATGAAAAAGACGATTCTCGCCCTCTCTCTTCTTGTTCTCCCCGCAGCCGCACAGGCGCAGAGCATGCCTGACGGCTGGTCCGCTTCTGCCGGCGCCGCCGTCATCTATGCGCCTGCCTATGTCGGTTCCGACACGTACCAGACGTCCCTGGTCCCGGATGTCAGCGTCAAATACCGCGATGATTTTGAAGCCTCCGTCTACAACGGCGTGCGCTATAACCTTGTCAATCAGAAGGGTTTGAAACTGGGCCCCATCGCTCGTTATGACTTTGGCCGCGACGAAGACGGCGATTCCATTTTCCAGGTCGGCGGTGATGATGACCACAATCTGGAAGGATTGGGGGATGTCGACGGCACGCTCGAACTCGGCGGTTTTGTCTCCTATGATTTCCTGCCATTTCTGGAGGGCGAGGCCGAACTGCGTCAGGGCGTTGGCGGGCATGAAGGCCTGATCGGCGATCTGGGCGTGAATTACAAAAGCGAAATCGGTGGTTTCGACCGCCCCGTTTACCTCAAGGTCGGTCCGCGCATGCGCATCGCCAGCCAGGAATATATCGAGGAATATTTCGGCATAGACTCCGACCAGTCAGACGCTTCGGGTCTGGGAACATATTCACCGGACGGTGGCATTGTCTCCTACGGCATTGGCGGTTCGATCACCGTGCCGGTGACGGACAGGGTCCGTACCACGCTTTTCGCCGGCTATGACCGCCTGGGCGACGAAGTGGCGGATTCGCCGCTGGTCGAAGACCGCGGCTCGGCCAATCAGGGCAAGGCCGGTATCAGCGTAGGTTATATGTTCTGACAGGCCTCTTAAGCCTTCAGCTTGCCTTCGCGCACCAGGTGCACGTACTGCGAACATAAAAGCCACCCCTTCAGGGGGCGCAGGAAATACATGCAACCTAAAACCGTAAAAGGCAGGGTGGTTACCGCCTGCACCCATAGCGGCGGGTGAAAAGTGAATTCCAGCCACAGGGCCATGGCCACGGAAAAGGGGCTGACGATCGACATGGCGAAAAACGCCGGCCCGTCGGCCGTATCCGAAAACCGAAGGTCCAGCCCGCATGCGTTGCATTGGGGCGCGACCTTCAGATAGCCGGAAAAAATACGGCCCTGCTGGCATCGCGGGCATTTTCCGGCAATACCGGTCTTAAAGGGAGTCGTCGTAGGGACATGCGGCACATCATTCATGTGCCTGCTTATACGCGACCCGGCTCACGCATTGAATCGCTTTCTGCTGCGAATCGATTGTTTTGGCGTATAAAACGGGAAGGCATCCTCCGGCGCGATAATTTTTTAATGATAAAATCGCCGCAGCTTTATAACCCCTTGAAATGACTCAAAACGGGACTGTAAAACCGGTATTATGAGTCACAAGACAGCCCTTATAAAATCTTTTAAAAACAAGGTGTTATGGGGTGTGGATATTGGCCGTGTCCGGGACATAAAATTTCACACGTGACCCCCGGCCTTAGGAAATCTGCGGACTCGTGGGCGGAGTCAATTCGTAAATAATGTGTTGACGCTCTGGAACCTTTTACTATAAGGTCCGCGCAAATATGAATTTCGGATGGACTGGTCGTGACGACAACCTTCTGAAAAGATTCAAGAAATTGTCGTCAAACGCAGTTCAGGAACTTCACCGGCACATATGCCGAAAAGCCCCGGTCTTCCGTAGCGGCTTTTTCGTCTTTGTCCCGAATGAGGTTTCGACCGGTAACCGTCCACAGAATTTTTGAAAACCACGAAGGAAAAGGCAAAGATGCCGACAATTTCGCAACTCATTCGCAAGCCCCGCACGCTTGTGACCAGCCGCAAAAAGAACCGCGCGCTGAAATCAAACCCGCAGAAACGCGGCGTTTGCACCCGCGTGTACACCACGACCCCGAAAAAGCCGAACTCGGCTCTGCGTAAGGTCGCCAAAGTGCGCCTGACCACCGGCTTCGAAGTGATCTGCTACATCCCGGGCGAAGGTCACAACCTTCAGGAACACTCTGTCGTGCTCGTGCGCGGCGGCCGTGTCAAAGACCTTCCCGGTGTCCGTTACACCGTCGTCCGCGGCGCGCTGGATACCCAGGGCGTCAAAGACCGTAAGAAATCCCGTTCCAAATACGGCGTTAAGAGAGGCAAATAACACATGTCACGTCGCCACCAAGCACCGAAGCGCGAAGTTCTTCCTGATCCGAAGTTCAATGACATTGAACTGACGAAATTCATGAACTCGCTCATGTATGACGGCAAAAAATCCGCTGCTGAAACCATCGTTTACGGCGCCCTCGAAATCCTCGAGAAGCGCGCTGCCAACGACAAGGGCGCAAAAGACGAAGCTGCTGAAGAAAACGTTGCCACCACCTCCGGCGGTGTCGTTGTCACGCACAAGGGTCTGCTGACCTTTTACAAGGCGCTGAAAAACGTCGCTCCGCACGTTGAAGTGCGTTCCCGCCGCGTCGGCGGTGCCACCTATCAGGTTCCGGTCGAAGTCCGCTTTGACCGCGCCCGTGCCCTGGCGCGCCGCTGGCTCATCGATGCTGCCCGCCGCCGTGGCGAAAAGACGATGCGCGAGCGTCTGGCAGGCGAAATCATGGAAGCGTCGAACAACCGCGGCAACGCCGTTAAGAAACGCGAAGACACCCACAAAATGGCCGAAGCCAACAAGGCCTTCGCCCACTACCGCTGGTAAGAGAAGATCATGGCTGAAGCTGTACCCCTTAACCGCTACCGTAACATCGGCATCATGGCTCACATTGATGCTGGTAAAACCACGACCACGGAACGCATTCTGTTCTACACCGGCAAATCGCACAAAATCGGCGAAGTGCACGATGGCGCTGCGACCATGGACTGGATGGAGCAGGAGCAGGAGCGCGGTATCACCATTACCTCGGCTGCCACGACTGCGTACTGGACCGGTCAGGACAAACAGCAATACCGCGTCAACATCATCGACACCCCCGGCCACGTGGACTTCACGATTGAAGTCGAGCGCTCGCTGAAGGTTCTCGACGGCGCAGTCTGCCTGCTCGACGGTAACCAGGGTGTTGAGCCCCAGACCGAAACCGTCTGGCGCCAGGGCGACAAATACGGCGTTCCCCGTATGATTTTCGCCAACAAAATGGACAAGATCGGCGCTGACTTCGACATGTGCGTCGAAACCGTTCAGAAACGCCTCGGCATCGACCCGGTCGTTCTGAACTTCCCGGTCGGCATTGAAAACGGCTTCAAGGGCGTCGTCGACGTCATGCGCATGAAGGCCATCATCTGGGATTCGGAAAACCTGGGCGCGTCGTTCCACGACGAAGAAATCCCGGCCGAGCTGCTGGACAAGGCCAAGGCCTACCGCGAAAAAATGATCGAACGCGCCGTTGAAATGGACGACGCTGCCATGAACGACTACCTCGAAGGCAAGGTTCCTTCCGACGACGTCCTCAAGGCCTGCCTGCGCAAAGGTACGATCGCCCTGAAAATCGTTCCGATGATGTGCGGTTCGTCCTTCAAGAACAAAGGTGTTCAGCCGATGCTGGACGCTGTTGTCGACTACCTGCCGTCACCGCTGGATATCGGCGCCGTTCACGGCAAGAAGATGTACAAGGACGAAGACGATACGCGCGCGCCGGATCCGGCCGCTCCGTTCTCCGGCCTCGCGTTCAAGATCATGACCGACCCGTTCGTCGGCACCCTGACCTTCGTTCGTATCTATTCCGGCAAGCTCGAAGCCGGCTCCTACGCGATCAACTCGTCGAAAGACAAGAAAGAGCGTATCGGCCGTATGCTGCTGATGCATGCCAACTCCCGCGAAGAGATCAAGACGGCGCAGGCCGGCGATATCGTGGCGCTGGTGGGTCTGAAAGACACCATCACCGGTGACACGCTCTGCGATCCGGACAAGCCCATCGTTCTCGAGCGTATGGAATTCCCCGAGCCGGTGATCGAAATTGCGATCGAACCGAAAACCAAGGCCGACCAGGAAAAAATGGGCGTGGCTCTGGGCAAGCTCGTGGCAGAAGATCCCTCCTTCCGTGTTTCGACCGACCAGGAATCCGGTCAGACGATCATGAAGGGCATGGGCGAACTCCACCTCGACATTAAGGTCGACATCCTCAAGCGTACCTATGGCGTTGAAGCCAACGTCGGCGCGCCGCAGGTTGCCTACCGCGAAACGATCACCAAGGCTGCTGAAGTCGACTACACCCACAAGAAACAGTCGGGTGGTACGGGTCAGTTCGCACGCGTGATCATGACCTTCCGTCCCATTTCCCAGTCGGTCGACAAGGAACTGGAGAAGGGCGCAAGCTTCAACTTCGTCAACTCGATCGTCGGCGGCTCGGTGCCCAAGGAATACATCCCGGGCGTGCTCAAGGGTCTCGAAGGGTCCAAGGATAACGGCATCATCGCCGGCTTCCCGGTCATCGACTTTGAAGTCGAGCTCACCGACGGCGCCTACCACGACGTTGACTCGTCTGCTCTGGCATTCGAAATCGCGACCCGCGCGGCATTCAAGGAAGGCATGGCGAAAGCCGGTGCCCAGCTGCTCGAGCCGATCATGAAAGTCGAAGTCGTGACGCCGGAAGAATACATGGGCGACATCATCGGCGACATCAACAGCCGCCGTGGCCAGATCGCCAACATGGAAGAACGCGGCAACGCCAAGGTCATCTCGGCCATGGTCCCGCTGTCCTCGATGTTCGGTTACATCAACCTGCTGCGCTCGATGTCGCAAGGCCGCGCCAGCTACTCGATGGTGTATGACCACTACGAACCGGTTCCGTCGCACATTGCTGACGAAGTCAAAAAGAAAATGGCCGCGTAAGGCTTAAAAGGATACTAGGAGAAGAAAATGTCTAAAGAGAAATTTAACCGTTCCAAACCGCACGTGAACATTGGCACGATTGGCCACGTTGACCACGGCAAGACGTCGCTGACTGCGGCGATCACGAAGGTTCTGGCTGAGGCTGGCGGTGCGACGTTTACGGCGTACGACCAGATTGACAAGGCGCCTGAGGAGCGTGCACGCGGTATTACGATTTCGACGGCACACGTTGAGTACGAGACGACGAACCGCCACTACGCGCACGTTGACTGCCCGGGTCACGCTGACTACGTCAAGAACATGATCACGGGTGCTGCGCAGATGGACGGCGGCATTCTGGTTGTGTCGGCTGCTGACGGCCCGATGCCGCAGACGCGCGAGCACATTCTGCTGGCACGCCAGGTTGGCGTTCCTGCGCTGGTTGTGTTCCTCAACAAGTGCGACATGGTGGACGACGCCGAACTGGTTGACCTGGTTGAGATGGAAGTCCGCGAACTTCTGTCGAAGTACAACTTCCCTGGCGACAAGATTCCGATCATCCGCGGTTCAGCCGTGTGCGCTCTGGAAGGCAAGCAGCCTGAGCTGGGTCACGACGCGATCCTGAAGCTGATGGCGGCTGTTGACGAATACATTCCGACCCCGGCACGTCCGAAGGACAAGCCGTTCCTGATGCCTGTCGAAGACGTGTTCTCGATTTCCGGCCGCGGTACGGTTGTTACGGGCCGTGTCGAGCAGGGCATCGTCAAGGTTGGCGACGAACTGGAGATCGTTGGTCTGAAAGCTACGCAGAAGACGGTTCTGACGGGCGTTGAGATGTTCCGCAAGCTGCTCGACCAGGGCGAGGCCGGCGACAACATTGGTGCGCTGCTCCGTGGTACGAAGCGTGAAGACGTTGAGCGCGGCCAGGTTCTGTGCGCGCCGGGTTCGATCACGCCGCACACGAAGTTCACGGCTGAGACCTACATTCTCTCGAAGGAAGAGGGTGGCCGTCACACGCCGTTCTTCAACAAGTACCGCCCGCAGTTTTACTTCCGCACGACGGACGTGACGGGTACGGTTGAGCTTGCTGCCGGCACCGAGATGGTGATGCCTGGCGACAACGTGACCGTGACGGTTGAACTGATTGCCCCGATCGCCATGTCTGAAGGCCTGCGCTTCGCTATCCGCGAAGGCGGCAAGACCGTCGGCGCAGGCGTCGTCGGTAAGATCCTGGCTTAATCGCAGGATGTAAGAATTAAAGAAAGCCGGGTCGAAAACCCGGCTTTTTTTCTTTGCATAAATAAGGGGCAGCCGCTAGAAAAGGGGCGCATGTCCAAGCACAAGCACGCGCCTCTGGCCTCCCGACATTTCCGCGACGCCGTGTGCGGCGAGGTCAAAATCTCCTTCAATCAGGAAAATGAAATCAAGACCGCGCTGGTTGCGCCCGATCCTGCCCGCGCGGCAGAAATCGCGAATGCGCTCTGGGCCGTGTACGTCGCTGAAAAAACGGCTGAATGGGCGCGCAGCTTTGACCGCCATGTCATTCGCCGCGTCCATGGTGCTCCGATCAGCCCGTCGCTGCACGCAGAAACCAAGCCGTATCGCCGGCGCGAATTTCAGACCGTGGTGACCGGACATCCGGGGGATGTGGAAATCCGGCTCGAAGACCTGACCACGATGATCAAGCTGGCCCAGCACGCGCCGGATGCCTCCGTACTGCAACGCCTGGAAATCAAGATCCGCCAGCAGATGCCCGGCACGGTCAGCCTGAAGGATATCCCGGGCGAGGCTGGCAAATACCTGGCCCATCATTTCAATGGCCATCGTCGCCGTTTCAGCGGTGTGATGACGGAATCCACGCGCGACAAGATCACCGTACCCATTCGGTATGAATGGGGCGGGCGCGAATACGTCTTCGATTATGAACGCGCGAAGGATCTGGGCGTCAGCGTATCGCTGGCCGGGCACATGCGCGACATCACGGAATTCGAGGGCGAGGTCAAAGCCATCTATCTCTATGACGATTATATCCGCGGGCATAAAATCAACCTCAAGGATATGCCGGACTATGCGGGCATGACCCTGTCCCAGATAAACGCCATGAGCAACGCCTTCCTGTGCCGGCACCTTGAAAATTTCCTGCGTTTTAGCAATGGCTGGCTGGCCTCCGGCATGTATGCGGGGGCAAAGGTGGTGGCCGTAAACCATTCCAAGTCCCAGCCCGAAATGGATGCCCTGCATGACGTGATCGCCCATGGCGGCCGGGCGGCCCGCAGGGCGATCGAGGCGATCCCCGTTCATGGGCCGTTCAGCGTCAATCCCGTGCTGAGCGACCTGCGCCTGCGCATGGCGGCTTAAGACCGCCATTTTCCTGTTGGAAATTGAGCCTAAACCTCATATAAAAGGCGCCATACAGGGGTGTAGCTCAGCTGGTAGAGCGACGGTCTCCAAAACCGTAGGTCGCAGGTTCGATCCCTGTCGCCCCTGCCACTTCCAAGAAAACAGCCATTCTGGCCACGCGCATCGTCATTTCTCTGAAACTTGTTACAGAGGAGTGTTACATCATGCCGCGCTATCCCCACTTATTAAACCGCAACGGTACCTTCTATGTACGAGTTGTCGTGCCGAAGGCATTGGCCCCCTATATTGGCCGCCGGGAATTGGCTTCGTCCTTGCGCACCAAAGATCGTTCGGAGGCCGCCTTGTTAAGTTTGCCAATTGTGCAGGCGGCAAATGCGCTGTTCGAAAGAATGCGAAAAGGAGAAACCCTCAGCACATTAGATCTTTTGCAATGCGTACAGCGTCCAAAACAGCCGTTACCTCCGCTCGCCCCCCTCACGCAGATCACGCCGCATCAACTAGACGAAAATCACGCAGGAAACTTATCAGGGCTCTTCGGGCAATATTTGTCCGAGTGTCGTACGGATCGCGCGAAAACCAAACAAAAGAAGCAGGCAGTTCTACGGGTCTGGTTGGAAGTTATAGGGGATATGCCGGTAGATCGGGTCGAAAAGGCGACGGCCCGGGCCTTCAAACAGACCCTAATTCGCATTCCCGCCAACATGCATAAATATTTTCCAGGGATGAAAGTGACCGATATAAATCTAGATGCCCTGAGAGAAGACCAGCGTTTATCCGTGCGGTCAATTAACGGCATGTTGGCCTTCTTTCGCGCTTTCATGAACTGGTGCATCGACAATGGCCACTATCATAAGACCAATCCATTTGACGGCCTGCTGTTACGTGAAGTTCAATCCGCGGAGTCAAAGCGAAACTCGTTTACGCAAGAACAAATTAACCAAATATTTACCTGCCCAGTTTATACCGGGTGCAAATCCCATAAGATGCACGACCGATATTTGCCTGGTCAGACCGTTATACGGGACTCTTTGTATTGGATCCCGTTGGTGGCCTTATATTCAGGCGCACGGCTTCAAGAAATCGCCCAGTTGTATGTCCATGATGTGCACCAAATAGGCGGGTTATGGGTTTTCGATTTCAATGAAGAAGGGGAAGACAAGTACCTAAAAACTGTGTCGAGTCGTCGCAAGACACCCATGCATCCGGCATTAGTGAACTTAGGTTTTCTGGGTTACCTCGAAGGGCTAATCGACGCAGGTGAAAAACGGGTATTCCCTGATCTTTCTCTGTCCTCTGATGGGACGTATTCCAACAGTTTCTCCAAACGGTTTAACTACCTGCTGAAACGCCAAGGCATTAAGACTGCCAAAAGTAGTTTTCACAGTTTCCGTCATACTTTCATCGATGCCTTGCGTAACACAGAAGTCGCGCGAGAAGTCAGGGAAGCCCTTGTAGGCCACTTAGGACAACGGACCGCCCATGATGTGTATGGATCCTCCATCGGCCTCCAGCGCCTATTTACGGGCCTCTGTGAAGTGAAATTCACCGGTGGCATATTGCCTGTGTCAGACGCCGCGACCGGGGCCGGGACATTGCGAAAAACCTGATTTTATGGCATAATGAAAGACAATATCACATAGCTCCTTGAAGTGCGGGTAAGTGCCTGTTTAAACAAAGACGGTGGGTAAAGAGACGTAAAGTCCATAGACCGCTAGCCCCGACTGAGCAAAACCACAGGAAAAAGGACTAGGGCCATGCCGCGAGGTAACCCTAGGCGTCCGCAGGTGATCTTTGTTTTCTGCGGATGTGCTCGACATCAAGTCGTAACCGGGACAATTAGGTAACTGAATCGACGGACGAGGAATTTGGTCCCCGCCTCCAGCCATTTGAGATTCAGACAAGACGTAGAAACTCCGTACAATGTGACCCCTCACAAATTCATACGAATTACCTCCATCACAGTTTGCAAAAAAACTGCGTTCTTTTTTAGTACGCAGGCAGACTGTGAGGGGGGATAAATCATTATTGCTCGTACAATATGGATGATAAAAAATCATCCGCCCGCACTCCAGGCAGGGACCTCCTTGGTAGGGCGCACGGGTAAGGAAACACAAGGCCAAGTGAAACCTGGCTCTTTACTTAAATCACTGGCGCCAGCCAAGAGGCCATGCAGGCACGGCCAGAGTTAAGAGAAGTAAGTGATCTGTTTGGAAGATTGTCTAGGCGTCCCTTTAGGGATGCGCAACAAACAGGGACGGTTAATCTAAAGCCAATATTATAACACTCCTACTATCTCTTGTAGAAATCTGAAGTGTTTTTCAGAGACACCAGACGATAATGAATACGATTGTGAAGAGTCCAACCGTTCTTGGCAGATAACGCTTTGAAGTGCGGTTGATCACGACAGGGCTGTAATCCAAGCGTCAATATGGTCCGATCTGTAGCGTGGGCATTTACCGACATATACAGGATCAACGTCTAAGACGTGGGGTAGGCCCCTTTTACGCCTATACCGTTGGAGACGGACCCATGCGATCGACATATTCAAAGTTTTGGATAGTGATTTATCAGAGAGAAGGTGCATGCCACTATTATACCTCGAAGATATCCGCTTCGACAGATGGCCACTGCCCCAGGCAAATTTGTCTCCATTTATCGGAAATAAAATCCACTGGCGTCCATTAAGAGCACTGACTTTGACTATTTACGTTGGTCGCTTGACTCATCCATAGGTTGCTGATTACCTAAGTCAGTAGTTGCGCAGGGGATAAGATGGGAAGGCTGCTTTCTCACCGAACTGATCGAACTACGAAACAGTGGGTGGAACTTACGAAATGACGGCCTTAACATCAACGCCCCGCAGGATATATGCCAAGATAATCATTGGCGCCGTAGTTTTTTGTGCACTGTCCGCCTTTTTTCTTACCGGATCAGGTATATGTTTTCGAGAAGGTCGTTACCTAAGCAAGAAAGAACTAATTGACGGCTACCTCTTCGGTTCCCGGGCCGCGGAAATGACGGAGGTTCAAAAGGCCGACGAAATTAAAGCTCGCGGGGGAAAATATCCAGACTGCTGCCTCGTGGAAGAAAAGCCCGCTTTTCTGTCAGATGGGCAGGTCTTGATGAACGCGGTAGTCGGTCGTTATTTATTCGGCGTCGAAACACAGTTTCCCGCGCCAAAAAACTTTCCCAGCTCACACCCATATCTTGCGACATATGCCAGCGTTGATGCGTGCGGCGTCGCAACGGGGCGCGGTAACACAGGTTTGCAGGAAACGCATGCGGAGTACATCTCAGCACTGCAACGAATTAGAGAACACTGGAATAAAATCAAATAATTGCTGCTTAGGGGGATATAATGGCAGGTGACAAGTTTTCGTTTTCGAATTGGAATGATCTAACACCGGCACAGATGACCAGTCTGTTTCTGTACGGAACATTAACTCCGCCGCAAAACTTCGAAGAACGCCTCCGCTCTAGCGCCGAGAAGGATAATCTCTCAAATGCGCCAATCGTCGTGGAGTTCGATGCAGTCGATTTCATGGCCAATGGACCCGGTCGATATGCGCATGCCTCACAAAGCGAATTCGTTGATGCATTTTTCACCACCAAGGCCGAAGGCGAGGGCACGGGACTTGGCATGTCGATGGCCTATGGCTTTATCAAGCAGTGCCATGGACATATTCATGTTTACAGCGAAATAGGCCACGGCACCTGCTTTCGCATTTACCTGCCGCGGATGGACGTCGTTCCGGGTGACGCCACGGCCGCAGTGCCATCCGTGGCAGGAGGGCGCGAAACCATTCTGGTCGCGGAAGATGACGATGACGCACGCGAACTGGCTGTGGCCATGCTGGAACGGCTGGGATATAAAATATTGCAGGCACGCAATGGCCGCATCGCACTCGACATGCTGCAGATGGAACAGGGACGGATCGATCTTGTCTTTACCGATCTGGTCATGTCGGGCGGAGTCAGCGGCACGGAACTGATGGAGGCCGCACGCCCCCACCGGCCGGATATAAAAGTGCTCTATGCCTCCGGCTACACGGAAAATGCCATTCCCCGGTACCAGCTGGGCACGGGTGAGGAATTCATCAGCAAGCCGTATCGGCGCGAGGTTCTGGCCGCCAAGCTGCGCCGGATCCTTGATGAAAAAAACGCATGAAAACGCCCGGCCTTCGAAAAGCCGGGCGCAATCTTCCCAAACGGGAAAATAATCAATGATTAAGCGGCGATATCGTGCGCATCGGTGCTTTCCAGCATCGCCTTGATGCGGTCGGCCTGTTCGCTGTCCTCGGCACGGACGGCCAGAAGGATAGAACCGTCACGGACGGCGCCCTCGTACAGTTCGGCTTCGAATTCAGGAATGGCCGTACCGATCAGGCCGCCGAGCGCACCGCCTGCGAGGGCACCGGCACCGGCACCGGCCGCGCCGGAAACCAGCCAACCGGAAATGACGATGCCAGCCGCCGGAACGGCAACGGCACCGGCCGTCAGGATGGAGGCAAGCACAGCACCGGCAAGGCCGCCGGCCACGCCGCCCCAGGCGATGCCTTTGTCGCTTTTGTTTTCGCGCTTGAGGTTGAAGGCCGTGTCGCGCGTGTTTTCCGATACGATGACCGACACCTGGCTATCCTTGATGCCAAGGTTTTCAAGACGTTGAAGCGCCACTTCAGCAGCCTGACGGGTTTTGAAGGTCGATGTGACTACTTTAGGCATGGCTAAATCTCCTTAAAAAAATCGTTACATCTCCCCAATGCATGAAACAGGGGGGAAGTTCCGCGGCTCTGTCTTGACAAAAGTGTTATGTTATAACATTCATGACGTCTTGATCGGAAAGGGCAAACATGGGATACACTGGGTTTCATGATCATGAATCGCACAACAGACACATGGCGCCAGCACGCCTTAATGCTGGCCATTTTCGCCTGTGTCCTGCGTGCACTTATCCCGGTCGGTTTCATGCCGGGTGTGAATACCACCATGGTCATCTGCTCCGGCATGGAAGGGCAGAAGACCGTCGCCGTGGGCGATCACGATCCCTCGACCTCCCCCGCCGCGAAGGCCGGAAAAGATACATGTGCCTTTTCCGTCAACGCGAGTGGTCTGGCCGCAGGGGGGCAACTGGCGCTTGCGCCTTTCACGCCTGTGCTTCCGCCTGTCATCGGCACGGTTCAATCCCATGCCCCTCACGTTTTCTTTCCGTACGGATCCCGCGCGCCGCCTCTTGTCTGAAATTCTGTCCGACTGAATTTCAAACAAGAAAGATATTTACATGAAAGTGAAAGATTCACTGTCGCGCGCCTTTGGCGGTGCCGCAGGTGTGGCCCTGGGTATTGCCGTGCCGCATATCGGCTGTCTTGGTGCATTCACCGCAACGGCAATCGGCATTGGCTTTAACGCAGCAGCAGCCCAGACCGTGGCCGCGGTGGCGGGTGGTGTTGCGTTGCTCGGGGCTGCCGGTGCTGCCGTTTACGGTATCCGCCCCTCCAGGGAGCTTTGCTGCCTCGTATGGGGTGAAACCCCGCGCGTACGGGCTGCCAAGATGTTCGCCATGGCCGTCGCCGGGTTTGCTGTCTCCGGTGTCATCAACACCGCGACCAATCGTGGCGTCGATAACAGCGAGGTCATGGCCAGCTATCTGGAAATGGCGCACAGAAGCGGCCAGTCGGTATGGCAGGCGCTGGACAACATCTGCACGTCCAGGCCGCGCTGATGATTGCCGACGATGTCCGCACGCTTATCCGCCAGGTCGAACGGGGAAACCCGTTCGACGTCGAGTGGACAGGGCATGCTTATGATGTCCGCGAAAACATGCGCAATGCGCTGGCTGCACGCCTGCGCACCACCGCCCTGATGGGCGAACTGGAGGAGCGTATCGACCGCTTCGCCCGCCAGAGTGCCAGTACCAATATGTATATGCGCCTGGTCATCGACGATCGCATGCCGGATCTGCCGGAATACGACCCGTGCAACATCGCCGTCTTTGACGGTATCCGGGATTCGGGCACGGATTTTTCAAAGGTCATTCAGCGCTCGACGATTTATGGCACGGTCATGACATCGGTGAACGTGACCGACCTGCGCGCCTATTTCGAAAGCGGCCGCAAGCGGCACCTTCTGATGTATATGGGATCTGACCGTGATGCGGATATTAAGGCGCTGGACAAAATGATGACGGCGCTTCCCACGCTGATGGCGAATGCCGGGGTGGATGCCGGCACGATCAAGGCTGTGATCGAACAGATCAGATCAGGGGGCATGACGCCGGAAATCCTGAAGCTTGTCTCCACGATTGTAAAAATCGTCGAACTGCGCGCGCAGCCCGCAACGCCGGAAACAAAGGCCGAAATCCAGTCGATGGCGCGTGATTTTGCGGCGCTGATGGAACGGGCGCTTCCCGCCCTCCCGCCTGTCTTTGCCCGCGCCTTCGCCATGGTGGCGGTCAGTCCAGCGGGCCTTGCGCCTGTCCTGCCGCCTGCAATTTTGCCGTTGTTACAGGATGTCGTCATGAAGACGTCGCCGGTGCAGTCTGTCATACCATCCGCGGATGTCGTCGCCCGAGTCCCTGCAGCACCTCAGGCCCCCGCCACCCGCCCGGTCATGCGCGCATCCTTTGCCCGCGTGGCGGAAGTCCCGGCCGTGCTAAACGTGCCGCGTATCGTTCTGGCAACACCCTTGAAACTGGCTGCGCCTGTCCGCGGTGATGTCGTCCCCGCGACCACATCAAAAACCACCCTCGCACAAACTGCGCCCGCCACAAAATCTTCTGGCAAGATTGCCGCTGCGATACGCGCGGGATTTGCCCGCGTCGCCGCCAAGCCGGCCGTGCTGAACGTGCCGCGTATCGTTCTGTCAACGCCCTTATCGCTGACGGTGCCTGTTTCAAATCAGACAAAATCCTTATCCACTCGTTCCCAATCGCAGATACAGAAAACGCAAGCTGTGCTGACAAAATCCATAGATGCGGCTCCGCGTACAGCGCCAGCCGGAAAAATAGCGACAATGATGCGCGCGGCCTTCGCAAGTACCGCATCGGTCCATGCAGTTCTGAACGTGCCCCGCCTGATTTTGTCGGTACCGTTGCGGTTCGATGCCGTGCGCAAGTCTGAAAAAACGCCAGCGCGTACAGAACCAACACCCGCACCGAAAGGGACCGGTGTATCGCGCCTTATACAGAATTTTACCCGCACCTCCATCGCACCTGCCGTGCTGAACGTCGCAAAGCTGGCATTAAGCACACCTCTGCGCCTTGTCGCAGCACCGCCGGCCATGCGGGAGGTCATGCCGTCTGCTCGCGGAATGGCGGCGCATTCAACCATACGTTCCGGGTCTGTTTTTTTAGGTTTGCCTGCAATGCGCATGCCATACATGCGCGCGGCTTCCATCGCCGTTGTTACGTCCGTGTCGGCAACAAACACCTCCGTTGCAACTGTTTCACCGGTTCATACAACATCCCCCGCAATCGTGCGTCGTGTCGCGCCCGCACCCGCAAATGAGCCAATCTTGACCACCGGCATGGTCCAGCCTGCCAAGGCAGATAAAATTGCTTTCCCTGAAAATGTATCGTTTGTCCCTCAGGAAACCGTAGGGGTAAAAACCAGAACTTCCACTGAAGCGCAGAAGCCTGTGATATCTGCGAACAAAGATACAAAAACCCCACAGCAGCCATCGGAAATTCAGGACATTGCTGCTTCTCAAAAAGATGGCAAGCCGGATATATCTGGTAAGGCGCAGGCCCCCGCTAAAGCCATGGCATCCCTGGCGGGCGATGTCGTGCCAGAATCGTCGCCGGCTGTAGCCACTGTCCTAAAGCCTGCGGATAAAACGGTCACAGCGCCTGTTACCGATCTCCCTGTCACGATTGTGGCTGAAATATCTGTGCAGAAAGGATCCCCACAGTTTGTTCCCGAGCAGCCGGCCGCATCAACAGCCACTGCAAAAAATGTTGACACGCAGGCGGGTGAAAGCCTGCCCGCGCCTACGATAAAAAATGCGGATCCCGTTCCCAGCCAGCCGGATCCAAGAAATGACCCGGTGGATGTGCCGGATTGCTGCAAGGACGCCTTTAAAGCCGTGTCCATGCCATCTGCTGCACAACTGACGACGGCAGAGGTGGACAACACCATCGCGCACCAGAAGATTACGGAACGACTTGAAAACGTTCGCCAGAAGACGGATCTGCAGACGCGCGAGACATGGGACAGGGATCTGATAGAGATGACCAAGATCCCACCTAACCCACAATCGCCACCCGTTGAACTGTCGGGACTTAAGGGTCCGTTTGGGCATGTTTGTGGCGCGGGTTGTGCGCACGATGCCAAGGCCGGCGTGCCTGGCACGCAGATGAAAACAGATATGGACGTCACTTTAAAGGCTGTGGCGCACAACACCGGAACGGCGCAACCGGTCAAAACCGGACCTGCCTGGCTGAAACAACGTACAGTACGACCCGCTTAAAATGAGAAGGAAAAAACATGTCGATTTTTGGTAATAACAAACCTGTGACACCCCAGGTTTTGAGTCCTGATTTTGAAGCCATGACCATGCCGGTGGAAGAAGCCGATATGAGAGCAGCCGCCGCTATCCGTCCGGGGGCGATGCTGGCGCCGCAAATTGCAGAATATTTTATCCTCCAGAAAAACGGTGTGCCGTATCTACAGCTCAGCCAGCCTAATGGTAAGCCCTTCATTGACCTGCACACCGATGAAGGACTGAAACGTTTTTACGTTTTTGCTCTGCCTGTCGAACCGGGCAGTGCTGAGTATCACGATGATCCCAGTTATATGGTCGCGATGCAGTGCAGGGTTGAACAGGTTCAGCCGAATGTCTGGTCGATCATGCCGGAAAAACTGTTTCGTGGGCCGGAAGCTTATTTCGTCATGTCGATTTCTTTCGCCTGCTGTTCCAGTCCCGGAGGCCGTGGCCGTACCATGCTGTATTCCGATACATCGGAACGCGAGGGTCCCTTCCTGAATCGCGCCTTTGCGGGCGCCACCATGCGCAGCGATATCAAAAAGGTATGGGACAATCTTTCAGCCACCGTGCTGGAGGGCGTGGGGATTGCCGCCCTGCATCATCTGGCCAAGGATGCCGCCAAGGCCATTGCTCATCGCGCCCTTGAAGAGCCCGCCGAGCACCATGGAGGCGATCATCGGCAGCATCTGCTGCATCATGGTCGCGGGAAGGCCGGCAAACTGGGCCGCGTGGCCGGCAATCGCCTGCGCGGCTTCCTGCCCGCCGAACATCGCGCCGACCGCATTCTGGCCCTGCTCTTCGAGGTTATCGGGAATGCCATCGCCATCCGCATCGAAGAGCTCGGCGCTGCCTTGCGCCTGGCTGAGCGAGCCGAGAATATTCTGCCAGCCTTCGAGCGTCTGTGCCTGCGCCTGAAGGCCCATCGACATGGCAGGAAGCACGGCATCAACCGCCTTCTGCGCCTGCTCGGCCTCGAGCGCCATGATCGCCTTCTGCAGCTTCTCGAACGCCCGCACCTCGATCTGACGCACCCGCTCGCGGCTGATGCCG
>CALBME010000144.1 GCA_937896295.1 uncultured Micavibrio sp. | reverse complement strand
GTGTATGGCTCAAGGCTGCCAGGGACTTTTACGCCGCTGAAAGCCAGATCGACGTGCTGCGCCAGCCGTGCCAGCAGATAGCGGGTGCGGTATTGCTGCATGGAATACAGCGAGAAGCGTTTGAGGGCATCGGACAATTCCTGTGCCTTGCCGTCCATGTTCTTTTGGAAATGATCGGCGACAAAGGCGTTGATCTTTTCTTTTTGCGCGGCGGCGTCGCCAAGAGCGGCAATGCCGCGCATCTCGTCGGCCCAAGTCGAGAAATTCTTTTCCAAATCCTTCGTTGGGGTCTTGGTGAAGATGTAATAGAACAGGAAGCTCTCAAGCTGCGTAACAAAATGGTCGAAGAGCGGCTTGGGCAGCGGGGCCGCGGCCAGCAGTAACACATAGTGCAAGCTGAATGCGCCGCCCGCCAGCCGTTTCAGGCTGTCCATGGCGAGGCTGGGCTTGCCGTCATTGCCAAGACCGTCCGTGAAGTTGATGTAATGCTCGACGTTGCGGATGACCTTGCGCACGAATTCAAAGGGCTTGCCCGCGTAATCGCAGAGCGCCGCGTTGTCCTTGTTGATGAACCAGTCGTAGATTTTATCTTCGTAGATGACGCTTTCGCCTTTTTCATTTTTGACCGGATAATTGGCCATCAGGAAATAGCGCAGAAAGCGGAGCGGTTTTTCTTTCCCTTTTTCGAGCGGGCTGGTGATCTTTTTCCATTCGTCCTTGAGCTTGGAAAACTGGTCGGGCGTCACTTGCGTGAAGAGAAGGTTTTTCAGCAAGTCCATCGAGTTCAGGCCGACGCCGCGCTCGTTGATGGTCTCGAAGATTTTGAGCGCGCTGCTGACGTCCGTGGAAATCTGGATGAACACGACGTTCGTGGCCAGGTAAAACCAGTATTTCTTGAGCTTGGCGACATCGTCGTAATTGTCCTGCAGGTAGCGGTACAGGGTCGCGTAGGCGTTGACGAGGTTTTCCAACGATCCGAAGCTGGTGATGCCCGCCGCCATGATGCCGGAGCGCACGGCCATGGGTTCGCCGTTGATTTCCACCAGCTTGGCCATGACCTCGCTGGCGTTCTCGTAACGCGGATCCAGCTTGAGGCGGGTTTCGATGCCGCTGCTGGTCGTGTAACTGTCGCAAATGAGGCGATTCAGGAGCTGTGCCTCTTGTTCATTCTGGAGCAGATGCCGCAAAGCGCACAGCAACAGAAAAAACGTCGTCAGGCGCTGCTGGCCGTCGATGACCTCGTACTGGCTTTTCTGTTCCGTGGGCGAGACCAGCACCGTGCCGATGAAATATTCCCGCGTCGAGCCGGTGTCGATCTGCTCGTTGATGTCCTCAAGGAGCTGGTTGACCTCTTTGTCCGTCCAGACGTATTCACGCTGATAATCGGGAATGATGTAAAAACATTCCCTGAAGGCTTCCTCGATGCTGTATTTGTGATTCTCTATGCGGGCCATGGTTCCTCATTTTCGTATTGCCTTTATTACCACAACCCGTGAGGGAGTCCTATATTGGATTGCCAGAAACGGGGGCTGGGCGCATTATTTTTTGGTTTATTTACAAGTAATGGTGACTAAAAATACTATCAATGCAGCTTTTCTTACGGTTGCGTGAGTTCGTAGCGGCCTGTTTTTCTGGCTCCGACGAAACTGATCTTTCCTGCATCCTTCAGTCCCTCGATATCCCGTTTGGCTGTTTTCAAGGCCACGTCAAAATGCGCGGCGATGTCCTCCGCGCGGGCTTTGTTTTTACGCTTGAGCAGGATCAAAAACCATCGTTGTCGCTCATTGAACGATTTTATAGGGACATTTATAGGGACATTTTCGGCGGGGTTTGTGTCGGTATAAAGGGGTGTTTCCGGCTCCGGCGCGGTCGCCAGCGCATGGCTGGAAAGCAGCCGAAAGGCGTCCCACAAATCCTCCCCGCCGATCTGCACAAGGATGAATTTCAGGATGCTTGGCGACGAGCGCGCCAGCAGCAGCAAGTGGCCGGAAGATGGCGTATTTCTAGCTTGATACCAGTTTTTGATGGCGCGCAAATTCGCGTTGGTCAGTTGCCCGATGCGCTTCACAGCGGAAGGCGTGTCGCCGAAATCCTGGCGCAACGCCGAGGCGACGATTTTCGCCAGCTCGACGTCGGAAATGGCCTTTGGTTTGCCTGGAAAAAGTTGGTCCTTTTTTGATTGAGACATTTAATTCGCTCCTTGGTTATGATTTCCAAAGAGCAGCCCGTGAGACGGCGGGCGAGAAGGTATGTCTAAATCGGAAAGATCGAGCGAATGAACGAGTGGAATAATTCGGGTGGAACGAACAGCGGAGAACAACGTCGCCGCGCGGCCATGTATGTCCGCATGTCGACCGACCACCAGAAATACTCGACCGAGAACCAGGCCGATGCGATCCGAGACTATGCCGCCCATCGTCAGATGGACATCGTCAAAACCTATGCCGATTCCGGCAAAAGCGGGTTGAGCCTTGACGGACGGGACGCCCTCCAAAATCTGATTGCCGACGTTCAGTCGGGGCAAGCGGATTATAACGTCATTCTCGTGCTTGACGTGACCCGTTGGGGACGGTTTCAGGACGCGGATGAAAGCGCCTATTATGAATATCTTTGCCGCCGCGCGGGCATCGACGTGCAATACGTCGCCGAGCAGTTTGAAAACGACGGCAGCCCCGTGTCCACCATCGTCAAGGGAGTCAAACGCGCCATGGCGGGCGAATACAGCCGCGAATTATCCGGCAAGGTCTTTGCGGGGCAATGCCGCCTGATCGAGCTGGGTTTCCGTCAGGGCGGCCCAGCCGGATACGGTCTGCGCCGTGTGCTGATCGACCAGTCCGGTTCCGTGAAGGGGCAGCTTTCGCGCGGCGAGCACAAGAGCTTGCAAACCGACCGTGTGATCCTACAACCCGGTCCTCATGAAGAAGTCGCAGTCGTGAACCAGATCTACCGCTGGTTCGTCACCGACAACCTGACCGAGCTGGAGATCGAGTCACTGGAGTCGCACGGCGTTGGTCCTGCCCTCATTCCGAATGCGGTAAGCCTGTTGGCCAATGCCGCCGACATCGACAGCCTCGACACGCTTTCGGTCGTCGGCTTGCCGACCGAAACCGTCTATGGCCTGGGGGCCCGCGCCGACGACGCCGAGGCCGTGGCCCGCATCTTCGCTGCCAAGGGCCGGCCCAGCGATCACCCGTTGATCGTCCACGTGCCCAACGGGGCGGCCGCACTTCATTTCGTCTCGGCGTTTCCGCCGGTGGCGCAGC
>CALBME010000143.1 GCA_937896295.1 uncultured Micavibrio sp. | reverse complement strand
GGCGACGCTGACGGCACCCGGACGCGGCGGGCGCAGCGTGTAGTCGGGCGGCACGACCAGCGGCGCGCGCGTAACGACCGAAAATTCATCCGGCGGCGCGACCTTGAGGCCGAGTTTTTCTTTGACGTCTGCGTTCCCGTTGCCACATGCGGCGAGCGCAAGGGTGGAGACGACAGCAAGGGCTTGAAAGATCTTATGTTTCATCATGCCGGGTATTTTAATAGGTCTTGCGGGCAAAAAACAGCCCATGGATCAAAAGACCCGCAACACCGACCGAAATGGCGGAATCCGCGAGGTTGAAGGCCGGAAATTGCCAATTCCCATAGTGAAAAAGCAGGAAATCCACGACTGCGCCGAATCGGGTGCGGTCGAACACGTTGCCCAGCGCCCCGCCAATCACCATGGCCAGGGTCACGATTTCGAAGGTATTGCGGCTGCGCATCATCCAGACGGCGAAAAAGGCCGCGATAACCAGCGAGGCCACGGTCAGCATCATGGCGCCGCCGCCGGCCAGCAGGCCGAAGCTGATGCCCGGGTTCCAGACCATGGCCAGGTCGAAGAAAGACGTCACCGTGATCGAGACATCGCTCAGGCGTTCCGGCGCGTGACGGACCCATGCGGCGAACTGCATCGGATCGCCAAGGCCGAGTGCGGGGCGGAAAAGGCCTTCGGTGACGTACCACTTGGTCAGCTGGTCAAAAAACAGGATGAGGCCGACAAGAACGGGGCCGAGCATGCGCATGGTTCAGGCCGCCTTCCGGTTTTGCGCCAGAAAGTAACGCACGGCGTCGCCGTCGCGTTTCGATATCCTGCCGCCAAATTCAGGGTCCATGTCGTCCGGCGCAAAATAGCGCCAGCTGCGTTCGCAGCGCACTCCGTCAGCCTTCTTGATTTCGACTTGGATTCCCCATTTCGTCTCTCGCTCAAAAACTCCAGAGAGCGGAAGATATTTAGCCTCAGAAGTAATGCAGATCTCAGCAAGATCGACATTTTTCAACCACTCATTTTCTTCATCGGCATAGACGACAACGCAGGCTTCTAATGCGCTACCGATAAGCTTCTCATTACGAGCAGCCTCCAGCTTAAGTAGGACCATATTTCGTACGTCGAATATTTTTTGCCATTTATCGGCGAGCGCTTCGTCGTACCAGCCTTTCGGGATATCCACGAAATCGACGAGGTGCACGCAATCGGCGTCGTTGGCAAAGACGCCGCGCGGGCGCAGCTGCCATGCCTCATCCGCCGTGAAGGTCAGGATGGGCGCAAGCCACGCGGTCAGGGATTCAAAAATCCTGGCCATCACGGTGCGATAGGCGCGGCGTTCGAACAGGTCGGCGCGGTCGCAGTACAGGCGGTCTTTGCGGATGTCGAAGTAAAACGCCGAAAGTTCGCTGTTGCAGAAATTGAAGATCAACTGGGCGACAGCACCGAAGTCATAGGCCCTGATGGCATCCTTGATGTTGGCGTCCAGCACGGCCAGGGTGTGGAGGATGTAACGCTCCAGTTCCGGCAACTTGCTGACATCCGAAAGATCGATGGATTCGGATGCGTCGAAACCATCCAGCGCGCCGAGCAGATAGCGCAGCGTGTTGCGGATACGGCGATACATGTCGGCGGCGGTCTGGAGGATCTTGTCGCCCACGCGGATGTCTTCCGCGTAGTTCGAGGTGATGGTCCACAGGCGCAGGATGTCGGCGCCGTATTTCTGCATGATTTCCTGAGGCGCCGTGACATTGCCCAGCGACTTGGACATCTTCAGGCCCTTTTCATCGAGTACGAAACCATGCGTGAGGACAGCGTTATAGGGCGCGCGGCCCGTGGTGCCGCAGGATTCCAGCAGGGATGAATGGAACCAGCCGCGATGCTGGTCGGAGCCTTCGAGATACAGATCCGCCGGCCACGGCAGACCGCGCGGCGGCAGCACGAATTGATGCGTGCATCCGGATTCGAACCAGACATCGACGATGTCATTGACCTTGTCGAAATCGGCCGGGTTGTAATCAGGGCCGAGGAAGTCGGAGGCGGGGCGCGCGAACCACGCGTCGGACCCTTCGGTTTCGAAAATATCGGTGATGCGTTTGCAGACCTCGGGGTCCTGCAAAGGCTGGCCCGATTTTTTATCGACGAAAATAGCGATGGGTACGCCCCATGCACGCTGGCGGCTGATGCACCAGTCGGGGCGCTGTTCGATCATGGCGCGGATGCGGTTTTCACCGGCGGCCGGATACCATTTCGTTTCGCTGATCGCCTTGAGCGCGTCTTTGCGCAGGTTGTTTGTCTCCATCGAGATGAACCATTGCGGCGTGGTGCGGAAAATCAGCGGGGCCTTGGACCGCCAGCTATGCGGGTATTCGTGGCGGATCGATCCCTTGGCCAGCAGATTGCCAGCCTCGTCAATGGCCTTGAGTGGCGCGAAATTGCCGGGGCCGAATTCGAACTTGCCGCCCTTTTCCTCGAAAATCGAAAGACCGGCGAAGTGCGGGACGTGGTCGCGGAATTTACCGCTGTCATCGACGTTGTCGGGAATATCTTTCGCACCGAAATGCGACATGTACAGCATGTAGTCGTCCTGGCCGTGGCTGGGCGCTATATGGACGAAACCAGTACCGGCATCGTCGGTGACGAAGTCACCGAGCAGCACCGGCACATCGTAATCATAGCCCTTGCCGCGCAACGGATGCGACGCGATCGTACCTTTGAGATCGGCACCCGTAAAAATGGCACCCTGTTCCCAGTCGGCGATCTTGGCCTGCGCCATGACATCGGCGGCCAGCTTGGGATTGAGGACGAGTTTTTCGCCCGGCTGCACGCGTGCCCCTTCGTTCACTGCCTTCACGGTGTAGACCGCGTATTCCATGGCGGGGCCTGCCGCCAACGCACGGTTTGACGGCATGGTCCACGGGGTGGTCGTCCAGATGACGATGGATGCCCCCTCCACTTCCGGTTTGGAGGCCTTCACAACCGGGAATTTCACCCAGATCGTTGTGGATTTGTGTTCGTGATATTCGACTTCGGCTTCAGCCAGCGCGGTTTTTTCGACCGTCGACCACAGCACCGGCTTCACGCCCTTGTAGAGGCCGCCATTGAGCAGGAATTTATGGATTTCACGCGCGATCTGCGCCTCCGCCGGCAGGCGCATGGTCAGATACGGATTTTTCCAGTCACCGACGACGCCAAGGCGCTGGAATTCGTCAGACTGCACATCGACCCAGTGCTGGGCGAAGTCGCGGCATTCCTTGCGGAATTCGAGGATGGGCACGGCGTCCTTGTCCTTGCCTTCCTTGCGATACTTTTCTTCGATCTTCCATTCGATCGGCAGGCCGTGGCAATCCCAGCCCGGCACGTAGTCGGCGTCATAGCCGGACATCTGCATCGTGCGGTTGATGACGTCCTTCAGGATCTTGTTGACCGCGTGGCCGATGTGAATGTTGCCGTTGGCGTAAGGCGGGCCGTCATGCAGCGTCCATGCCTTGCGGCCCTTTTTCTCGCGCAGGCGCGCGTACAGGTCCATCGCCTGCCAGCGTTTGAGCATCTCCGGTTCGCGCACCGGCAGTTCGCCGCGCATCGCAAAGTCGGTTTTGGGCAAGAACACGGTGGTCTTGAAAAATTCGGCGTCAAAGTTCGTCATGATGACGACCTTTTTAGGGGAAAAGCGCAGAAAATGGAAGGGCTTAGGCCAAAAGCAGGGGTACCCGGCCTAGCGCAGGGATTTGATGATTTCGCGGGCCTGGACGCAGTCGGCCTGCATCTGGGCCTTCAGGGCGTCGATGGTGTCGAATTTCGCCTCGCCCCGCATGCGGCGGACGGGTTGTACGCGTAAGGTCTGGCCGTACAGGTCGCCCTTGAAATCAAGGATATGCGCCTCGACCAGCGGGGTTTTGACCTCGAACATCGGGCGGATGCCGATATTCACCGCCGCCGGGTGCCAGATGTCATCCGCCAGCACGCGGGCCGCATAAATGCCCATGGCGGGGCATATGGTATCGCCCAGAGGGATATTGGCGGTGGGGTAGCCCAGTTCGCGGCCACGCTGGTCGCCCTGTTGCACCTCGCCTTCAATTTCCCATTCCCAGCCGAGCAGCGCGTTGGCGGCCTCGATCTCGCCGGCCTGCAATGCCTGCCGGATGCGGGTGGAGGATACGGGCGCATCGCCCGCGTTCTCAAGCGTCAGGGCCGTCACCTGAAAGCGGCCATCGGCCTGCAGCGTATCGACGTGACCGGCGCGGTCCCTGCCAAAGTGAAAATCCGATCCGACGACGACATGCGCGGCATTCAGATGTCCGACAATAATCATGTCGATGAACTGTGCCGGGGTCAGCGCCGCCATGACGCCGTTAAAGTCCAGAACGTCGACGCGGTCGGCGCCCGCCAGATACAGGCGGCGTTCCTTCACCGGTTCCGGCGTAATACGGAACGGCGCGCTGCCGGACTGAAAAAAAGACCGCGGATGCGGTTCGAAAGTGACGGCGACGAGAGGGCGGTTTTGCATGACCGCCAGATTCTGGCCAGCCGCCAGCAGCGCCTGATGTCCAAGATGGACGCCATCAAAATTGCCTATGGCGACGACGGGGGCGGATCCGCTATTTTCCATGGTGTGAACCTAATTCAACCATCCGATCTTGTCGATATTCAGGCAGAGGCCGAGCGCCGGTCTGTGACGCTTAGCCACATCCTTGCCTATGCGCAGGGGCCGGACCATCCGCTCAACCATGTCTTCCGCGAACCGATCTACCGTAAAGATGCGCGCATGTGGATGCACAGGGACCTGGCGGAGATCGTCTTACGCGCCGCCCATCGCTGTTACACGGATACCGGCCTGCGCTTTGTCCTGCTCGACTGCCTGCGCACGACCGATGCGCAGAGGCGCATGGCGGATACCAAAATCGTCAAAGCCAATCCGCACTGGACGGCGCCGGGCCCGGGTCAGTTGCTGTCCAATCCGGGTGAAGGGGCGCACCCGCGGGCGATGGCTGTGGACATCATGCTGGTACGCACCGACGGCACACCGCTGGATATGGGGACCGTGTTCGATCATTTCTCAACCGATCCAGCGGACAACCCGGCGGCACGCGATTACCCGGTATCACCCGAGGTGGCGGCGAACCGCGCGCTTCTGAATGCGTATATGGTGGATGCGGCCAGGGACCTGGACCGCGAGATATGGCTGCTGCCGAGCGAGTGGTGGGATTTCCGGTTTCCGCCGTCCGTCTACAACGCCTATGCGGCGCTTTCGGACGCCGACCTGCCCGAGCCTATGAAGATGTGCGGATAAAAGAGAGAAGAAGAATGGTAGCAGCGGAGGGATTTGAACCGGTTCGCGCGTTTCATCGCGCGAACATGTATCGTTTGGGGGTTCAAAACCCGTCCGCGGATCAAATTTTCAGGAAAGAGAAATGGTAGCAGCGGAGGGATTTGAACCCCCGACCAAAGGATTATGATTCCTCTGCTCTACCACTGAGCTACGCTGCCATCATGGTTGGGAAAGCTTATAGGGGCCGCCGGCCCTGAAAGTCAAGCGGCGTTGGGGATGGTGGTGGCAGAAGTGGCGGAAATCCAGCCTCCACCCAGGACTTTATTGCCCGCATAGCACACGGCCGCCTGCCCCGGCGAAATGCCGAACTGGGGCTGGGCCAGGGTCAGGGTCCGGGCCGCGCGGTCAAGGCGGGCCGGCACCGGCTGTGCGACCGAGCGCAGTTTGACGGTCACATCCCCGTCTTCCGCCCCCAGCCAGTTGCAGTCCTTGAGAATGACGATATCGCATGCCAGCGCCTCGCGCGGGCCGACGACGACCTGCGCCCTGTCGGCATCCACCCTGATGACGTAAAGGGGGCTGTTGCCTTCGGTATGGCCGCCGCCAATGCCAATACCCTTGCGCTGGCCCACCGTGTAGCCGACCACGCCTTCATGGCGGCCCAGAACACGGCCATCGACATGCACGATATCGCCGGGGCAGCTGGCATCCGGGCGAATGCGTTTGACCACCTTGGCGTAATCCCCGTTGGGCACGAAGCAGATGTCCTGGCTGTCCGGTTTATCGGCCGTGACCAGTCCCAAGCGCTGCGCATGCTGGCGCGTGACGTCCTTGCCCCAGCCGCCGAGCGGAAAGCGCAAGAAGTCGAGCTGTTCCTGTGTCGTGGCGAACAGGCAATAGCTTTGGTCCTTGCCGGGGTCGACGGCCCGGTGCCGTTCGGC
>CALBME010000142.1 GCA_937896295.1 uncultured Micavibrio sp. | reverse complement strand
CCGCAGGAAACTCGGGATGGTCCGGATGAAACGCGCAGGCCGATACCTTGCTGCTGCCATGCTCGGCGCTTAAGACAACGTCCACCGCTTCCTGCATGTATTGAATGATCTGTGCGGTATCTGCTAAAGCCATGGGAACGAACAGGAGAGCCTAAAATGACGTATCAATCCCACGAAGTGTATATGCGCCGCGCCTATGAACAAGCCCTGAAAGGCTATAACGAGGGCGGATGCCCCATCGGTGGCGTCATTGTCGACAACGAAACCGGCGAAGTCCTGGGCGAGGGGCATAACTGCCTGGTCCAGGAAGGCAACCCCATCATTCACGGTGAAATGGCCGCGATGCGCGCCGCCGGACGCATGGCCAGCCGCCGCAACACCACCATGTACACGACCCTGTCCCCCTGCATGATGTGCACCGGCACCATCCTGCAGTTCAAAATCCAGCGCGTCGTGGTTGGCGATACCACCAATTCCAGTGGTAACGAATCGCTGCTGCGTGAGCGTGGGGTCGAAGTCATCGAGGTAAATGACCCGGACTGCATTGCCCTGTGCCGCAAGTTCATCGAAGAGAAGCCCGATTTGTGGCTGGAAGACTGGGGTGGCGCCTGAGCCAAATTCAGGTTTTCCCAAGCGCTTTAACCCCTGTGGACAAGGGGTCTTGGCGGGATGGTAAATATCTGAGATTCCCGATAAAACGGCCCTTAAGCAGATTTGACAAAAGCTGCGGCAATTTTCTATAACCAGTTTGCATAACAACTGAGTTGTCAGGGAATAGATCAACGTGACGGGTACGACGAAACAAGACATCGCCGCAGCCAAAAATCGTATAGCGGCCAACATACAAACGCTTCTTCAGCCGGTGGAAATGATCTGCCGCGGGGACAAGCCGGACAACGTTCCGCCCGAACTTCTCGAACTTCTCAATCGAATGTGGCGGGACGACTTCCTCGCCGAAACGCCCGCGTCTTACGTTTATCTTCCGGGCGAAGACACCAGCGATGAAGCCCTGCGCCGCAACAAGGGTCAGACATGGGTTCACCCGATTTCGCAGGAACTTGTCACCCGTAAACAGATCATCGACAGCGCCGCCCACAAGGACGGCGTTTTTAATTATAAAATTCTGGGGTTGGACCCGCATTTCCGCCGCCTGTCGCGCACGGGCAACTTTGACGCCAACGATCCGGTCGAACAATGCGAAGACGCCCGCGCCCTGATCCTGCCGCGCGGCGACATGCACAGCCTGCGCCAGGCGCTGCATATTCTGCACGCCAAGATGACGGACGATGCGCGTGCGCACGAAACGGCGCTGATCATCCAGAACACGCATAATGAATTCTGGAATCCGCTGTTCGAGGCCGTGGGCCTTACCCCAAACGGATCCGTCATGCTGGATAACGGCATTTACGTGACGCAGTATCCCGGCGGCAATGAGACCGCCGATGAAACAGGCACCTCAACGCTGCACGTTCTGAAAACCCTGCCCAACATGGGGGCGCAGCCGGCACGCGATCGCCTTGATGCGACCATCCAGCCCGGCGACATTCTGTATGTCGCATCCGGATCGCCGCATAAATCGCGCGAAATCAGTGAAATCTTTTCCGACATGCGCGGCCGTGTGCATGTCTATTCGCTGAATTCCGCCATCGACGTCAAACCGCAGGAAGCAGAAGAAGCCAGTTGCAGCCTTGAGGGCAACAACATGGAAAAAATGCAGTCCGTGCTGGAGCGTGTGCGCAATGACATCGGCTATGATAAATTTGCGGCCGAACTGTGCAAGAACGGCACGCGCCCTGAAAACGTCTGGATCGTCTTCGACGACCGCGGGCTGGAGTTCGCAGACCCCCGCATTGTCCACACCAAGGCATTCGACCCTGTGCGCAGCGTGCTGAACCCTTACCCGCTGAAACGCGGGCCGGGCGCCGAGCTGGCATGGGTTTTGAAAACCGTTTCCCGTACACGCTTTTTCGAAGAAATGCTGGCAGGCGCCAAGCAGGAAATCGAAGGACGCGGCGATGTGATGCCCGTGGATACATCCGTTATCGATACGGCCTGCCACGTTTCCGTGCGCCTCGACTGGCTGAAAGATCATGACATGCGTTACATCGCCACGATGGCGAAGGTGCATTCGGTGGCCCGCACATATGCGACCCCGCTGGTCGATGCAAATTTCAAACCGATCAAGGCGCTTCAGACCGACCATTACCTGGTACCCAAGGCGTTTATCTCGAACGGCGAATTGCGCTCCAAGGCAGAAATTGCGAACTACATCCGCTCACACTCGGAAATCGCCGGGTCTCTGCGCGCCTTTGGCGAACTGACGAATATCGGCGCGCACAGCCGCAACCTGTCCGGTTTCAGCTACGAATTCAATGCCGCTTCGGGTGGCGGCCAGACCTACCATCTGGCAAGCCTACATACATTCTTCCCGGATATTTATGGCCACGGTTCGCGCAAGATGAGCCGCATCATCACGCATCCGTTCAAGATGATGTCGGGCAATTCCGGACGTTACAGCCTTGCGCAGTTCCGCAAGGCCGTTCCGATGACGGATGACGACCGCGCAGGCGAACAGCACCGTGACCGCGTCAAGACCGCGCTGAACCGCATGCGCGCGCTTTATAACGAGGCGGATGGCTTCATCCTGACCGAGGACAATCCGCGCCTTGAGAATTTTTCAGGCATCAAGTGGCTTAAAACCCTGTTCTACTTTTCACTGCTCGTGGGCAAGCAGGTCGACGACCGCGCCATCAAGGCGAAATTCTTCGGCCATCTGCGCAACGACGGACGTACCGCACGCGGTCTGGAAACCGCCGATACGGACTCGTGGCGCGAACAGGAACATATTTTCAATCACCTGGCACAGACGCCTCTACTGATGAACCGTCAGGAAGACCTGATGGACGTCTATCGCTCGGGTGTGTCCTTGCGTCGCGGCATCAAAACTTTCAACACCTCGTACATTCGTCCGAAAGTCACGGAAAAGGCTGCCGTCAACAAAGATGATCGCACCGCCATGCCCGATGACCTGTACCGCGTCACGGTTTACTGTTCCGCATCCCTTGGCAGCGAGACCGATGCGTGCAAAAACGCCCACGCCTTTGCCTATGGTCTTGCCGAAAACGGCTTTGCCCTCATCAACGGCGGCGGCAAGGAAGGGCTGATGGTCGCAACGTCCGAAGGCGTGCACGCCGCGCGCCGCGCCTATCGCAAAATTGGCCGTACAATCGCCCGCAACCACGTTACTTCGTACCAGTGTCACGACACGTATGAACGCGAAGGCGGCTGGCACAAGGACAACGACGACGCCATGATCTTTGCCACGATCGAAGAACGCATGGCCAACCTGATGAACACCGATGCTGAAATCCTGATGGCCGGCGGCGCCGGTTCGATACAGGAGATCGCGGCGTCCATCCTGATGCGTCAATGGGGACTGGTACCCGTGGTCAATCGTCCGCTGGTCATCGTCAATGAACAGATCGACGGCATCCGCGTCTTCAATCCGCTGCTCGACATGATGTCGAACGAGGAAATGATCCGCCTCAACATCCATGTCGTCGAAAACCAGGAACGCGCGATGGATATTATTATGCAATCGCGTGCGGATATGGCCGCGGCCAAACCCGGCCAGATCTATGTGCCGCATAACGACAACGACCCGGTTAACGACTGGAATTGCTATACGCGCCCGGCGTTTGGTCTGGCCTAAAAGACCGGTGTTAAGCCCTTGTGGTATGGCGTTCGATCCGCTAATTCTTTGTGCGTCGAACCACTATCCATAAAGGCATGTCCATGTCCGAAAAATCCTATGACGTCATCGTGATCGGCTCCGGCCCCGGGGGCTATGTCTGCGCCATTCGCTGCGCCCAGCTGGGCATGAAGACGGCCATCGTCGAAAAACGCGCCACGCTCGGCGGCACCTGCCTGAACGTCGGCTGCATTCCGTCCAAGGCCCTGCTTTCCAGTTCCGAGAAATTCGAAGGCGCAGGCCACCACTACGGCGAATTCGGCATCAAGATCGGTTCACTGAAGCTGGATCTGGCCGGCATGATGACCTTCAAGGACAAGGTGGTCGAGGCCAATACCAAGGGCATCGAATTCCTGATGAAGAAAAACAAGATCGACTGGCTGAAGGGCGAGGGCACCATCGCCGCCCCCGGACAGGTCACGGTCGCCGGTGAAACCTATGCCGCCAAACATATCGTCATCGCCACTGGATCGGATGTTACACCGCTGCCCGGTATTACGATCGACGAAAAACAGATCGTCTCAAGCACCGGTGCGCTGACCCTTGAAAAAGTGCCCGACGAACTGATCGTCATCGGCGCGGGCGTCATCGGCCTGGAACTTGGCACCGTCTGGCGCCGCCTGGGCGCAAAAGTCACGGTGATCGAATATCTGGACCGTATCCTGCCGGGAATGGATCTTGAAATCGCCAAGCAGACACAGCGCGTGCTGGAAAAACAGGGCATCGCCTTCAGGCTTGCCAGCAAATGCACCGGCGCCGAAACAACGAAAAAAGGCGTGATCCTGTCGGTCGAACCGGCAGCCGGCGGCGCAGCCGAAAAACTGACCGCAGACGTGGTTCTGGTCGCGGTCGGCCGCAAGCCGCATACGGCAAATCTGGGTCTCGGCAAGGTCGGCGTCATGCTCGACAACCGCGGGCGCATCGAAGTGAACGATCATTTCGAAACCAACGTGCCTGGCATCTACGCCATCGGCGACGTCATCAAGGGCGCCATGCTGGCGCACAAGGCTGAGGACGAGGGCGTCGTGCTGGCTGAAATGCTGGCCGGGCAGTCGGGTCATATCGATTACGACTGCATCCCCGGTGTCGTTTACACATGGCCCGAGGTCGCATCGGTCGGTAAAACCGAAGAACAGCTCAAAGAGGCAGGCACCGCCTACAAGGTCGGTAAATTCCCGTTCACGGCCAATGGCCGCGCGCGCGCCCTCGGCAACACGGACGGGTTCGTCAAAATTCTGGCGGATGCCACGACCGATCGCGTTCTGGGCGCTCACATTCTGGGGCCCGAGGCGGGCACGCTGATCGCAGAAATCGTGACGATCATGGAATTCGGCGGATCGGCTGAGGATATCGCCCGCATCTGTCACGCGCATCCGACCCTGAACGAGGCGGTGAAGGAAGCCGCACTCGCGGTCGATGGCCGCCCGATCCACATCTAAGAGATTTACGACATGACCGCATGGTGGCTTCTGGCGATACTCTCAGGCATGGGGCTCGCCGGGCGCAACGTGCTGCTCAAGATGTCGAGCATGAAAATCGATGGTGCCGTCGCCGCCCTTTTCATGTCGCTGGCGATGGCGCTGATATCACTTGGCTATTACGTCTATCAGCGCAGTGCCGCGCAATTGCCGCTGATCCCGCATGAACAGAATGGCAGGGGACTGATGCTGGCTGGACTTGCCGGTTTTAGCCTCGCGGCGGCAAACCTGCTTCTGGCGTACACTTACAAGGCAGGTGGCGGCGCCGGTTTGACCGGGCTGCTGCAGAACGGCGCCTCACTGGGCCTGACACTGTTGATCGGCGTCCTGCTGCTCAATGAAACCATTCGCCCCATGCAGGGGCTGGGCGTTCTGGCCGCGATGGCCGGCATTCTGATGATCATTAAGGGATAAGCGGCGTCTTTGCCTGAGCCGGATCCGCCGGAATGGGCGCAGCCGGTGCCGCAGCTTCCGGCGTTGCCGTCGGCGGCAGAGCGCCTTCAGGGGCGGTGGGTTCGGCTGCGGGGCTTACATCCGGATACGCCTGTGACGGCGGCAGTGTGGCCGACTGACCCGGCTGCATCCGGGTGACCTTTCCATCCTCGAACCCCGGTGGTGGCAGGGCCGTACCGGCATCAAGCGCCATGTCGCCCATATCCGTATTCAGCCCGGGCATTTTATCCGATGCGTTCTGCGCAGGCGCAGGCAGGGGCAGGGCAAGGAAAAAGGCGGCAAAAACTGGCAGGAAACGGCGCATCAAGTTCTCCATAAAAACCGGTCACGAGTCATGCTACACTGTGATTTGTTGAACGCCTAGCCACCCAGCTTCCCATCATGATGACTGACACGAAAAACCCCAAAGACGCCCTGAACGAAAAAGACATTCTGGCATGGCTCAAGGCCAATCCGACGTTTCTTCAGCGCCACCCCGATATTCTTGACCATCTGGTCCCGCCCAAGGAAAACATGGGCAAGGGGGTCGCCGATTTTCAGCACTACATGGTCCAGCGTCTGAAAAAGGACCGTGACACCATTACTGAAACCACGCGCGACCTGATCGAAGTCAGCCGCATGAACATGAACAACGTCACCCGTATTCACGAGGCGACGCTCAAACTGCTCGAAGCGCGCAACTTCATGCAGTTCATCCAGGCTATCACCATGGATCTCGGCACCATACTGGATGTCGACATGGCGGTGCTGGTGGTGGAAACCAGCAGTCAGGACATTCCAAACATGCACGCATCCGGCATCAAGGTCGTGCCGTCCGGCACCATCGCGACCTGGATGCAGGGCGACACCGTGCTGCTGCAATCCGACATTCAGGGGTCCGAGGCCATTTACGGCGGTGGCGCGCGCCTCGTGCGCTCGCAGGCCGTCTTACGCGTCGATATCTCGATGCAGACGCCGCCCGCCGTGCTGTGTTTCGGCAGCCGCGACCCGGAAATGTTCCGCGACGGCGCAGGCACCGAACTGGTCGCCTATCTGGCGCGCGTGGTCGAACGCATGTTCCGTCTATGGCTGGACATCCCGGCGTAACCCCTCTCGAAGGTCTGTGTCAGCCTGATCTGCTTCAGGCGGTATCGACATGGCTGTCTGCCCTGGCATCCGAACGCCGGGCAAGCAGACACACACTGCGCGCTTATGACTCCGATATCCGCCAGTTTTTAGGATATATGAATGCCCATCTGGGCGAACCCGTGGGACTGAAGGATATTTCCGGCGCGGCCTTGCGCGATTTTCGCGGCTATCTGTCGAAAAAGGCGCTGAAAGGCAATTCAAACACCACCCGTGCCCGCGCGCTTTCATCGCTGCGCACATTTTTCAAATGGCTTGATTTCAACGGCGTGCTTCACAACGCCGAACTGAAACTGATGACCACGCCGAAAATTCCGCACAAGGTCCCACGCCCTATTGAGGCGCCGCGTATTTTCGAAATGCTGGACACGCTTGAAGGCGGCGACTGGACCGAGTTGCGCGACAAGGCGCTGTTCGGGCTGCTGTACGGATCGGGCCTGCGGATCAGCGAAGGTTTGTCGCTCAACATCCGCGATATCGATCAGGCCACCGACCAGATCCGCATCACGGGTAAGGGCAATAAACAGCGCGAAGTGCCCCTTCTGCCGCAAAGCGTGAAACTGATCCGCGATTACCGCGCCGCATGCCCGGAAGTGGAAACCGATGATCGCCCGCTTTTCATCGGCGTGCGCGGTGATCGTCTCAATCCGGGCATGGTACAAAAGCGTATGCGTTACTTACGCATCCGTATGGGGCTGGGTGAAAACGCGACACCCCACGCGCTGCGCCATTCTTATGCCACGCATCTTCTGGGCGAGGGGCTGAACTTACGCGAAGTGCAGGAATTGCTGGGGCATGCATCACTGACCACGACACAGCGATATACGGAAGTCGATTACACCCAGCTTTTGGAAACATTCAAAAAGGCGCACCCTCGCGCGCATTAAGGTGGTGTGTATTTTCCGATGTCCGCAGGCGTCAATCTTTGGAAAATATTTTCCTGTCTTCAAAATTTGCGCAAGCACCCCGTACAGGCGTAGCGTGCGCGTCATGAAGGCTCTGTTCAACCGCATCGCGGATCCTGTCCTCGCGCTTGTCGCGGCCACCACCTTTGCCGTATGCGCACCGAATGGATTTTCGTCCATCGGCGGCGGCTTCCTCGCGGTTGGCGCAGCGATCACGGCGATACGGGCGGTTCGGAACAAACCGGAATCGCGCCTGGCGCAGAAATGGGCCATCGCCGGCAATTTCGCCGCCGGTGTGGGCGGCGCCTATCTGGCGCAGTACGGTATGGGTGAAGGCGATATCGGCACGGCCCTTGGCGGCGCGATGCTTGTGCTAAGCCAGGGCGGTTTCGCATTTACGGCCAACATGGCTCGCCGTTATGGCCACATATCCGACGATCTGCATACCGGTCTTTCACTCGCAAGCGGCCTGAGCATGGTCGGCGCGGGCGTGCTGTTCGCGGATACGCCTGTGATGGTGGCAGGCGCCGCCATGACCGCGCATGCCTGTTACCGCGCCATCAACGGAACAACACCCGCCGCCAGCCTTAAAATATAATTTCATTATGACAATATAATAGGTCTTTTCGATACCACATTGGTCACTTATTCTCTGTGACCATGAAAAAAGTCTCTGTCGGATCGACCACCTTTGCCAATAACGCCCCCATTTCGCTGATGGCCGGACCCTGTGTCCTGGAATCGCGTCAGCACGCCTTCGATATGGCTGGGGCGATCAAGGAAACCTGTGACAAGCTTGGGATCGGCGTCATCTACAAGACGTCCTTCGACAAGGCGAACCGGTCCTCCATCACGTCGGAACGCGGCCCAGGCATGGAAGACGCGCTGACCATCTTTGCCGACATCAAACAGCAATTCGGCATGCCCGTGATGACGGACGTGCACGAGCCCTGGCAATGCGCGGAAGTGGCCAAGGCCGCCGACATCCTGCAGATCCCAGCATTTCTGTGCCGCCAGACCGACCTTCTGGTTGCCGCCGGAAAAACCGGCAAGGCCATCAACGTCAAAAAAGGCCAGTTCCTGGCCCCGTGGGACATGAAAAACGTGGCCGCCAAAATCGCATCGACGGGCAACGAAAACATCATGCTCTGCGAACGCGGTGCCTCGTTCGGTTACAACACGCTTGTCTCCGACATGCGCTCGCTCCCCATCATGGCGGAAACCGGATACCCGGTCATTTTCGATGCCACCCATTCGGTGCAGCAGCCCGGTGGGCTCGGCACCAAATCGGGCGGCGACCGCCGGATGGTCCCGGTACTGGCGCGCGCCGCCGTGGCCGTTGGTGTCGCCGGCCTGTTCATGGAAACCCATCAGGACCCCGATAACGCGCCGTCCGACGGACCCAATATGATCAAGCTCACCGATTTCCCCGGTGTCCTTGAAACCCTTCTTGAAATTGATCAACTCGTGAAAAAGAAAGTCTACGCAGCATGAGCGCCATTATCGATATCCGAGCCCGCGAAATTCTGGATTCCCGCGGCAATCCCACGGTTGAAGTCGAAGTCATGCTCGAAAGCGGCGCCGAAGGCCGCGCCGCCGTGCCGTCAGGCGCATCGACCGGCGCCCACGAAGCCGTCGAGCTGCGCGACGGCGACAAGAAACGTTACATGGGCAAGGGTGTGCTCAAAGCCGTTTCCAACGTGAACAACGTGATTGCCGAAGAACTCGAAGGGTTCGAGGCGCTCGACCAGCTGTCCATCGACAAGGCACTGCTTGAAATCGACGGCACGGAAAACAAGAACAATCTGGGCGCCAACGCCATTCTTGGCGTGTCGATGGCCGTGGCCCGCGCCGCTGCCGACGAACAGGGCCTGCCCCTGTACCAGTATCTGGGCGGCGTCTCCGCGCATGTCATGCCGGTGCCGATGATGAACATCATCAACGGCGGGGCGCATGCCGATAACGGCATCGACTTCCAGGAATTCATGATCATGCCCATCGGCGCCAAGTCGATGCGCGAAGCGATCCGTATGGGTGCGGAAACCTTTCATACGCTGAAAAAACTTTTAAGCGATGCAGGTCATTCGACCAACGTTGGTGACGAAGGCGGCTTTGCGCCCAACCTGAAATCCTCGACCGAGGCCTTGAGCTTCATCATGAAGGCGATTGAAAAGGCCGGGTACAAACCGGGCAACGACATCGCGCTCGCGCTCGACGTCGCCTCGACCGAATTTTACAAGGGCAAAAAATATCATCTGAAGGGCGAGGGGCTGACCCTTTCATCGGATGAAATGATTACCTACTACCGCAAGCTGGTCGATAATTACCCGATCATATCCATCGAAGACGGCCTTGCCGAAGACGACTGGAATGGCTGGGTCGCCATGACCAAGGAATTGGGCGGCAGCACGCAGCTGGTCGGCGACGACCTGTTCGTCACCAACGTCAAACGCGTGCGCGTGGGCATCAAGTCCGGTGCCGCGAACGCCGTGCTGGTCAAGGTCAACCAGATCGGTACGCTGTCTGAAACGTTCGAAACCATCGAACTGGCCAAGCGCCATGGCTTTGGCATCGTCCTTTCGCACCGTTCGGGCGAAACGGAAGATTCCACGATCGCCGACATCGCCGTTGCCGTGAATGCAGGCCAGATCAAAACCGGCTCGCTGTCCCGTTCCGACCGGATCGCCAAGTACAACCAGCTGATCCGGATCGAGGAAGATCTGGGCGATGCGGCCGTCTACGCCGGTGCCAGCATCCTGCGCGCATAATAGGCGCCGATCACCGCGGTGACGATCCCGCCCGCAAGGGCCGGGGCCGTCCACTCGCCCGTAACCACGCGGGCAATGATCAGGCCGACGCACACGACCGAGCCCAGTATGGGAATGATGCGGTGAATTTCAAACTCACCCGCTTCTTCCCCTTCGCGCCGCTGCAGGATCACCAGCGATATGTTCATGACCGTAAACACGCTGAGCAGCAGCAGGACGGATGCCGCCGCCAGCTGCGCGATGGTCCCGAAAACCGCAAACGGCACGAACAGAACGAACAGGGTGATGACCGCCACATGCGGTGTACGGCGCCTGCCGTGCACGCGGCTTAAAGCGGCGGGCAGAAGATTTTGCCGTGACATGCCGAACAGCAGGCGCGACGCCGTAATGAAATTGACCAGGATCGTGTTGGTTACCGAAAACAATGCGATGGTGGTGAACAGGGCGGGCGGTATACCGGGCGCGGTGATACGAATGACTTCGGTCAGCGGGCTTTTTGCATCGCCAAGCACCTGCCACGGCACCACCGATACGGCCGTGATTGCAACACCGATATAAAGCACCGCGACGATGGCCATAGCCGTCAGCAGACCGATGGGCAGGGTGCGGCGCGGATTTTTACATTCTTCGGCCACGTTCAGCGTGTCTTCAAAACCGATAAAGGCAAAAAAGGTCAAAACCGTGCTGCTCATCACCGCCACCGCCAGCGGCCCCAGACCGGGAAGAAGGGCGGATGTGTTTGCCGGCACCTCCAGATAATCGACGCTTCCCCAATGGGTGAAGCCCGTTGCGATGACGATCAGAAGCCCTAGCGCCTCGATGCAGCAGCACAGGATGTTCAGCCACATCGATTCCTCGATGCCACGAAAAATGACGAGGGCGAGCAGGGCCAGAAAACCCACCGCCACCACCGGGATCATCGCATCGCCCATCTGGAAGATGTCGATGAAGTTGCGCGCGAACACCTGCGCCATGGTCGGAATGCCGATGACGGCGGAACACGCCAGCATCAGGCCGAGGGCATAGCCCGCCGCCGGGGATTTGAACGCGCGTTCGACAATGAACGCTGTCCCGCCCGCGCGCGGATAACGCGAACCGAGCGAGGCATAGGACAGCCCGGTCAGCAGCGCCGCGACCAGCGCCACGATGAAAGACAGCCACACCGCGTTGCCGGAAAGCCCCGCCGCCTGGCCGATCAGCCCGTAAACCCCGGCACCCAGCATTGAGCCGGTGGCGTAGAAAATCATCTGTTTGAGGCCGATGGTCTGGTGCAGGGGCGTGTGTGCTTCGTTCGTCATTCCGCCACTCTATTGCAAACAAAATGAGAACGAAACGTGCCATAGGCGCATTCCGTGAATCTGTTAAAATAAAAGAAGTGAATCTTTTGAATCACTTAGGAAATCGGGCGAATCAAACCTTTTGACGCACCCGAATCGATCGTGATTCAATCAACCTATGAAGCGGTTTATGAAGTTTCGCCACGACATATTGTCGGCCCTGCCGGTCATCATTTCTGCGTTCGTGTGCGCATGGTGCGGGTTCTATCTTTTGTTTGGAACCAACTCCATTTTCAGCATGCGTGCCCTGGAAGTGCAGGAGGCGCAGCTTACAAGCCACCTGAACGCAGTGCACAAACAGCGCGCCGACATCGAGGACCGTGTCGTGCGCATGCGCCCCAATTCCCTTGACTGGGACCTGGTCGAGCAGCAGGCACAAAGCCAGCTGGGCCCGCGCGGCGAAGACGTCAAATCCCTGAAAATGTAAGCACGCCCACTCTTCGGCGTTTATGAAAACCCTTGAGCGTGATTTTGTCGCGGAAGAGGGCTGATAAGAGATTTTCCTAATTATATCAAAATATTGCGGTGCACAAACCTGTCTTTTTCGCTGGCATGGGCACCGCAAATTGGGTATTCCTCTGCGCACACGTTTTCATAGCAGGAGATTATCAGTGGCCTCTGCCAAAAAAGCCAAGTCCGACGCCTCCAGCGCCATCTCGAATACCAACAAAATTCCCGATGCGGCCGAGCTGAAAAAGCTTTATCGCAACATGCTGCTGATCCGCCGCTTTGAAGAAAAAGCCGGCCAGCTGTACGGCATGGGCCTCATCGGCGGTTTCTGCCACTTATATATCGGGCAGGAGGCTATCGTCACCGGCATCCAGTCCGTACAGGAACCGCAGGACACCGTCATCACCACCTACCGCGACCACGGCCACATGCTGGCCTGCGGCATGGAAGCCAAGGGCGTCATGGCCGAACTCACGGGCCGCGAAGGCGGCTATTCGCGCGGCAAGGGCGGATCGATGCACATGTTCTCGTCTGAGGCGAAATTCTACGGCGGACACGGTATCGTCGGCGCCTCCGCGTCGCTGGGCACCGGGCTTGCGTTCGCGCACCAGTATCAGGGCGACAAGGGCGTCGCGGTCGTCTATTCTGGCGACGGCGCATCCAACCAGGGCCAGTTTTTCGAGTGCATGAACATGGCCGCGCTGTGGAAACTGCCCGTACTTTACGTCATTGAAAACAACCAGTACGGCATGGGCACATCCACCAAGCGACACGCCGCCGGTGAATTTTATCAACGCGGCGCGTCCTTCGGCATTCCCGGTGAAAAATGCGACGGCTCCGACGTTCTGGAAGTGCAGAACGTCGCGCGTCAGGCGCTTGATTACGTGCGTTCCGGAAATGGTCCCTACGTACTGGAAATGAATACGTACCGTTTCCGCGGCCACTCCATGTCCGATCCCGGCAAATACCGGTCCAAGGAAGAACTGGAAAAGGCCAAGCAGGAACGCGACCCGCTGGAAAAACTCAAGGCCGTGATGATCAGAGAACTCGGCATGAGCGAGGACGATTTCGAAGGCTGGGCCGCGCTCACCGCGAAAGTCGGCAAGCGCGTTCAGCTCGTGGGCGATGACCTCCCGCCGGTACGGGGTCATGTCGGTGCCCCGGACCTTGAGCTCCTTGGCGACCGGGTCGTAGAAGCCGACCACTCCCCCACCGAAGGCGATCCGGTACTCGTCCCACAGCGACTCGCCGGGCGCGATCCAGCCGAGAGCGGTGAACGCGACCTCGTCTGCGTCGACGCCGGGCTCGGCAGCGTCGAGCGTCGGCAGCTCTTCTGCAAGCGGCTGCAGATCCTCGGCGCCGAGGGCCGGCAGCGACTCGTCCAGGTGCCACTCGTCCGAGCTCAGCGCCGGCAGTTCGCTCGGCAGCTCTTCCTCGACCTGCGCGGCGGTTTCGATATGCAGTTCGGGCAGTTCATCGGGCTGCGGCGCGACAAAGTCGACGCCCGGCAGCTCGCCGAGGTCGATTTCCAGCGCCGCGAGAACCTGTACATCGTCGCCTGTTCCCTGGGACTGGGGCTGGGCGCCGCCACCGCTCCCGCCGCCTTCGCGGCGCTGCGGGTCGCGCACCCGGACGCCCGCATCGTCGCCGGCGCGACGGATGTCGGGCTCTGGGTGACCAAGATGCTGCGCGACCTGGTGGGCGAGGAAACCCAGACCATCCGCATCGATTCGCGCGAACAGTTTGAAAGCCTGCTGGCTTTTGGCCGCGAGTTCATGCCGGCGGCGGCCGGGCGGCTGCAGCTGTACAAGGGCGAACGGCCGATCTTTGACCTGTTTTCCATTGACGACGAAATCGCCCGGGCGCTGGGCCGCCGGGTGGACCTCAAGTCCGGCGGCTACGTGATCGTCGACCAGACCGAGGCCCTGACCACGGTGGACGTGAACACCGGGGGCTACGTTGGCGCCCGCAATTTCGACGACACCATCTTCAAGACCAACCTGGAAGCGGCTGGCGCCATCGCCCGGCAACTGCGGCTGCGAAACCTGGGCGGTATTGTCATCGTGGACTTCATCGACATGGTGCGTGAGGACCACCGCGAGGCGGTGCTTGCCGAGTTTCGCAAGCAGCTCGCACGCGACCGCGTCAAGACCATGGCCGGCGGTTTCTCGCAGCTGGGGCTGGTCGAAATGACACGCAAGCGCACCCGTGAGTCGCTGGCCCA
>CALBME010000141.1 GCA_937896295.1 uncultured Micavibrio sp. | reverse complement strand
AGGACGCCATCCTCGGACGTGTACGCGACCGGCACCAGCCCCTCGCGTCCACCGTCGGGATGCACTCGCCGCCGGCGGTCTTCTTCGGATCGATCCGCGCGCCGCGCGCCTCGTCTCGAACCCGGGCTGCTACGTCACCGCCGCGCTGCTGGCGCTCACCGGCCCGAAGAAGATCGTGCTGGTGACGGCCACGACGCCCTTCGCGGACTGGCTGGAACGGAAGGCTGGAAATCCCATCGACGCGTTCTTCCGCGCCTACGCCCGGATACGCGCCAGCGGTATCGACCAGCGTGATGATCGGCAATTGGAATTGATCGGCCATTTCCATCAGGCGTTGGGCCTTGCGGTAGCCTTCGGGGCGGGCCATACCGAAATTGTGACGCAGGCGCGACGTGGTGTCGTTGCCGCGCTCCTGCCCCATGACCACGACCGAACGGCCGCGGAAACGGCCAAGACCGCCGATCAGCGCCTTGTCTTCCGCAAAATTGCGGTCGCCGGCCAGCGGGGTAAAATCCTCGATGATCGCCTTGGAGTAGTCGAGGAAATGCGGGCGGTCCGTATGACGCGCGATCTGCACTTTCTGGTCCGGCGTCACGTTGGCGTAAGCGCCCTTCAGAAGGCGGTCGATTTTCTTTTCCATGCGGCCGACTTCCTCGACAACCGAGAACCCGGGTTCGCCTGACGTGCTCCGCAGCTCACGGATCTTGGCTTCAAGCTCAAGGACAGGCTTTTCAAATTCGAGGACGCTCATGGACGGTACGACTCCACTGAAGTTAGGAAGGCGCGAAGCTAACAAAAAAGGCGCCCACCGTCTAGGTTTTGCGCCTTTTTATAAACATTTGGGATCAATTCTTAGCGGACGACCTGCCCGATTAACGTACGCCCTGCTGGCGTGCCATCGGGTGCTTGTCCGCGACCTTTTTCTTGATGTCTTCGCCCAGCATGTGGGTGTAGATCTGGGTCGTGGCGATATCGGCGTGGCCGAGCATCTTCTGGACCGAACGCAGGTCGGCGCCGTTGCGCAGCAGGTGGGTTGCAAAAGCGTGGCGCAGAACGTGCGGAGAGACTTTTTCAACAGACATATCAGCAGCTTTTGCCAGTTCTTTAAGAAGCTGGGCGAAGCGCTGGCGGGTCAGGTGACCGACCACCGAGGTCTTGGACGGGAAGAGCCACTGAGCGCGGGCGCCATCGTCATCAACACCAACGAATTGCGAGCGGATCTTAAGGTAATTGTTGAGGGCTTTCTGAGCCGGTTCGGACAGCGGAACCATACGCTCGCGGCCGCCTTTGCCGGTGATGATCAGGAACTGCGAGCCTTCGTTGACCGAAGAAATCGGCAGGCCGACCAGTTCGGAGACACGCAGGCCGGTGGAATAGAGCATTTCCAGCAGGCAGACGAGACGCTGGCTGTTGGCGCCACCCATGCCGGCAGCCGTCTTGATCAGGTGCGATACTTCGGCCTCGGTCAGGGTCTTGGGCAGGGTACGGGTTTGTTTCGGCGATTCGATGGTGCTGGTCGGGTCGTCCTTGCGGAGGTTTTCCGAGACCAGGTAGCGGTAGAACTGGCGCAGGGCCGACAGGCGGCGCGCCACGGTGCGCACGGCGATCTGGGCGGTCTGTTCGCCCTTGGTATGCTGTTTGTGGGCCAGTTCGGCCAGGTAATCGCGGATATTGGCGGTGGTGGCCTTCACAATATCGATGGATTTCGGCTTGAGATAGGCTTCAACGTCGATCAGGTCGCGCTCGTAAGCGTGGCGCGTGTTCAAGGCGGCGCCCTTCTCCGACATCAGCATGTCGAGAAACCCTTCAATCTGCTTGTGAAGCGGTTGCTTCGGTTTCGCAGGACGGCCCGGACGCGGCATGTAAAATCTCCTAGTTAACCTGTCTTAATTTCGTAACTTTGTATTTTCTTACCCTAATCCACATTGGAAGCAAGTGTTAACTTTGATTAACGCCCGGACTTCAACGCAGAACTTCCAGACCAAAACGCCTTGCATAGCGTCCTAACCCGGCACGATTTAACCCATCGATTACCAATGCCATCTGGGTTGGAATGACCTGATCTGGCGGGATGGCTCCGTATCCGATCAGTAGCAGCGCGACGGACTGACCCGTCTGATTATTTTTAATAACATCAGACAGGCGCTGCGTCAATCCATAGGAAGGGATAGAGTAACTTCTGGAAAATGTCAACGGTAAAATATTTTCATAATCTTCCAAGCCATTCTTCTGCTTTTGCCCGGTTTTAACCCCTTCCGGCGTCATCGCCAGCCCCAGCAGGACGGGCAGTGACGGGTCGCGGCCCAGAATCTTGCGGGCCTGGTCCGGCCACTGGGTCTTCCACAGCTCCATTTTCGCGCTGACATGACCATCCGGCTGCATGATCGCCTGCACCGGCCAGAAAGGCGCTACGCCCGGCTGGCCGTTCTGCTCTTCCCATTGGCTCCAGCCGGCGGGCAGTTCGTCTTTTTCGTATGCGGTGATGCGGGTCAGGCGCCAGAGATAGGGTTTGTTGACGCTGTCATGGACGTCCATTTCCTGAAAATAGGTCGCCATCGGCCAGAATGCCGCGTCGGGCAGGTCGTTCATGACGTCCATACCGGTGCGCATGGTCTGGTCGCGCGTGGGTTTTTCCATGTTCGACGCGATGCGCTGGTACATCACGCTTGGCACCATGCAGGGGTGAATCTGGCCCGATGGGTTCGTACCCAGATTCTGCAAAAGAAGGGCCGAGTCGTAGTGCGGTTTTTCGTACACGGTGATCAGTTCGCGGGTGGTGATGATGCCGCGGCGCGCGGATTCAATCGCAAGACAGCTTTTTTCCGGGATGTCGCCATCCGTTTCCATGTTGTACAGTACCGAGAGCAGCAAGGGCGGGATATTCCCAGCCTGCGGCATCAGGTAGCGGAGCGTGCCTTCGTTGATCTGCTTGGTGGCAACCGCAAAGGCGGTGTCCTGCACCGACATGCTGCGATATCCACCCGGCCCCTTCCCGCGCAGATAACCGTTCAGCTGTGGGAATTCCGTGAATTTCTTTTCGTTCAGAAGACGTTCGCGCTCGGCGCCGGCGGCGGTGAACTGAATACGGCACAGACGGTTGATTTCCTGCCATTTGGGGTTACCGGAATGCTGCGGCTGGATCGCCTGCAGATCAAGGCATGCGGCCGACAGCTGGCCGCGCAGCATCAGGATTTCCAGACTGCGTAACACCAGGTCGAAATCGTCTGCGTTGTCGGGAACAACCGCGTTATACAGGTTTTCTGCATCGCGGATCGCGCCCATGGCCAGCAGCTTGTCGAGACGCGCTATCAGCACCGACGGTTTATTCGGGTCGGGTACGGGCAGCGGATTGCCCTTGGCATCCACGGGCGCCTTTTTCGGGGCATCGGCCCCTAAAGACGGCGCATCAGACAGCAACAGGCGCCGCGCCAGTTCAAAATAGATGGGCGATGCGTACTTATCCGGCAGCGAGTCGATCAGCAGCAGGGCTTCGCTGCGCGAAAGACCAGACCACACATTCCCGGCGATCTGCCCCGACGAAATGTCCTTGAGCGTGCCGCGTGTTTCGATGTCGCGCATGCCGGCGGCAGATGCGGCGGCAGCAAAGCTGAGAGAAAAGGCAAAGGTGAGCAGAAATCGGGAGAAGCGCATAACAAAAATACCTATAGGAGTTTGCCCCAAATGAAAACGCCCTTTGAGGTTTTCAAAGGGCGCTTTCAGCAAATTTTACAGGGAACTTATTGGGCAGCAGCCGGAGCAGCCGTGGCGGGAGCCGGGTTGGCCGTGCCAGCGGTTTCAGACGACTGGGCCGGGACCGGGGTCGGTGCGGTCGACGGAGCAACCGTGGAGGTCGTTTCCGAAGCCGGGGCGACCGGGGTCGTCGTGGTGGTGTCACCCGACTGGGCCGGAACAGCGGCCGGAGCCGGGGTTTCGGTGGTCGTGGTGGCAGCAGCCGGAGCGGTCGTCGTGGTCGTGACAGCTTCGGCCGGGGCCGGAGCCGTGGTGGCTTCGGTGGTCGTCGTGGTGGTCATGGCATCGCCAGCGGCCGGAGCCGGGGCAGCCATCATTTCAGCCTGGGTTTGTTCAACAGGAACGTCTTTTTTCGCAAAAAACGCAAAGCCGCCGATCACCAGCAGGACGAAAATCACGATCCCGATGATGAACGTTTTGCTGTTATTCTCAGCCATAGGTGTCTCACTTCCAATTTAGGTTTATGAACAGAACGCTTCTATTCGACGGGCTTTTCATGGCATAACCCCACCCATGATGCAAGACCACACAGGTTCCGGCACTTCGGGCAAGGCAGCGCCCTCCCCGGCCCTTTTCGGAAAACCTGCAGTTTTAATTGGTATGATGGGAACCGGAAAAAGCCAGATCGGCAAGGAGCTGGCAAAAGCCACACATTTGCCATTTTTCGACACCGACCAGGAAATCGAAATCGCCGCCGGCATGAGCGTGGCCGAATATTTCGCAAAATACGGCGAGGACGCCTTCCGCAGCGGTGAATTCAAGGTGCTCGACCGTCTTCTGGACGGCACCCCCAAAATCATCGCCGGCGGCGGGGGCATCATCCTGCTGCCCCAGACCCGCGCGCTTTTGCGCGAACGCGCGCTGACCGTGTGGCTGACCGCATCGCCGTCCACACTGGCCAAACGCTGCGCCGGCAATAACAAGCGACCGCTTTTACAAAACGGGGACCCCGAGACCATCCTGCGCGCCCTTTTGGAAAAACGCGCAAGCCTGTATGAAGAGACAGCGCATTTCAGCGTTTCGACCGAACGGGTCGACGACGCCGCGCTCAACGCCATTTTGCAAGGTCTGAACGCGTGCCAGAAAAAACAACAACCGTAAAAGTCGCCCTCA
>CALBME010000140.1 GCA_937896295.1 uncultured Micavibrio sp. | reverse complement strand
GACGTTCCATATCGGGTAAATTTTTGCGTAAAGCAACAAGGCAGACGGGCACAATGGCATAACTTGCAATCATAATTGAAGAGAGAAAGGAAACCATGCTTTGCCAACCAGGAAATGGTAAGAACATAAGCATACCAACAATAAAGTTTATCCAAATACTGGTTTCAGGAATGCCTTTTTTATTCAATTTATTTACAGCTGGCACAAAACCATTGGCACCTACATACCAGCGGTCATGAATGCGGATGTCGCCGAACTTTTTGAGAAGCGATTCGGTATTGTATGGTTTTGCGCCGATGGGCCGCTTGTAGGATTTGCGGTAATAGTCCGAATCGCCCTGCGCCCGGACCTGAAAGAAAAGAATAACGAACAGGGCTGTAAAGATGGGTTTCATAGCAACGGCTCCGGTTTTTTCAGACATTACGCACCTCTGCGTATAACCGTTGCATAAAAATACGTCGCTGGCAGCCCTCCTGCAATTATTTGCTGATCTGGAAACTGAGCGTGAAACAGGTGCCGACGCTCCACGGAGAGTTTGTCACGAAGTACGTGAAGGGCCGCGATTTCGAAGTCGTCGACGCGCTGGCGCGCGCGCCGCTGTGGGAACAGGGGTATGACTATGCCCATGGCACGGGTCACGGCGTGGGATATGCCCTGAATGTCCATGAAGGGCCGTGCAATTTTTCACCCAAGGTCACGCGTGCGGCAGAACCGCTGAAGGCGGGTATCCTGATGTCGGTGGAGCCGGGGGTGTATCTTGAGGGCCGGTTCGGCATTCGCCTTGAAAATCTTTGCCTGGTCGTGCCGCATGCGCCGGGTTTCCTGAAACTGGAGACCGTGACGCTGGCACCGTTTGATACGCGCGCCCTCGACCTTTCCCTGATGCGGGACGATGAAAAAGACTGGCTGAATGCCTATCATGCCCGCGTACTGGCGGTTTTGAGCCCTTTATTACCCCCTGAAATAGTAAGGTGGTTGACGGCGCGGTGCGCCCCGGTCTAGAACTTTCTGACTAGCTTTATAGTCAGAAAGGGGGAGGGTCATGGACGCGTGGAGTCTTCAGGACGCAAAAGCGAAATTTTCTGAATTTGTCCGTCTTGTAAAAAACAAGGGACCGCACATGGTCACCCTGCGTGGCAAGCCTGAAATCGTGGTCATGACCTTGCGTGATTACGAGGCGCTGCAACAGCAAAAACCATCTCTGATGTCCCTGATGCGCACATCGCCGCTGGCCGGCATGGACATGGACGTCCAGCGTAAAGGCAAACTGCGCGAGGTGAATCTGTGAGCGTGCGTCAGCCCGAGGGCTATCTTCTCGATACATCGGTACTGCTGGAAACACTGCGTCCTCAGCCGTCGCCGGATGTCACGGCGTGGATGGAAAGTGTCGATCAGGATAAATTCTATGTATCCGCCATTACGATCGGTGAACTTATGGCCGCGCTGGAGCAGGTGGCTGATGCCGATCGCCGTACCGCGCTGATGCGCTGGATCCTCACCGACATGCAGACATGGTTCAAAGGGCATATCCTGAACCTGACACCGGAAGTGGCTGCATTCTGGGGATCACTTGCCGGAAAGCTGGATCAGTCGGTCAGCGCCATTGCGGGACTGCAGGCGGCGTTCGCGCTGAAACATAACCTTCATCTGGTGACGAAGGATTCCATCGCGGTGCCCCAGCTGAAGACGGTCAATCCGTGGTCCGGCGGGCGCAAATCCGCTGCCGCCGCTTAAGAAAACCCGTTTGTTTTCCGGCATAAGCCTCAAGCGCCTGTTATTACGGCATTAATTTACATAATTTTATTGTACCGGGGGGCGATTTCATGCGAGATTGCCCCATGCCCGCAGACAGCAAACCCATCGTCATCGCAGGGGGCGGCGTTCATGGAACGGCGCTGGCCTATATGCTTGGACGCAAGCTGCGCCGTGCGAAATCAAAACAGAAAATCATCCTGCTCGAACGCTATGGATCACCGAATACGTATGGTTCCAGCCATGGCGATACGCGCATTACCCGTTTTGCCAATGCGGAGGCGCCGTTCCTGACCAAAACGGCGCAGGCATCGGTTCATGAATATTCCGAATTGCAAAAACGGTTCCGGGAATCCAGTACCCCGCACATGGCGCGCATTTCCAAGATTCTGCGCGAGCTTTATTACGACGACATGATGTTCCACCAGACAGGCCTGCTGGTCATGGGACCAAAAGGCGAGAAGGGTAGTGCGCATAATGTCGCCGATTTCGTGCAGAGTACGATCGACAATGCCGTCAGCGCTGGTATCGATCATGAAGTTTTAAGCGGACGCGAAGTGGCGGAGCGTTTTCCCGGATACATGATCAGGGATGCCGAACTGGACAGGATTGCGGCCTATTACGAGTCCGGTTCAGGCACCTTGTTTCCCGAACGCTGCGTGATGGCGCAGCGCCTGCTGGCGCAGCTTTATGGTGTTCAGTACCGGCCCAATACCGAAATGAAGGGCTTCCGCCATAAAAAGGACGGTGTTGAAATCATTCTTCGCGGCGGTGCCACCATCGATGCACACAGGCTGGTTCTGGCTACGGGCGCATGGATCCGTGATTTCATGCCTGACGGGCTTGATCATTATTTCCGCATCCAGCGCCAGGTGGTGGGGTGGTTCCATGTCGATGAGCCCGAGCGCATGGATGCCGCGCACAGTCCCAACTTCATCGTGTTCCAGCATACCGATAAAGGTATCAAACATAATTACGGCTTCTCGGCGCAGGCGAACAGCATGCATCCCGGCATGGTGAAAAGCGCGTTCGAAACGGGCGCGCATATCGGCGATCCGGCGGATAAAAAACTTCGTCAGGTTCACGGGGCGGAGCTGGACGAGATTTATAATTTCTCCTCGCGCTTTATCCGCGGGATGCAGCGCGTGGGCGCCATGGGCCAGTCATGCCGTTATACCAACGAACCGCAGGGGCGTCTGATCGCCGCCGGTTATCCGCAGATGGATACGGTCGATTCTCTGAACCTGACGCGCGGGGACATGGCTATGGCGCTTCCCCTGCACGAACTGAACGAAAACGATCGCGTTGTTGTTATTTCGGCCTGTTCGGGCCATGGATTCAAAAATGCCATGGGACTGGCGGAAGCCGTCGCCAGCCGCATGCTGGGACAAAAAGGGAAGTACGATATTGATCTGGCCGATTACGCGTGGGTTCCCCCGATCGACAAGACGCTTGTCGCAAAACTGGATCAGGTGATCCGCGCCGGGCGTCTTCGTGATGCAGACAATCACGGACAAGAAAAAACCGCCGGGAAGCCCGGCGGTTTCAATCCTCAGTAATGAAACGACAAGACGCTTAGTTGCGGTCTTTGCGTTTGCGTTCCATCTTGCGCCAGCGGCGCACAGCTTCGGACGCTTCGCGTTTCTTTTTCTCGGACGGCTTTTCGTAGTGTTTACGAAGTTTCATCTCGCGGAAAACGCCTTCACGCTGCAGTTTTTTCTTCAGAGCGCGCAACGCCTGATCGACGTTATTGTCACGCACGGATACCTGAACCAAACAAATCCCTCCTTCCGAGGAATGCCCGTGATCGCACGGGGAAAAGGTTGAATGGCGCCTTTATGGCGTCATTTCAGGGTCTTGGCAAGCTTTTTAGAGGGTGTTTCAGCGAATTTCAGGCCGCTTTGGCCGTAATATCGAAGGCGGCGGCCATCAGGGCCCGGGTATAATCGGTCTGGGGGGCGGCAAAAAGCGTGGCCGCCGGGCCTTCCTCGATCACCTTGCCGTCCTTCAGGACCATGACCTGATGGGCCAGCGCCCGGACCACCCGCAAATCGTGTGAAATGAACAGATAGGCCAGATTCCGGCGTTCCTGCAGGTTTCTGAGCAGGTCCACGACCTCCGCCTGTACGGACATGTCCAGGGCGGATGTGGGTTCGTCCAGCACCAGCAGCTTGGGTTCCAGAACCAGGGCACGGGCGATGGCGATACGCTGGCGCTGTCCGCCCGAGAATTCATGCGGGTAGCGGTGGCGGGTTTCGGGGTCGAGCTGCACATCGCGCATGGCGCCGACCACGATGTCGTCGCGCTGGGCCGCGTTAAGGTCGGGGCGGTGGATGGTCAGGCCCTCGGCAATAATCTCCGCCGCCGACATACGTGGCGAGAGGGAGCTGAACGGGTCCTGAAAGACGATCTGCATGTCAGAACGAAGGCGGCGCAGGTCGCGCCCGCCGATGCTGGAAATATCCTGACCGTCCAGAATGATGGTTCCCTGCGCACGGTTGAGGCGCAGTATGCCAAAACCAAGAGTGGTTTTGCCCGAGCCTGACTCGCCCACGATGCCCAGCGTTTCGCCAGCACGGATTTTTAGGGAGACGCCGTCAACCGCGCGCACGTAATCAACCGTACGGCCCAGCAGGCCTTTTTTGATGGGGAAGTGAACCTTGATATTATCGGCCTGGACGATCACAGGCGCATTGGCGGCGAGAGGGCGTGCGTGGCCGCGCGGCTGCGCCGCCAGAAGTTTTTTGGTGTAGTCGTGCTGGGGCTGCGCAAAGACGTGTTCCGTCTGGCCCTGTTCGACGATTTCGCCCAGCTTCATGATGGCGACACGGTCGGCCATTTTGCGCACGATAGTCAGGTCATGGGTGATCAGCAGGATAGCCATGCCCAGTTTTTCCTGAATCGATTTCATCAGTTCCAGAATCTGGGCCTGTACCGTGACGTCGAGGGCGGTGGTGGGTTCGTCGGCAATCAGGATGTCGGGATTGTTGGCAAGTGCCATGGCGATCATGACACGCTGGCGCTGACCGCCCGAGAGTTCGTGCGGGTATGCGCCCAGCCGTTCCTTGAGCCGATGCAGGCCGACAAGGTCCAGCAGTTCCAGTACGCGCGCGCGCGCCTGTGCCGCGTTCATGTTGCCGTGAACAGTCAGCATTTCTGAAATCTGACGCTCAATCGAATGCAGGGGGTTGAGGGCCGTCATCGGCTCCTGGAAAATCATGCCGATCCGCGTGCCACGGATGACACGCATATAGGTTTCGCCCTTGCCGATCAGGTTGGTGCCTTCGAACAGGACTTGCGAATGGTCGCCATAGACGGTCGCGTTTTTGGACAGCAGCTGCATGATCGACAGTGCGGTCACCGATTTGCCCGAACCGGACTCGCCCACAAGCGCCAGCGTTTCGCCCTTGCGCAGTTCGAGCTTTGCGCCCTTCACGGCATGGAAGGTGCGGTCCTTGCCCGTGCGGAAGGTGATATCAAGGTCGTTGATCGACAGAATCGGAGATGCCTGCAGCATGCCCAAGACTATAGGGCGTTTCAGATCAGTTTTCTACGCTTGAGCGCGGCGGGGGCCGACAGCACGGCGCGTGCGTCTTCCGTAATGCGCGGATCGATGGATTGCAGGTCGGCCAGAGTCAGCTGGTCAAGGCGCACACCCTTGTTTTCCGCCATTTTAACGGCGGCACCTGTGGCGTGATGAGCGTCGCGGAAGGGGACGCCCAGGGTCTGGACCATCCAATCGGCCAGTTCGGTTGCCGTGGCGTATCCGCCCTCGGCGGCGGCGGCCATGACATGCGCGTTGACGGTCATGCCCTCGATCATGCCGGCGGTTGCCGCCAGGCTCAGGGACAGGGCGTCCACCGATTCGAACATCGCGGCCTTGTCTTCCTGCATGTCCTTGTTATAGGCCAGCGGCAGCCCCTTCATCACGGTGAGCAGGGCGATGAGGTTGCCGTTCATGCGCCCCGTCTTGGCACGCACCAGCTCGGCTGCGTCGGGGTTGCGTTTCTGCGGCATGATGGACGATCCGCTTGAAAAACCGTCCGACAGGCGGATGAAACCGAATTGCGGGGTCGACCACAGCACGATTTCCTCGGCGAGGCGGGAGAGGTGCGTACCGCAGATGGCGATGGCGGCCATCACCTCAAGCGCGAAATCGCGTGAGGCGACGGCGTCCATGGTGTTGGACAGGGGGCGGTCGAAACCCATGTCCTTTGCGGTCATGTTCCGGTCGATAGGATAGGACGTGCCGGCAAGGGCGGCAGCGCCCAGCGGGCTTTCATTCACGCGCTTGCGTGCGTCTTCAAAACGCGCGCGGTCACGCAGCAGCATCTGGACATAGGCGTCGAGATGCAGCGCCAGCGTCACGGGCTGGGCCACCTGAAGATGGGTAAAGCCCGGCATGATCGTGGTTTTGTTTTTGCCTGCCTGAGTGTTCAGGGCGGTTACGCAGGAATCGATCTGGCGGATCAGGCCGTCTACAGCGTCCCGGGTCCACAGGCGAAAGTCTGTGGCCACCTGGTCGTTGCGTGAACGCGCGGTATGCAGGCGTCCGGCGACGGGCCCGATGATTTCGGTTAAACGCGCCTCGACATTCATGTGAATGTCTTCATAGGCGCGTTTGAATTCAAACGTGCCCGCATCGATTTCGGCCTCGACCTGATCGAGGCCTTTCAGGATGGCGTCGGCATCAGCCGCAGGGATGATGTTTTTAGCCTTCAACATTTTGCAATGCGCACGGGAACCAGCGATGTCCTGTTTGTACATCCGCTTGTCGACATCGATCGAAACGTTGATCGCGTCCATGACGGCATCCGGTCCGGCCTCGAAACGGCCGCCCCAGATCGCGCTGGTTTTTTTCGTGTCCGTGCTCATTTTTTGCCGTGCACCGTACCGTAGCTGCGCAGGCGCAGGGCATTAAGTTTGATGAAGCCGACCGCGTCCTGCTGATCGTAACCGCCAGCTTCGTCCATGGACGAAAGCTCGGGGTTGTACAGCGATACGGGCGAGGTGCGGGCGATGGCGTATGCCGAGCCCTTGTACAGCTTGACCGTCACCGTGCCGTCGATGCCTTTTTGCGACTGGTTGATCGCGGCGCGGACGATATCCATTTCCGGCGCGAACCAGAAACCGTAATACGCCAGTTCAGCGAATTTAAGGGCCAGTTCATCACGCAGGCGCGTGACTTCGCGGTCCATCGTCATGCCTTCCAGATCGCGGTGCGCGCAATACAGGATCGTGCCGGCGGGCGTTTCGTAGACGCCGCGCGATTTCAGACCGACGAAACGGTTTTCCACCATGTCGAGACGGCCAATGCCGTGACGGCCGCCAATGTCGTTCAGGTATTTGAACGATTCCAGCGGGTCGGTGTGGGTGGTGTCGTCTGTTTTGTTTTCCACCTTGACCGGTACGCCGGATTTGAAGGTGATGTCCAGAATCTCGGGCGTATCCGGCGCCTTTTCCGGGGCAACGGTCCACGAATACACATCTTCGGGGCAGGGGACGGTCGCGTCTTCGAGAATGCCGGCTTCGTGGCTGATGTGCAGAAGGTTTTCGTCTTCCGAATACGGTTTCTTCAGCGTGGCCGAAACGGGAATGCCGTATTGTTCGGCATAGTTCAGCATGTCGGTACGGCCGCGGAAACGGTTGAGGAATTCCGGTGTCTTCCAGGGCGAGATGACCTTGATATCGGGTTTGAGCGCGTAATAGGTCAGCTCGAACCGAACCTGGTCGTTGCCTTTGCCGGTGGCGCCGTGGCCGACGAACTGCGCGCCTTCTTTCTTGGCCACTTCGATCTGGGCCTTGGCGATGGGCGGACGGGCGAGGGATGTGCCCAGCAGGTAGCGGCCTTCGTACAGGGCGTTGGCCTTGACCGCCTCATAGATGTAGTCGGTAACAAACTCTTTCTTGAGGTCTTCGATATAAACCTTTGATGCGCCGATCTTAAGCGCCTTTGCCTTTGCGGCTTCAAAGTCTTCCTTCTGGCCGACATCGGCCAGGAAGGCGATGACCTCATAGCCTTCTTCCAGAAGCCATTTCAGGATGACGGACGTGTCGAGGCCACCGGAGTAGGCGAGAACGATTTTACCTTTGGACATATTCATTTTCCTTACGGTTTTGCTGAAGGTTGTGTAACCCGTACGCGGGATTTTGCAAGAGCCCATGCGAGGATGGCTTTCTGGGCGTGGAGGCGGTTTTCTGCCTCGTCAAAAACCACGCTTTGGGGGCCGTCCATGACGGTGTCGGTGACTTCCTCGCCGCGATGGGCGGGCAGGCAGTGCATGAAGATGGCATCGGGTTTGGCGCGTTTCATCAGCGCCTCGTTGACCTGGTACGGCTCGAACGGGGCGTTGTCTTTTTTCGCCTGTCCCATGGATGTCCACGTATCCGTGACGACTACGTCGGCGCCTTTGACGGCCTTTTTCGGGTCGCGCACAATGGTGACATTGGCATGTTTGTATTCATCGCCTTCCAGCAACAGATGCTCGGGCGCGGACATGACCATTTTAAAGCCGAACAGACCGGCGGCCTGTGCGAAGGTGCGCGAGACGTTGTTGTCGTCGCCCACCCATGTCACCTGCAGTGTTTTGTCCAGTTTCTTGCCGTGTTCCTCGATCGTCATCAGGTCGGCCATGATCTGGCAGGGGTGCGATGCATTGGTCAGCGCGTTGATGACGGGCACGGTTGCGTGTTTTGCCAGTTCTTCCACATCTTCGTGGCTGGATACGCGAATCATGATGGCATCGACCATGCGCGACATGACCTTGGACGTATCGTGAATGGTTTCGCCGCTTCCGCCCAGCTGCATCGACCCCTTGTCGAGAACGACGGTGTGGCCGCCCATCTGTTTGAAACCGGTTTCAAATGACACGCGCGTGCGGGTCGAGGGTTTGTCAAAGATCATGGCCAGGGTCTGGCCCTGGAAAATCTGGACGTGACGGTATTTCTCGCGCTTGAGGCGGTGTGCATTCTTGAGGATCTGGCGCAGTGTTTCCGCGCCGATGTCATTGAGATTGATGAAGTGACGCACGGCCTCGCCCTTGCGGGAAGGGGTGCCGATTTTTTTGAGAAGTTTTTTACGCTTGCTGTCCTGTTTCTTGGTCATGACATGTTCCTAGGCGGTGAATGACTGAAAGTTGAGATTTTTAAGCTGGGTCAGGTCGCGCATGTGCAGATCCTTCAGCGGTCTCCACATGAAGACGCATTTATATGCTTCGCCCAGCACGGATGTTTCCTGACTGGTGAGATAGCCCGCGCGGATAAACCCGCGGACGCTGCTTTTGTTGAGGACGTCCGTTTTTGCCAGCAGATGGCGGCGCAGACGATCGCGTGCGATTTCCTCGGCCTTATCGAGTATAAGCGTACGAATGCCGTGGCCGGCGTGATCCTTATGCACGCCCAGCGTCTGTACCACCATGCAATGGTCGGGGCGCAGCAATCCGTGCTTGTATCCGATGGGATATCCTTTGAGGTTCTTGCCGCCCGGCAGGTCGGGCAGGGTCAGCAGAACCTGACCCACCATGGTGTCGTGTTTGTCAAAAACGCCGAGGCAGACATGGCCGTTCAGGATGTGGGCGCGGACATTGTCGCGGGTGCGGGGCTTGACCCAGTGCTTGCCGCCGGTAGGCAGGTTCTTCAGAACATGCTCGTGCAGGCCCATGAACTGGTCCAGCATCTCGTCGGTGGTGTCGTCTATCTCGGCAATCCGGTAATGCACGGATGCATCCGGCGTGGCGGCGGCATAAAATGCATCGGATGAGGGTTCGGGAGCCTTGCGGGCCGCAGCGGTATATTCCATCTCTTGTCCTTCGTTACAATCCCTGGGACACCCCAGGCGGTTGGTTAAGTGTGAGCACGAGCCTTTTACGGGCAAGCTGTCAGCGGATTGTCGGATAAGAGAGGGTTTTCGAGACCATCATTCCCAAGCTGTTTTCGCCGGATTCACGGCGACTTCAGGTCGGTACTATCGTCGCAGCAGGAGGGCTGCGGGGCTAAAGGTGGTGGTCAAAACGAACATGCAGTCAGTATGTGGGCAATATGCATGAGAGTGTCAAATAAATTTTCATTAACATCCGTCCAAAAGAGGCAGGCCCCAAACCCGAAGGTTATGGGGCCTGCCCTTCAAGCAGCAGCAACTCTCGAATTACTGCTGTGTCGTGGTTGTCGCGGAAACACCGTTTCCGTCGGACGAAAGGGTGGTGGTGCTGGTTGCGCTGCCCGAGGCCGGTGCGACGCTTTCAACACGGGTTGTGTCTGTGACCTGATCGCTTACAGCCGGGCGATCGGAGGCGAAATAGTAAACGGCAAAGGCGATGACAGCCACCAGCAGGGCGCCCACGATAAAGTACAGGGCGCTGTTATCTTCGCGTTCAACAATCATTTGGTCCTCATCAGGCGGTTGTTATGCCGTTCCAACACAGGGACCTTAAAAAAGGTTCCGCCCTTATTTTAAGGGCAGGCCGGATTCGACCAGTTCCGCGAAATAATCCATGGCGATAGGGATAATATCGTCATTGAAATCATAGCCGGGATTGTGAAGGCCGCGGTTGTGGGGGCTGTCCGGATTGGCTGTGCCCTGGCCCAGGTGAATATAGGCGCCCGGCACCTGCATCAGCATGCCGCCAAAATCCTCCCCGCCGAGGGAGGGCTGGATGTTGGTGTTGATATTCTCAAGACCGATGATGCGGCTCATCGCCTCGATGCAGACTTGCGTCTGTTCCGGGTCGTTGATGGTGGCGTCGATTTCGCGGTCATAGACGACAGAGACCTTGGCGCCATAGGCACCGCATATTTCGGTCGCCATTTTTTTGATCTTGGCTTCCATCATGTCGCGCACCTCGGGTTTAAAGCTGCGCACGGTGCCGGTGATCTTGGCGGAGTCAGGGATGACGTTATAGGCGCCGGTTCCGGAATTGAAGTTGGTAACAGACAACACGGCCATTTCCTGCGGGGCGACGAAGCGCGAGACAAGGGTTTGCAGCGTGCTGACCAGTGTGGCGCCGATCACGATGGAATCGACGCATTTATGCGGATAGGCGGCATGGCCGCCGACCCCTGCAATTTCAATATCAAAATGATCGACGGCGGCCATGACGGCACCCGCCTTGATACCGGCCGTACCCAGCGGCATGGTCGGCCAATTGTGCAGGCCGTACACGTAATCGCATTTCAGGTCGTCCTTGAACAGGCCGTCGCGCATCATGGCAAAGGCACCGCGCCCGCCTTCCTCGGCGGGCTGGAAAATCACCAGCACGCGGCCGTTGAAATTCTTGGTTTCGTTCAGGTATTTCGCCGTTCCCAGCAGGGTGGCGGTGTGGCCGTCATGGCCGCATGCATGCATGCGGCCCGGAATTTTCGAGGACCATGGCTGGCCGGATGTTTCGGTCAGGGGCAGGGCGTCCATGTCGGCACGAAGGCCGATGGTTTTTCCTGAGTCGTTTTTCTGGCCCTCGATAATTCCCACGATCCCGGTCTTGCCCAGGCCGCGCTTGAACGGGATGCCCCATTCGGTCAGCTTGGACGCGACGAGGTCGGAGGCAAACACCTCCTCGTACATGATGGCGGGGTTTTCATGGAGCGAACGGCGCCACACGGCGACTTCGTCCTTCATCGGGGGAATGGAATTGCGTTTGGTCATTGGATTTACCTAGAGCGCGGTCTTTCGGGGGTCAAATGCGTCGCGCACCGCTTCGCCCACAAAGGTTAAAAGTGTCAGCATCAGCGCGATGCTTAAAAATGCGGTCATGCCCAGCCACGGGGCCTGAAGGTTGTTTTTACCTTGTTCCAGCAGCTCGCCGAGCGAGGCGGAACCCGGGGGCAGGCCAAAGCCAAGGAAATCGAGCGATGTCAGGATGGTGATGGACCCGGTCAGGACAAAAGGCATGAGGGTCAGGGTCGCCACCATCGCATTGGGCAGGACGTGTTTGATCATGATGGTGCGGTTACCGACACCAAGGGCGCGCGCGGCGCGCACGTAATCGAAATTGCGGGCGCGTAAGAATTCCGCGCGCACCACGTCGACCAGCGTCGTCCACGCAAACAGCAGCATGATGGTCAGCAGGCTCCAGAACCCGGGCGTGATGATCGATGCCATGATGATAAGGATGAACAGCACGGGCAGGCCGGACCAGATTTCAATGAAACGCTGCATGATCAGGTCGGTGCGGCCGCCGAAATATCCCTGTAGCCCGCCCGCGATGACGCCGACGATGGAAGAAAGGATGGTCAGCGCCAGACCGAACAGGATGGAGATGCGGAATCCGTAAATCACGCGCGCGAGCACGTCGCGGCCCTGATCGTCAGTGCCGAACCAGTTTTCACGGTCCGGGGCGCTGGGCGCGGGTTTGGGATTGCTGAAATTGATGGTGTCGTAGTGATAGCGCACGGGGGGCCAGATCATCCAGCCATCGCCCTTGGCGATCAGGTCGCGCACGTAGGCGTCGCGGTAATCAGCCTCGGTGTCAAAATCACCGCCCAGCGCCTTTTCAGGAACCATCTGGAAGACCGGTGCATAATAGTGCCCATTGAATTTCAGCAGGATGGGTTTGTCGTTGGCGATGAATTCCGCGCCCAGCGACATCACGAAAAACACCATGAAAATAATCAGGCTGTAGAAGCCGCGCTTGTTGGCGCGGAACTGCTGCAGGCGGCGGCGGGTCAGGGGCGATAGGGCCATAGCGCGATGGTAGCGCCGCCGTCCTTCAAATCAACCGGATTATACGACCAGCCGGCGGGTTTCGTGGGTATGAATGGATTTTTCGCTGGCGGCGGCCACAAAGGGCAGGGCGGGTGCCCCGGCCCGGTCAGCCGTAAAGGCCATGGGCGCACCGTCGAACGTCCGAACGATGCCACCTGCACCGGCAAGCACGGCATGGGCGGCGCTCAGGGCCCCTTGCGGCAGCATCGCAGGTTGCAGGTACAGGTCCAGCGAGCCTTGCGCCATGCGGCACAGGCCATAGGGGGCGGCTGCCTCCCCAAAGATGCGTTTCACGGTGTGGGTTTCGGTGAAGGTGCGGAAGGCAAGGGATCGGCGGGCGTGGTGGGCCGTGCCAGCCACATGGCCGAAGAATTCATGATTTTTAACCCTGATGTTGGTGCTTTTGCCCCCGCGGATGCGCATGAAGGCGAATTCGCCCGGGACACCGGCATAGGTGCGCCCTTTTTTGGGGAAATGAATGATTCCTGCGGTGGGGATGCCGTTATCAATAAGTGTGATGCTCATGGCCGTGTCGTCATGGTCGATCCCTTCCATCGGGGAAACCAGCCACAGACGCCGGGGCTTATGGGCAGGCGGGGTGTCCATGACGATGGGCGGGGCGTTGCGGATGGTGCGCAGCCCGGCTTTGAGGATGTCCCCCGCCTGTGTTCGCGCCTCGCTGGCTGGATAGGCACCCATGCGCATGCCCGTGGCATCGGGTGCATTGAAATAACGGTGCAGCGGAAGGGCTGCGAGTTCCAGCAGGTGGGCCAGCGCCTCGCTCAGGGCCCGTTTGTCGGGCGCACCCTTTTGATAGGCCGCGATGATTTTCTGGCCTTCCTGCTGCTCAAGGGCGGCAACGCGGGGGCTCAGTTCCCATGTCTGGTCATCCGCAAACGCGTCGATAGAGCCCGCAGGCTGAAGCGCCTTGAAGCGGTCCATCAGGCTTGCGTGTAATATATCCTGGTCTTTGGCGCGTTGTTTTTGAACGGTTTTGTACTGTCTCATGACGTCCTTGTATTGAAGTCGATGCGGGGGTCGACCAATACATAGGTGATGTCCGAGAGAATTTTCAACAAAAGTCCCATCAGCGTGAAGATGTAGAGCGTGCCGAACATGACCGGGTAATCACGGTTGATGGTGGATTCGAAGCCGAGAAGCCCCATCCCGTCGAGGGAGAAGATGACCTCGATCAACAGCGAGCCGGTGAAGAAAATCGCCATGAACGCCCCGGGGAAGCCGGCAATGACGATCAGCATGGCGTTGCGGAAGACGTGTTTGTACAGCACGCGGCGTTCGGACAGGCCCTTGGCGCGGGCGGTCAGCACGTATTGTTTTCCCAGTTCGTCGATGAACGAATTTTTCGTGAGCATTGTCAGGCCCGCAAAGCCGGAAATAACCAGCGCGGCGATGGGCAGTGTGATGTGCCACATATAGTCCGCCACCTGACGCCACCACGGAAAATCGGCGAACCCGTCACTGGTCAGGCCGCGCAGGGGGAACCAGTCAAAATAACGGCCGCCGGCAAACAGGATGATCAGCAGAATGGCGAACAGAAAGCTGGGTACGGCATAGCCGATGAAAATCACGCCTGACGACCAGATGTCAAAGGCGCTGCCGTCCTTTACGGCCTTTCTGATGCCAAGCGGAATGGAGATGAGGTAAATCAGCAGCGTGGACCACAGGCCAAGCGAGATTGAGACAGGCATTTTTTCGAAAATCAGCTGCGTGACGCCGACGTCACGGTAATAACTCTGCCCGAAGTCAAAGACGAGATAGTTTTTAATCATCATCAAAAAACGTTCGTGCATCGGCTTGTCGAAACCGAACTGTTTTTCCAGCTGCGCGATGAAGGCGGGGTCCAGACCCTGTGCGCCGCGGTATTTGCTAGACGATCCGCCGCCACCGCCCTGTGCGTGCTCGGGCGCCTGCATGCCCTGCGCCGTATCGCCGCCGCTGCCGGAAAAGCGTGCCGTGGCGTCGGTGGACAGGCCCTGAACCTTGGCGATCATCTGTTCGACCGGACCACCGGGCGCGGCCTGAACAATCAGGAAGTTGAGCAGCATGATCCCGAACAGGGTCGGGATAATCAGAAGCAGGCGGCGCAGGATATAGGCGGAGATGTTCATGCTGCGTCCCGGGGTTTGATGTTCCAGTGACTGATCATCCACAAACCGCCGGACCCTTCCATGATTGACAGGCACCCGGTACCCATCTTGCGGTTGTCGCCGATCACATCGTCGGCATTGTTGGCCAGCAGCGGGGCAAAACGCGCGACACCGTTCGATGTCACTACCAGAACGGTCTTGTCATCATAATTCTGTTCGGCATGCCGGGCGAAGTCGAACCAGCGGCGGCGCAGGACGTCTGGCTGGGGCGACCAGTCACGCGGCATCAGGTTTTCTTTTTCCCATTGATGAAAGGCGGTGCCGCCGATCCGGGCCACGATTTCCGGGTCGGTTTTGTTTTCATCCGGGCCATGATCGATTTCGTTGAACATGTCGCTCTGGTGGATGGGGCGGCTGATGCCAATTGCGGCAAGTGCGCCTTCGGCGGTCTGCACGGTGCGCTGCAGTTGCGATGTGTAGACGATATCCGGAATAAGATCGTTGGCTTTCAGGTAATTGCCCAGGCGCGTCGCTTGCGCCTGTCCGCTTTCCACCAGAGGCAGATCGGTGCGCGCGCCGACGCGGCGGGGAATTTCATCTGGTTTGAAGGTGTTGCCGTGACGGGCGATCAGGAGGCGTACGGTCATTGGCTTAAGACCTTTTTCGCGCGTTCGAGATCTTCCGGTGAGTCGATGCCGGAATGGATGATCGTGCC
>CALBME010000139.1 GCA_937896295.1 uncultured Micavibrio sp. | reverse complement strand
GCTGCATCATCTTTGTCCGTGGTTCCAAATACAGCGCATGGTTATAAGCTGCTGATACGGCATCGCGTTGTGCATGTGCAAGCTGCAATTCAATATGATCATGATTAAATCCCTGTTCATGAAGGATCGTTGACGCTATGCCCCTGAAACCATGGCCAGTCATGCGGCTGTGATAACCCAACCGATACAGTGCGTAAAGAATGGTGTTATTGCTCATCGATTTGCCGTCTCTGCGCTCGCTTGGAAACAGCAGGATATCGTCAGCAGATAGGTTCTTTATCTTCGTTAAGATATCAATAGCCTGATCGGATAGGGGGACGATATGCAGGGATTTCATTTTCATGCGTTCTGCAGGTATGCGCCATTGCTTCGCGTCTGTGTCGATTTCATCCCATCGGACACCAATCAGTTCACTGGTACGAACAAACGTTAATGCCATCAGTTGCAGTGCAAAACGGGTAAGCGGGGTTCCGTATTCGTCAATTTTGCGGAGCAATACGGGTAGAGACCTTTGCACGGCAATGCGCCTAGGGTGGATTGATTGATACAATTGTATTTTTAAACAAAATGATTGAAGAGCTGGGTATGAGTTTTTCAGACTATGATGTAACGCGCCGTACCCGAAAAGGAAATTTCTTAAAGCAGATTGACCAGTTGATCGACTGGAGCGCAATCGAGCGAGCAATCGCGGTTCATTACGCACCGGTATTGGATGCGGCAGGTCGCCCGGCGTATTCAGGTTTGCTGCTGTTCAAGATGCTGCTGGTAGGGATCTGGCATGGCGGTTTAAGTGATGAATCGGTGGAAGACACGGCGAACTCGAATCTACACGTGATGCGATTTTTGGGGTTGTCGTTGGAAGATGATGTGCCGGATCACTCTGTGTTATCGCGTTTCAGAACCCGGCTGACGGCAGCGGATGCTTGGGATGGGTTATTAGATGAAGTAAATCGGCAAATACACATGCACGATATCACGGTTAGAAAAGGCTGTCATGTTGATGCGAGCATAACGCAAAGTCCGCGTAAACCCAAAACTCGGCCTGCCTATGAAGTGATCAGCGACCGGGAGGAGTGGGATGATGAAGCAGATGCTCAGTCAGCGATGCGGGTTATTGAGGTGACTCATCCTGGCGTGGATATTGAGGCGCGTTGGGTCAGAAAGAGCGATAAACCGGTATTTGGTTACAAGCAGCACACAGTGGTTGATAGCAACGGATTGGTCATGGCGGTAACTACTACTGCTGCAAACTGCCATGACAGTAAGTCACTGTTGAGCCTGCTGGACAAAGCCGGTATCCGGCCAGGTGTTCGTGTTCACGCTGACAAGGCGTATTGTAGCCAAAAACATCGCGATGCTTTGAAGTCGCGCGGTATTAAAAACGGCATTCAGGATAAGGCTGCAAAGAATAACCCATTGACGCGACGGCAGCTGCAGCGTAACAGTCTCATCGCGAAAGCCCGTTATGTCGTAGAGCGCACCTTCGGCAGCCAGGCACGTTGGTTCAATGCCAAAATTCTGCGTTACCGCGGCCTGGCTAAAGCGCATGCCTGGCACATACTACTGGCGATGGCGTATAACTTGAAAAGACTCCCCAGACTCTTTGCCGATCGTCGAATAATTACGCAAACATAGGGATATTGTATCCTCTCAACCGGAAATAGCCGGTTGAGAGGAGTTATGCCTGGTTCGTGTGAAGACAATTGACCAAAAAATACCCGGTAACTTACAAATAAGTCGAAAATTACGCTCCCAAAAAGTTTGGGCGATTTTGCAAAGGTCTCAATAGGTTTTTTCTGAGGAGAGCGTAGTTACACGAAGCTTGTAATTTCTCCCAGTACGTGAATCGATACCTGTAGTGGTCTAATAAATCTGGCACGAATTAAGGTTGTAGTATGAGAAACCGTTTGGAGGTGTTCATTGGAAAAGCAAAGGGGACAACTCCAGTAATGTCGCTTGTGCTTCTCCTATCAATACCAGAACTGACAGCAAAAACGCCGTCAGTACCGGCATGAATAATTTGTCCAACGTGTTCTGTACATCCTTTCGCCATGTCTTCATTCACGTTCTTTCTTATTTATCTGGACTGACAGGAAAACAACCAGCTTACTTGAGGATTACACTTGCTTTCTTTAACAACCTAGCCTGATTCAAAACTAGGGTATCCATAACGAAAAACCCTGTCAAACTTCTGGATATTTATCGCCGTCCATTAGAGCAAACTTTTCACGCAAGGGATGTGAACATTACCACTGACAAAATGCAGCAATAATGATAAGAGGCTATTGATTATTTAGTAGAAATATGTGAAACCGGATTCCAGTTCCCGACAGGTGGATCGTTAAGACAAAGCTTCATGAAGAACTGGCTAGGGCCATCACCAGGAAAAGCCTGAAGAATTTCCGCAAAATCCTGTCTGGCTTGTACCCATTGTCGGGCCTGGTAGGCGTGCAAGGCACGTTCGAAAGTAC
>CALBME010000138.1 GCA_937896295.1 uncultured Micavibrio sp. | reverse complement strand
CCTTTGAATATGTATTGTTTTACTCAAAGTCATCGACTTATCGCTTTCCCAAAATGATGAGAGAGCTTGACGATTCCAAAGTAGGATCTTGGAATAATCATTGGCGAGGTACTGATAGACCCTCTATGCGTTATGATTTGTTTGGGATAACACCAGAATCTGGTCAATGGCGATGGAGTAAAACTAGAAGTCTTCAGGCCATTGAAAATTATGAGATCGCTCTCAAAGAAATAGGCAAAGATGCAAAAAGCGTTACCCCAGAGGATATTGACACATGGTACTCTTCTCTTGAAGATGACGTTGATCTTTTGCGGCTTTCTGCTAGTGGAAAGCCAGAACATTATATACCGCCTACAGATGAAACTTTGCTGAATGATGTTTGGTTCCACCTGTCTACAAATGGTTCGCGGTCGGTAAAAAACCTCTTTGGTAAAAAAGTTTTTGATAACCCAAAACCTTTAGAGCTTATTATTCAGGCTTTAAGGTTTGTTCCTAAAGATTCTCTGGTGCTAGATTTTTTTGCAGGATCGGCTACGACGGCTCATGCTGTTATGGAGCTTAATGCTGAGGATGGGGGAACGCGCAGGTTTATTATGTGCCAACTTCCAGAGGAATGTTTAGAAAAGACACCAGCATACAAGGCAGGATTTAGGAATATATCAGATGTAAGCAAAGAGCGCATTCGTCTGGCAGGAGAAAAGATTAAAGATGATTACCCAGATCACACTGGTGATGTTGGTTTTAGAGTTTTTAAAATTGATACTTCTAATATGGCCGATATTTATTATGTACCGAATGAAGTCAAGCAGACTGATCTGCTGAAGACCGTAGAGAATATTAAACCCGACCGCACCGATGCTGAGGATTTGTTATTCCAGGTACTGTTGGATTGGGGCGTAGATTTGACCTTGCCTATCACACGCGAAAAAGTCGCAGGAAAACAGGTGTATTTTGTGGACGGTAATGCACTGGCCGCATGTTTTGAGACTGGCATTTCTGAAGATTTTGTCAAAGAGTTGGCTGCCCGCAAGCCTCTCCGTGTTGTCTTCCGTGACAATGGCTTTGTTACGGATGCTGCAAAAATCAATGTGGGCCAGATCTTTAAACAAATCTCCCCAGCAACGGAAGTTAAGTCGATATGAAGCTAAAATTCAAAGTTCAGCCTTATCAGACCAATGCCGTGGAATCCGTGGTGGATTGTTTTGCGGGGCAGCCCCTTATAACAGGCGCGTCTTACCGCATTGACCCTGGAGCTGCGAAAAACAGCACGGGCAGCTTGGAACTTGAAACGGGCTTCCGCAATGCTGACCTTCGCCTGACCGACGCGCAGATCATTGATAATATTCACACTGTGCAAAAGCGTCAAAATCTGCCGCTATCCGATAAACTAGTGTCCAACGCCCAATGCAAAATCAATTTAGATGTTGAGATGGAAACGGGGACAGGCAAGACCTACTGCTACATTAAAACCATTTTTGAGATGAACAAGCGGTTTGGTTGGAACAAGTTTATTATCATGGTTCCCAGTATTGCCATTCGTGAGGGAATTCATAAATCTCTTGAAATAACCGCCGATCACTTTACCGAAGCATATGGTAAAAAGGCGCGCTTCTTTATTTATAATTCCAAGCAGCTGCACCATCTAGAGAGCTTTTCTTCTGATGCGGGCATTAATGTCATGATCATCAATATTCAGGCGTTTAATGCGTCAGGAAAAGATAATCGCCGGATTTATGAAGAATTGGATGATTTCCAGTCTCGTAAACCTATTGATGTTATCAGTAGCAACCGTCCCATCCTGATCCTTGATGAGCCGCAGAAGATGGAAGGTAAGGCCACTACAGATGCTTTGCCAAAATTTAAGCCGCTTATGATCTTGCGTTATTCAGCCACACATAAGACCACATATAATAAAGTCCACCGCCTGGACGCGCTTGATGCTTATAACCAAAAGCTGGTCAAGAAAATCGCCGTGCGAGGGATTACCGTAAAGGGACTGGCCGGGACAAAAGCCTTCCTTTATTTGGAATCCATACAGATTTCTAAAAACAATCCGCCTGTAGCAAAGGTGGAGATGGAGATAAAGCAGGGGAATGGCATCAAGCGCGTCGTAAAGCGTCTTGGTAAGGGCGACAACCTGTACGATCTATCCAATGGCTTGGATCAATATAAAGGATTTGTAGTCTCGCAGATTGATTATACGCAGGACAGTGTTGAATTTACGAACGGCGAAGTTTTGAACGCAGGTGAGGCCACGGGCGATGTAACTGAAGCCGCCATCCGCCGTATCCAGATCCGTGAAACGATTAAAGCGCACCTGGAAAAAGAAGCCACGCTGTTTTCCCAAGGTATCAAAGTCCTCTCCCTGTTCTTTATCGATGAGGTGGTAAAATACCGTGATTATGGGCAGGACGATGAGAAGGGCGATTATGCCCGCGTCTTTGAAGAAGAATATGAGAATGCCAAGCAAGAGTATCTGGCGACGCTGGCTTTGGAACATCATGACTGGCGCAAGCATCTGGAAGGCATTGCTGGGGCAACGACCCATGCCGGATATTTCTCTATAGATAAGAAAACCAAGCGCATGAAAGACCCTGAAGTTGGGGCGCGCGCCGTGGATTCCGATGATGTGGATGCGTATGACCTGATTTTGAAGGACAAAGAGCGGCTTTTATCTTTTGGAGAGCCGGTACGTTTCATTTTCTCTCACTCTGCGCTGCGCGAAGGTTGGGATAATCCCAATGTTTTCGTTATGTGCATGCTCAAGCACAGCGATAATACCATCTCTCGCCGTCAGGAAGTGGGACGCGGCCTGCGCCTTTGCGTAAACCAGAACGGTGACCGTATGGATCATCCTGCCACAGTACATGAAATCAATATTCTGACTGTAGTGGCCAGCGAGAGCTACAAGGACTTCGTGGGCAACCTTCAGAAGGAAATCAGCGATTCTCTTTCCGCTCGCCCGCGCAAAGCCGACGAAGACTATTTTATTGGCAAGGTTATTCCGACCTCCGATGGCGGGACGCTGGAAATCACACCTGCGCTGGCGAAGCAGATTTACCGTTACCTTGTCAAAAACGACTACACGGACGACAGCGACAAGATCAGCGACACTTATCACAAGGCCAAGGAAGAAGGCGCGCTGGCTACATTACCGGAAGAATTAGCCCCTCATGCTGATGGCATTTACCGTCTGATCGACAGCGTGTTCAGCGAGTCCCAATTGCCTCAACCTGGTGACGACCGCAAACCGAAGCCCAACCCGCTCAACGACAACTTCAATAAGAAAGAATTTCAGGAATTGTGGGCACGGATCAACAAGCGCGCCGTCTACCGTGTTGATTTTGACTCCGCCGAGCTTATCGGGAAATGCATCTCCACCCTGAACAGCGAGCTTAAGGTCTCGCCGCTTCAATACACCATCCATGCGGGCATTCAAGGTGACCAGATCACTGACACGCAACTGGCCGATGGCGAGGGCTTTACGCTGAAAAATACAGAGACGGGCGTGTTAAACGCCTCTATCGCTTCATCGGTTAAGTATGACCTGTTGGGTAAAATCGCCGAGAATGTCCACCTGACCAGAAAAACGCTGGCGGATATTCTGGGTGGCATAGAAAAGGTTGTTTTTGAGCAGTTCAAACAAAACCCCGAACATTTCATTGCCGAAGCCTCGCGCCTGATCAACGAACAGAAGGCAACCATTATAATCGAAAGACTGGCTTATGACGAAGTGGCCGGAACCTATGACGCCAACATCTTCACGGCAGGGCAAAGCCGCCAGGACTTCACCAAGGCCAGCGAGAAACTGAAAAAGCACATCTACGACTACGTCATCACGGATTCCAAAACCGAGCGCACCTTTGTGCGTGAGCTGGATACCAGCGCCGAAGTCGTGGTCTATGCCAAGCTGCCGCGCGGCTTCCTGATCCCTACGCCTGTGGGCGACTATAACCCCGATTGGGCTATTTCATTCACCGAGGGCAAGGTCAAATACATCTACTTCGTCGCCGAGACGAAGGGCAGCATGTCGTCCATGGAATTGCGCGAGATCGAGAAGAAGAAGATCGAATGCGCCCGAAAATTCTTCGATAAAATCAACGTGAAGATCGAAAAGGACAAAGTTAAATACGACGTGGTCGATAGCTTCAGCAAGCTGATGGACGTGGTTGGTCTTAAATCAGCAGCTTAGAACAAACTTTCCTGCGTGACGTGTGGGGGATGGAATGTGCCGATGATCACGAAGGGGTTTCTGGCACGTCGGACATGGTGCAAATAGGTCGTGCCAAGGAAAAGATGTAGGTCTTTTGTCTGGGCAAAATTATCCATGTATTGTTGGCGAACCTTGGCAACGGCCTGATCCTTGCCGTAGTCCCTGACGCAATTCCAGTAAAGCTGGCCGATCTCCCAATCCTCGATCATCAAGGTGCTTTCCTTGCCTGCGTCGTCGAGGAATCTGTATGAGAATTTATAGGGCAGTTTTCGCACCAGCTTGAAATCCTCTTCGCTTTTTTCCGCGAACAGGTCGCCCTGTTTCAGGTCGTTGAGGATGCCGTCAACTTTGTCCTGCTCCCAGTCGGGATCGGCGTCCTCCACCACGAAATCCAGAATCTGGGTGGGCTTGAAGATGACCAAAGAAACCTCGTTGGCGTGAGCCTTTTGGATAATCTCGTCCTTGTTGGTGTAAATCTTGTTTTTGCCGAGGATCAGCCGCCGCCGCTCCGCCCAGTCACGACTTTTCCCCGTTTCAACTTTATTGAGCAGAGTGATGTCATCGATGTTGATGACCTTGCGGCTCTCCGGCCTTGGGTCTTTTGAATTTGTGGCGGTGTTGACTTCGACCCACTGATATTTTTCGTACTGTTTGTCCCCATCCAGCAGGCGGAACGGTATCGGATAGAGCCGTATCCATGATCCGTCTTCGCGGAAACCCGCTGTGCATGCTGTTTCCGTGTGGCTTTTGGAAAGCGTCGGATAGGTTTTGACAGCTATCAGGACTTTCTCTTTTGCCATGATGATCAGACTTTAGATGTGTTTGATGTCGTATTTCCAACCAGGTAGAGCGGAAATAGCCTTGGCGACCCGCCCACGATGGCACATGCAAACATGCGCCTCGAAACAGGTAATGGCGATGCGCTTGTCCTTCAGGAAAAGATCGAACAGGTCTTGCAACGCCTTGCCATTGCGCTTCAACTCCTGCTTTTCGTAGGAATCAAACAGGCGATCGTAATCAGCCTGAGTGTTCAATTCCTGCCGCCTTTCGGAAGCGATCCCCAATTCAGGGATATGCACATAGTCGATCCCAAGGTTTTTTACGGTGTCGGACAGCGTCTTTTTTGAGAAGCCATATTTGCGGCTCAGGGGATTGCGGCGCACATCCACGAGCGTCTTGACGTTGTTTTTGATCAGGCGGTTCAAATACCCCTCGAAAGAGGAACCTTCATAACCGATAGTAAAAAAGCATGGGGAAGCGTCATCGGGACGTTCCGCTGCGATTGCGCTCATCTCTTGAGCATTCATATGCTTGGCGGCGATTTCGCTTTTGATCGCGTAATAGGGGTAGCGGCGATATACATCCTGGATGAGCTTCGTTCCCTTCAAGCGGGAATATTTGTTGTAGCATTCATTAAAGGCCGCTTCGTCAAACAAGCCCTTCGCAAGAAAATCATCCTGCAATTGCCAGTCGTTGCTGTCAGCCAAGGCACCCACCTCAACAAGACGGCGTTTATCGGCGTAGGACTGGAAGGAAAAGCTGCCAAATTTATAAGGCACGAATTCGAAGGACGGCTCTTTCTCAAATTCCCGCGTAAACAGGAAAAGATACTTCTGGAAATCCGTGTTTGATAAATGCCCACCGAAGGCGCTGAGGAGTCCGATCAGCGTCTTTTGGCGATAATTGAGGGATACGGGTTCTTGATTCATGGCTATTTATTATACCTCAATGGTTAAGATTTTGAATCAGAAACATGGGCCGGAGGCATTTTTTATCCATTTAGCGACATTTCTGTGTCTGCAACCGGAGGAGGGCATAATCCTGCAAGGCCACGGGGAACGCAGCATCCGCAGACGCGGCCTCAATCTCGTCGGCCAGCCTGCGCTGAAATTCCCGATCATATTTCTGGATCGGCGGGCAAACGCAGACCGAATCAGAATTTGCCATCGCGCAGGCGGTCAACAAGCTCACCGCGATTGCGGGGAGCATCCAGCGTCGCACGAAGTTGGGCATCTTTCACCTCCAATGACTTCTTGAGTTGATCCACGCGCTCGGCATTCCGGCCTGCCTGCCGCGCGCCGAACAGCACCGCTGCCACCGACAGGGCCGCCACGCCCCAGCCGATGAGGCGCAGGAGCCAGGCTTTAACGACCATCCACATCAGCGCAGCCCCTTGCGGCGGTCGTCGATCCGCGCCCAGACCATCACGCCGATGCCGATCAGCGTCACGGCCAAGAGCAGCCATTTGGCCACGTCCAGATACGGAGCCAGCCCCATCAGCGCGTCTCGGGCGGGGTCGAGGGTCTGCTGGACGGCTTCCACCGCGCCCAGACCTGCGGTGGCCACCGTCGCGGCCTGTCCGCCCTTGACGGTGCGGCTGGCCTGTAAATTGGCCTTCTCCGGCTCCACGCCTGGTCACAGAGCGCGTGGCCAGAAACCGCGCGAAGATAAAACGGATGATTTCCGCCTGCGGTGGGTCGATGACGAGCTTGCGATTATCGACATTATACCCCATCGGCGGCACACCGCCCATCCACATGCCCTTACGTTTGCTGGCAGCCAGCTTGTCGCGGATGCGCTCGCCCGTGACCTCACGCTCGAACTGCGCGAAGGAAAGAAGGACGTTCAACACCAGCCGTCCCATTGATGTGGTGGTGTTAAACTGCTGTGTTACGGATACAAAACTGACATGGTATTTTTCAAAAATCTCAATCAGCTTTGAAAAATCCGCAAGTGATCGCGTCAGACGATCAATCTTGTAAACCACAACTACATCGATCTTGCCTGCCTCAATATCCGCCATCAGGCGCTTGAGAGCGGGGCGTTCGATATTCCCACCCGTGAACCCGCCATCATCAAAACGGTCGGGATAGAGCATCCAGCCTTCATGACGCTGCGCCGTGATATAAGCTTCCGCTGCCTCGCGCTGCGCATCCAGTGAATTGAATTCCTGTTCCAGCCCTTCCTCATGGGATTTGCGGGTATAAACCGCGCAGCGGATTTTTTGTTTGACGGGCGAGTTCATCGTTTTCCTCCCGCGCTGCGCAGGCCGAAGAACACAGGCCCCGACCATTGTTTTCCTGTAATGGTACGGGCGATACGGGAAAGGCTTTTAAACCGCTGGCCGCGATAATCGAAGCCATGCGGCAACACCGTCACGACATGCTCTTCACCCTGGTATTCTCGCATCAGCCGTGTGCCAGAGATTGGGGCGTCACGGGTTTGACGTTTGCTTTTACGCTTGGGCTTTCCCTGCATATCCATCTGCTGACGGGCATGGGCTTCGAGCTGGCGTTCCAGCGGGCGGCTGTCCACGCCGTATTCCAGCTCCTGAATCCGGTAGGCCAGCCGTTTGACGAAATACGTCTTGTTGAAGGGCGGTGGCTCTTTGGCGTAAAGGCTCTGCCACAACGCCTTCAGCTCCGTGGCCGTCATGTCCGGCAGACCCGCGATGCGCCCAATCATGTTTGAAGCTGTCATTTTATTGCTCATGTCGAATGCCTCTCTTTCTTAAGGTTCGACATGAATGCTTCGGTACCGCGCGAAGTCCAGTTGATAAGCGCGAAAAGAGCAGATTTATAAGGATTTTCGGCTCTATGGGCGGATGTCGATCTATACGTCCATGCTACGGTCCGGCGCAGAGAGCCACAATCGCCGTTGATTACGCAGAAACCCTTTTATTCACGCAAACGCTGTTCGGCCTGCTCAAAAACGATACCGCTGACGGCGGTTAAAAATGTACGGCGAAAATATGAATCAAATCAGCTTGTGGCTGTGTACTGACCGAGTTTATCAAGTACACACCAAAAAGAGCATATCTGCCCATTCAGAGCATCCGCGCGAAAATAACGGCAAATCCGTCCGCAGGGTGCGGTACACACAAAACGCCCCTGAACCACGCATCACATGGAGATTTGTGAGGGGGTAAAATCACTTTGGGCATTTTCGAGTAATAGAAATGGCGGAGACGGAGGGAGAGGTTTCAAACCTCATCTTCGCTACGCTTGCTGAGTGGGAGCTAGAGCTAAAGCACTGTGAAAGCAAGCATCCGGGGCTGCTGCCATGAGCAAGCCCCGGCCTTCGCCCCTCTCGATCCGCCTGAGTGATGACGAACGCGCGGCGCTGGTCGCCAAGGCGGCGGGCCGTCCACTCGGGGCTTTCATCAAGGAAGTCGTCCTTTCCGAGTCCGTCCGCCCGGTGCGTCGGCGCGCGCCTGTCCAGAACGGTGAGGCTCTGGGCCGCGCCTTGGCGCTGCTGGGGCGGACCCATCTATCGAGCAACCTGAACCAGCTCGCGCGCGCGGCCAATCTCGGGGCCTTGCCGGTCACGGACCAGCTTGAGACCGAACTTCGTGCGGCCTGCGCCGACATCCGGCTCATGCGCTCCTTCCTTCTGGCGGCGCTCGGGATTGCCGCGCCGGATAGCCCGGCGGGCCTGTCGGCGGTGTTCGGCGAGGCCGCGAAAGGCGGTGACGCATGATCCTGAAAGGATCGCAGCGTCAGGGCGCGCGCCAGCTCGCCACGCACCTGATGAACCTCGAAGACAACGACCACGTCACCGTGCTGGAGCAGCGCGGCTTTGCGTCAGACACGCTTTACGGCGCTATGGCCGAGGCCGAGGGCGTCGCCAAGGGTACGAAGTGCCGTCAGCACGTCTTCTCGCTGAGCCTGAACCCGCCCAAGGATGCACAGGTCGGGAGCGAGGAGTTCCTCGCCGCCGCTGATCGCGCGGAAAGCGCGCTCGGACTGGAGGGCCAGCCCCGCGCCATCGTGATGCACGAGAAGAACGGGCGCGCGCATGCGCATGTGGTCTGGTCGCGGGTCGATGCGGAGTCGATGACCGCGATCAATCTGCCCTTCTACAAGCGAAAGCTGGCCGCGCTCTCCAAGGAGCTGTTTCTCGAAAACGGCTGGGAACTACCGGAAGGCCACAAGGCGGACGGCTGGAAGAACCCGCTCAACTTCACGCTGGCCGAATGGCAGCAGAGCAAGCGCGGCGATCTGGACCCGCGCGAGGTCAAACAGATGATCGCGGGCGCATGGAAAGCGTCGGACTCGCTTCCGGCCTTCCGGCACGCGCTGGAGGAACATGGCCTCTACCTCGCCAAGGGCGACCGGCGCGGCTTCGTCGCGGTCGATCTGAACGGCGAGGTTCTCTCGCTCTCCCGCTATGCCGGGGTGAAGCCAAAGGAAATGGAAGAGCGCCTCGGCGCACCTGAGTCCTTGCCGTCCGTGGCGGCGGTGCAGGACGATCTCAAGGCGCGCGTGCGCACCCAGCTTCGGGAGTTCATTGCGCAGGAGCGCGCCGAGAAGGCGGCTGAACGCAAGGTGCTGCTGGACCAAGTCCGCGACCTGGTCCAGCAACACCGCGCCGAACGCCAGCGGCTGGAAAAGGGCCAGCGTGAGCGATGGCAGGCGGAAAGCCGCCAGCGCGCCGCCAAGTTCCGGCAGGGCGTCGGCGTCGTGCTGGACGTGCTGACCGGGCGGCTGTTTGAGGTGCGCCGCGAGAATGAGCGCGAGGCCTATCAGTGCCTCAAGCGCGACCGTACCCAGCGCGAGACTCTGGGCCATGCGCAGCGCGCCGAACGCGCGGCGCTGCAAAGCCGCGTCGATGTGCTGACCGCGCGCCAGCGCCAGCAACAGGCGATCCTCGCCCGGCAGGTGGCGCAGGCTCTGAAAGTCAGCCGCGAAACCCACAAAGCCCCGCGCGAGGCCAAGCGCCAGCGCGAGCGGGGCGGACCTGAACTCGAACTCTAGGGAGACTGCTCGATGTCCGTTCCTGCGCAATTCCAGCCATCTATCTCCGGGGCTCCTATGGTCTCGGACCCTGCGAAAGTGCCGCTCGGCACGGCGGCATGGCTCACCAATTCGGGGAGCGTCCTGCACCCGTTTCGCGAGGGCGATCTCTATCTGGGCAAGCTGCCCAATGGCGATGAAGTCGGCTTCCGCGACGACCGGCACGCGCTGATCACAGCCGGGACGCGGAGCGGCAAAGGCGTCTCGCTCATCATCCCTAATCTGGTCACGTGGCCGGGGTCGCTGGTGGTGATCGACCCCAAGGGCGAGAACGCCAAGGTCACGGCGGCGCGCCGGGCGCAAGGTAGCCCCTACTGCGAAGGCCGGGGGCAGAAGACCAGCATTCTGGACCCTTTCGCTGAAGTGCTGCCCGATGACGGCAGTTCCGATCTGCAAGGGGCGTTCAACCCCCTCGATATGCTGGACCCGGACAAGGACGAGTCTGTCGATATTGCCGCGCGGATCGCAGAGAGCCTGATCGTCTCGGAAAGCTCCAACGATCCGATCTGGGATAACTCGGCCAAGGACGCGCTCAAGGGCGTCATCCTGCATGTCGCAAGCTGGCCGGATTTCCTGCCCGAAGAGCGCAATCTGGTGACGGTCCAGCGGCTTCTGCGGGTGGGCGATCAGCGCGCGCGTAAACTCGCCATGCTGGCGGGCGAAGAGCGTGTTTCCGCCATGCAGGCGCTGTTCGACGCCATGGGGCGCAATCCCGCCTTCTCGGGCGTCGTCATGGGCATAGGCCTGCAACTGGCTGAACTGGCGGAGTCGCCGCGCACACTGGCGGGCGTGTTGCAGGTGGTGCGGGTCAATCTCTCCTTCATGGACAGCCCCGGCATCAAGCGGGTGCTGTCCCGCTCAACCTTCGCCATCTCCGAGCTGAAGACGACGCCGGGCGGGTTCAGCCTGTTTCTGAGCCTCCCGCAACGTTTCATGGACACGCATTACCGCTGGCTGCGGATGATGACCGAGCTGATCATCAGCGAGATGGAGCAAATCCGGCAGCACCCGGCCTGCGGCTATCCCGTCCTGATGGTTCTGGACGAGTTCCCGTCCTTGAAGCGTATGCGGGTGCTGGAGAGCGCAGCTGCCCAGATTGCGGGGTACGGGGTCAAACTCATCTTCGTCGTCCAGACGCTCGCCCAGCTCAAGGAAATCTATGCCGACAACTGGGAGACATTCATCTCGAACGCCGGGGTGAAGCTGTTCTTCTGCAATGATGACCACTTCAGCCGGAAATACGTCTCGGACCTGATCGGGGATGCGGAAGTGACGCGCGTCGCCCGCACCTTAAGCCAGACCAAGGGCACGTCATGGAATGAGAGCGCGTCTTTGACGGTGGGCGGGTCCGCAGGTCAGAGCCTGAGCGATAAGGGCTGGTCGCAGAACAGCGGCACTTCGTGGAGTGGTGCCGTCTCGCGCGGTCAAGGCGGAAGCCAGTCGGACACGGCGGGCCTGAACGAAAGCGTTCACAAGCGCGCGCTGGTGACGCCGGACGAAGTCGGGCGGATGTTCGGGGACCGCGACAAACCCACCGCGCTGGCGCTCATCTCTGGCTATCAGCCGCTCTTCCTCGTTAGGCCTCCGTACTTCGCAGGCCTTCGATGGGCCGGAACATTCGACGCCCACCCCGATCACAAGCCGCCTATGCCGAAGGCGCGGCTGAAGGAGATGCGCGCGCGCGCCGAAGCCGAAAAGCGCGACGCGGCGCGGCGGGCGGAAGAGGCCCGCCAGCGTGCGGCACAGGCGGCTGAGGAAAAAAAGCGCGAAGCCGCCCTGTTAAGGCAGCGTCGGGATGCTGAGATGTCTGCCAACCGTCGGCGTCGGGACGCAGAATTGCATCACAAGCGGCGATGGGTGCGGCGAGGCGGAATCTTGGTCGATTTTGTGATGGCCGTGGCCGGATGGGGCCTCAAGATCGGGCTCCTTCTATTGGCATTCCTGATCCTGTTCCCTGTGGTGATGTCGTGGATCAGACCCTATTGAGCGACAGCCAGCCGGTCCGGGTCCGCCTAGCGGGATGCCAGGCGGACTACTATCGGCTTGCGCTGCTGGCCCAGCCGCATTCGGCGCTGCTGCGCCGGGTGGTGTTCGAGGGTTGCGAGCCGGATACGCGCTTTCCAGATGGGGAGCGGCTAAGCCTGTCCGTGCTGGTGCCGCCCGCAATGCTGGAACACTGGCGCACTGCTGGAGACGGTGTCGCGCCCGAGGCCATGGGCGAACACTCTCTCTTTCTGGAGATCATGCGCACCTGCGCACGCGCCGGAATTCTCACGCCGGAGGAGATCGAGGGCTGACCTGATTGGAAGGCGGTTTGCATCCTGCAAACCGACTAGCCCTGCGGCAATGAGCGGGGAAAGGGGTCAAGGCCGCGCGGCACGCGCGCCCGGAACGGGTTGCCTTGACCGCTGGGCGGCACGCCCGTGTTGTCGGACTTCACCACATGCGCGCGGCGATCTCGCGCTCCTCAGTGCCCATCGCCTGCAAGTAAATAGCCGTGGTCTCGACACTGGCGTGACCCAGCCAGCGTTGAACGAGCGTGATGGGGACGCCGCATCGAATGGCATGAATGCCAAAGCCATGGCGCAGCCCCTTGGGGGTCGCATGCACGCCGCGCGCTACGTCGCCTTCCTCCATGACTTCCTTGACCAGTCGCCATGCGCGGCTGCGGCAGAAGCTCCACAACCGTTCCTGCGGGGCAAGCTGGGCGAGGTGCGCGCCATGCTGGAGCGCCTCGAACAGCGCGGGCGGCGCGGGAATCTCGCGCATGATCATCCGCCCGCGCTTCTTGAGGGAGAAGATCGCCACCGTCCCTGACACCGCGTCGATGCCGCTGGCGGTCAGCGCCAAGGCCTCGGAGATGCGGCAACCCGTGTAAGCAAGCATGAGGCACAGCGCGCCGACATCGCGTCGCGGGCATGCCTTTGCAGCGTCAATGAACTGCGCGCGCTCGGCGGGGGTGAGGTATTTGCGCTGGCGCGCCTGCGTGTACAGGGACGGCGGCGCAATGCCGGTGTGCGATAACATGCTGGTCGCTCCGTTAAGGCCGTCCATCCGGCCTCCGATGCGACAGTCTGTGTAATTCTGTTGAACATCAACGGATCAGCGGGCCAACGCCTTGCGGCACATGAGCGCGGCTGCTATTTTCGGGGCTGAGTCCTCACGCGGGCTCGCGTTTGATTGTGCCAATGCGTATATAAACAGAATTACACATTCTGTTTAGTCGATCCCGAACTGCCTAACGTTAAATCCCATCGTCACGCCATGTCTTTGGCGTTCGCTTTACTATGGAGAAATCTCATGGACGAAGCACAGCAGGCCCAAGAGGCCTTTCGACAGAACCGGGAAGCCCAGATGCTCGCCGAAAACGCCCGGCAGCATCATCTGGAGGTCGAGCGATACAACGCAGAACTCGCCCGCCAGCGCGAAGAAGCTGAAGCACAGCGGCGGCGCGAGAATGGCGGCTGGTAGCAGCCCGCCCGCAACACCCCAAACCTGAGCCGCCCTGAACCCATCGCGCGGCTTGCCTCCATCACCTTTGGAAAGTGCCATGCGTGGAAGAGTCTTGAGCTTTGACGCCGTTCAGGGGAACGGCGTCATTCAGTCCGATAGCGGTGATCGCTGCACCTTTGACCGTCTGGCATGGGCAGACCCCGCCCTACAGCCTGCCGAAGGGATTACGGTCGATTTCGTGGCCGATGGCGGTGCCGCCCGCGAAATCCTTGCAATCCGTCAGGCAGGCGTAGCCCCGGCCATGGTGCTTCCCAGCCGCACGGGCTCCGCCAATGACGGAACCTTGGTCGGCGCGCTCTCGCTCGGCGCGGCGCTGCTGGGCCTGATCCCGGCTCTGGGCGCGATCTTCCTGTGTGCCGGGCTCTTCCTCGGCATCGTCGCGCGCAAACAGGCCAAGGTGGTCGGCAACTCCACCGGCCTGATGCTGGGGGCCTGCGGTATCGGCATCGTCTGCCTCGTTGGCGTGGTGCAGGTGCTGGCCTTGCTGGCGCTCGGCGGCGCTCTGTTCGCGGTGACGCGCTGATGGTCGCCCCCGCTGAAAAGGTCCGTGAGGACTACGAGATCGTCAAAGGCATCGTGACCGCCAATCAGGGCGATGTCATGCGGGTGCGCATGGCGGACGGTCGTACAGCCATCTTCACCGTGAAAGGCGCGGCGAGCGCCATCGGCGTCGGGACGGATGTCGGCGTCGTCGCCCATCGCGGCACTGAGAAGGCGGTCTTCGTCGTGGATCGCGCCTCGGGCCAGCGTTTCAACACGTCAATGTGGCACAACCATGAGGCCAAAAGCCCGTCGCCTTTGCACGGCTTCGTGCGGATTTTCTCGATGCTCATGCTGCTCGTGCCGATCTTGGGCCAGTTGGTGATGCTCTCAGGGTTCCTCGGCACGCTGTTCGGCACCGTTGTCGTTGCGTCGAGCATGAAGGGGCACGTGACCACATCGCTGCCGCGCCTGTTCGCCGCCACGGGGGCGTACTTCTTCGGCAGCTTCATCTTCTTCAAGGGCTGGATCGGCGGCGACGCCGGGGACAAAATCCTTGGGTTCCTGATCCTCGCCGTTGCAGCCGCCGCGTATTCCTTCTGGGTCAGTCGTCCGGCGACGGCCTTCTATGCCGAGGTCGCCAAGCTGGCCGACGAGGCGGCGGCATAGGGTCTTTCGACCAAAGGCATGACCTGCGCCCGGCCCGTCGAGGCCGGGCGTGAGGTATAGAAACCTTCCCTATAACTCACAATCTTATGCTATCATGAGTTATAGGAGACGCTTCTATAGCTCATGATCTGGAACTGGCAGCAACCCGAATGGCCCGAATTTACGTGGGATTCCAAGGCCCTTGAGGCTCTGGAAGGGGAGTTCCTGCGCCAGTCCGGCGAGTTTGTCGGGGCTTTCCGGCATATCAGCGCCGACGACAAGGACGCCATACGGATCGAGCTTATCAGTGAGGAGGCCGTCAAAACCTCGCAGATTGAGGGGGAGCTTCTGAGCCGCGAAAGCGTCCAGTCCTCCCTGCGCCAGCAATTCGGCCTTGGCCCGGCCTCCGCCAATATACCGCCCGCCGAACGCGGCATCGCGATGATGATGGCGGACCTGTACCGCGACTATGCCGCCGCGCTTGCCGATGAGAGCCTCTTCGCATGGCACAAGATGCTGATGAGCGGCGACGCCACCATCCGCACGGTCGGTGGCTACCGCACCCATGCCGATCCGATGCAGGTCGTGTCAGGCCCGGACTATAAGCGCACTGTGCATTTCGAGGCCCCGCCCTCTGATGCCATGGCGGCGGAGATGGCGCGCTTCAATGCGTGGTTCAACGACACGGGGCCGAACGGGGCGCGTCAACTTCCGGCGCTCACGCGCGCGGGCCTTGCCCATCTCTACTTCGTCTCAATCCACCCTTTCGAGGACGGCAACGGCCGCATCCATCGCTTCCTGGTGCATCATGTATTGAGCCGGACCGGTTTCAGCCCGGGCAGCGTGATTTTCCCGGTCTCGGCGGCAATCGTGCGCGACCAGCGAAGCTACGACGCGGTGCTGGAGAGTTTCTCCCAACCACTATTCGGCGCGATCGACTGGACCTGGACCAGTGAGCGGGAGATCGTCGTTCGCAACGACACGGCACCGCTCTATCGCTATTTCGACGCGACGCTGTTCGCCGAATATCTCTACGATCGGGTCATCGATACCGTCCGCACCGACCTGCGCGAGGAACTGGGTTTCCTTGCCGTGTTCGACCAGGCGATGGAGGGTGTGCGGGCGGTGGTCGATATGCCGGATCGCCGGGCGGGTCTGCTCATC
>CALBME010000137.1 GCA_937896295.1 uncultured Micavibrio sp. | reverse complement strand
TGATTTATATATATATATAGGGCAAACCATATCCACCGCGATATCCACCGGATATCCACACTTTCCAGTAATCCGTGGATACTTTTTATTTTAAGAATATGTAATATTATCACTAACCATTTCCCCCTTGCCAAAATCACCAGCCTCCGCTATGATCGAATAATGGAAGTGGAAAATAAACTCACCCGCAAACAAGAATTTTTCTGCCGTGAATATCTGACAGATTTCAACGCAACCCAAGCCGCAATCAGGGCAGGATATAGCGAAGATACAGCCCAACAAATTAGTTCTGAAAACTTGTCAAAACCTGTTATTCAATCTCGCATCGAACAATTGATCAATGAACGCGCAGCCGCCCTCACCTTGACACAGGAACGCATCCTGCATGAGTTGCAGCGCATCGCCTTTGCTGATCCACGGTCAGTGATGGACTGGGGGCCAGACGGCGTAAAATTGAAACCTTCTGAAGATTTGACGGAAGATCAATCCGCCATTGTCGCCGAAGCCAGCCAGACAACCAGCAAAGACGGTGGATCAATCAAAATAAAATTAAACGATAAACAAAAAGCCCTCGAATTACTCGGTAGGCATCTGGGCATGTTCAATGATAAAATTGAGCAGACCGTTAAAAATGCGCCCGGAGAAAAGTTTGAGATTGATGTTACGCCGGAAAACGCAGCAAAAGCATTTGAAGAAATTTCAAAGGAAATTTAACGATGACGGCATCGTCTATCATGGTTGGTTTCTCATGCACTATTCGAAAAGGCTGTAAAATACCCCTCTTGATTGCAGTGAGCCTTAAATGGAATTGGCTAATCATGAAATGCCTGAAAATAAAAATGGATTGTCTTGGCCTCCAAACTATGGCGAAGAATTCCTAAAACGCTGGAAAAAGCTGAAAAAGCTGAATACCCGCAAAGAACTACGCCCGCTTGTCATGGAATATTACCGCACACACCCCGCCGACTGGATCAATGATTGGTGCATTACGTTCGATCCACGCAATGCGCCGCCATTGCCTAAAGTCATGCCGTTTATTTTATTTCCGCGCCAGGTTGAGTTTATAAATTTCCTGCATGGTTGCCTCAACGATAAACAATCCGGCCTCGTTGAAAAATGCCGCGACGTTGGCGCATCATGGCTATGCGTCGCCTATTCCGTCTGGCTCTGGCTGTTTCATCCAGGCACCGCTATCGGATGGGGATCACGCAAAGAGGACTATGTTGATAAAAAAGGCGACCCGAAAGCCATCTTCCCAAAAATCCGCCAAACCATCGAACGATTGCCGCGCTGGATGCTGCCTGTGGGATTTAACGAGCGACTGCATTCCAGTCACATGAAAATCATCAACCCCGCGAACGGCTCAACAATCACTGGCGAGGCCGGTGATAGTCTTGGACGCGGTGGACGGACAACGATTTATTTCAAAGACGAATCTGCCCATTATGAACGCCCTGAATTGATCGAGGCATCACTCGGCGATAACACAGACGTTCAAATCGACATCTCATCCGTCAATGGATCAAACAACGTGTTTTATCGCAGGCGCATGGCTGGCGAAGTATGGACGCCTGACAGCACACCCACGCCAGGCAAAGTGCGCGTGTTCATTTTCGACTGGCGCGATCATCCCGGCAAGACGCAGGCATGGTATGATGACCGCCGCGCCAAAGCTGAAGCCGAGGGCATGTTGCATATCCTGGCGCAAGAGGTTGACCGCGATTACTCCTCCGCCGTTGACCGCCTCATCATCCAGCCGCAATGGATACGCGCCGCGATAGACGCGCATATCACGCTCAAGCATCTCGGTGACTTCACAGCCAGCGGCGAACGCATAGCAGGACAGGACGTTGCAGATGAAGGCGGCGACAAAAACGCCCTCGCCATTCGACACGGCGTCATCCTGAAACACTGCGACCATTGGGGCGGTGATGCAGGCGATGCCGCCAGCATAGCAGTTCCCCTCTGCGTCGAACATGGCGTTAGTGAATTGTATTACGACAGCATCGGCGTCGGCTCCGGCTTCAAAACAGGCATTAAAAACTTACAGGAAAAAGGCAGCTTTCCCGAACGGTTGCGCGTCTATCCATGGAACGCAGGCGGAAAAGTCCTTGATCCAAACGATCACATCATTGACGGCGACATCGAAAGCCCTACGAATGAACAGCAATTCGAGAACCTCAAAGCGCAGTCATGGTGGCGCACAAGGACACGGTTTTATAAAACATACCGCGCCGTGACATATGGGGAGACATACCACCCGGCCGAGCTTATCAGCCTGCCGTCCGAACTGCCCCGCCTGCATGAAATCACCATGGAACTTGCCCAAGCCGTTCACAAATATGCGAAATCAGGCAAAACAATGGTGGACAAAAAACCAGAAGGCGCACGATCCCCAAACCTTGCCGAAGCGGTGATCGAGTGTTACAATCCGGTTAGGACGCTCTCCATATTGGATGTTTTATGACAGATTTGGCCGATGAGGCAGTTTTAAATAACTCTCTGACCAGCCTCATCGGGTCGCTCAATGGCGCGGGGGCTTTCGGACAGTACGGCGTCCAGCTATCCCAGACAGACACGCTCACCATCAATAATCGCTGGTATCTTATCAGCAATTTCCGCCAGCTTCTCAGCCAGCTTTATGTTGAGCATGGCATTGTCCAGACGTTGGTGGATCAACCCGTCGATGATGCATTCCGTTCCGGCTTTGAGATCAAATCATCGCAGCTTGACAAGGATGACAAAGAAAAGCTGATGATCTATTGCGAACGCAATCACGTCATCAAAGCCGTCATGCAAGCGGATAAATGGGCCAGGCTATTCGGGGGCGGCGCTGTCATCATCATTACAGACCAAGATCCGATGATGCCTCTGGACATTTCAAAGATCACAGAGAAAACCCCTATTGAATACCGCAGCGTTGATTTGTGGGAGTTGTATAATTCCGAACAGAACGTCGAAGGCGAGATTACAATCAATGGCGCACTCGGCATGGGCGATGCAGAGTTTTATGATTACTACGGCCATTCAATCCACCATAGCCGCGTATTCCGCATTAAAGGCAAAGAGCCTCCGTCATTTATCCGCCCTCGTTTGCGCGGATGGGGCATGTCCGAACTTGAACGACTTGTGCGTTCTCTCAATCAGTACATGAAAAACCAAGATGTTATTTTCGATTTGCTGGATGAGGCAAAAGTCGATGTTTACAAAATGAAGGGATTTAACTCCGCCCTTCTCACCGCGCCAGGCACAGCCAACGTATCGAAGCGCATTCAATCGGCAAACATGATTAAAAATTACAATCATGCACTGACAATGGATATTGAGGATGATTATATCCAAAAACAGGTCGCATTTACCGGGCTTGCCGAGGTTCTGATACAAATTCGCCAAGGTATAGCCGCTGATTTGAAAATGCCAATGACAAAGCTATTCGGCATCAGCGCAGCCGGATTTAGTTCTGGCGAGGACGATATCGAGAATTATAATTCCATGATCGAGGGCGAAATCAGGTCCAAGATAAAATTTATCGTGGTTGACGTTCTTCAAATCGCGTGTCAGAAATTATTCGGCTTCGTGCCGGACGATATGATAATCGAATTTAATCCCCTCCGCATTCTCAATGCGAAAGAAGAAGAAGAAGTTAAAAATCACCAATTCAACCGCGCTATGGCAGCATTTGAAAGCGGTCTTATTACGGCTCAGGAAGCAAAAGAAGGCATCAATAAAGATAGCCTCCTGCCGATTGAAGTTGATGAAACGACTGACGCACTACCGCCCATAGACCAGAGTAATTTAACATCTGAATGTGACAAGGTAGACGAACCATGAGCAATACGAACCTCCCTAGCCGTCCGGCGGCATCGGCCATATCATCCGGCGACCTGTTCCTGACCAGACAGGGCAGCGATACATCGGACAAAAAAGCCACAGCCGCGCAACTTCTGGCGTTTATGAACTCGAACATAACGCTTGCTGGCACGGCGCTATCCGGCAATACGCTGGCATCCGGCATCACCATATCAAGTCTTACCCGCGTCGGCACAATATCGGTCGGAACATGGCAGGCCACTGCTATTGCGGACGCATACATTGCCAGCGCGTCAACATGGAATGCCAAGCTTTCAAACATCACTAACTACATCACGGCAGGAACAAACATAGCCCTGACGGGAACAGGCACGCTGATTGATCCGTATGTCATCAGCGCCACGCAGTCACTGTCATCGACGAACGTATGGACAGGACAAAACACATTCAACAGCTTCGGCATCATCCTCGGAACCACGACCGCCAACCGCGCACTGGTTACGGATGGAAGCAAACGCGTTGTATCGTCCACAACCACAGACACGGAACTCGGCTATGTTGCGGGCGTTACGTCCTCGATCCAGACGCAGCTGAACTCGAAACAGGCATCGGGCAATTATATCACCGCGCTGACAGGCGATGCCACTGCATCAGGCCCAGGATCATCTGTCTTGACACTTGCGACCGTCAACAGCAATACAGGCGCAATCGGATCATCCACAGCCATTCCTATCCTCACGCTAAATGGAAAGGGATTAGTCACAGCCGCCACGACTGCCGCCGTTGTCGCGCCGGCCGGCACACTCACAGGCGCAACACTGGCATCTGGCGTCACTGCATCCAGCCTGACATCGTTCGGCGCGTCCCCTACCCTCGTCACGCCAAACATCGGCGTTGCAACCGCGACCAGCATCAACAAGGTTACAATCACGCCCCCCGCTTCATCTGCCACGCTCACGATTGCGAACGGCGCAACACTGACCGTATCCGCAGATGCAACCGTATCCGGCACGAATACCGGCGATCAGGTCAACATCACGGGCAATGCCGCGACCGTCACCACGAATGCCAACCTGACCGGCCCCGTCACATCCGTAGGCAATGCGACATCCATCACGGCGGGCGCGATCACAAATACCATGCTGGCAGGCAGCATTGACCTTGCGACCAAGATGACCGGCATCCTTCCTGCTGCACGCGGCGGCGCTGGTACGATCAACGGCATCATGAAGGCGAATGGTTCCGGCGTTGTATCGACGGCGGCTGCTGGAACGGATTACGTTATTCCCGGCGCTGCTGTTGCCGTTGGCGTCATCGTGACAGAAACATGGGCAGTCGCTGCATCGGACGAGACTACATCGCTCACGACCGGCACCGGAAAGCTGACAACTCGTGCGCCTTATGCGTTTACGCCTGTCATCGTCAAGGCATCGCTCACCACTGCACCAACTGGCGCATCCGTCAAAGTGGACATCAAGAAAAACGGCGCATCCATCTTCACGACCATCTTATCCATCGACGTTGGACAGACAACCTCAGTAGGGTCAGCTGCACCATATGCGCTGGTCAATGGCATCACCTTCGCCGCAGATGACGTCATCACCTACGATATAACGCAAGTCGGATCGACTATTCCCGGCGCTGGATTGAAAGTACAGATCATAGGGCATCAATAAATGGGCTTTCTGCTCAATCCATTTATTTTACCAAACCCGTCTACACCGGGCATATTGCGCGTTGGCGTCATGGGCGACAGCATCAGCGCATATATCATCGGATCGAACACGAAACACCCAAGCGCATACCCCACCGCTATTACGAAGGCCAATCCCTGTCAGGTGACTTTAAATGGTCATGGATTTGCAACGGGCGATCAGGTGTATCCGTCCAGCATCCTCGGCATGACGGAGTTGAACGGCAATGTTTATACTGCAACTGCTATCGACGCCAATAACTTCACCATCAATGTTGATAGCACCTCGTTCGGCACGTTTACCGCAGCAACAGGCCAGTTTTTCGCCATTGCCAATGCATCATATGGAACGGCTGGACGCGGATATCTGAACCAAGCGCAGATTATATCAGGACAGCGCCTGCACCTGTTTGAGCAGGCGGCTTGTGGTATTCCATCCGAGCGCACAGGCGCTATGCTGGCCCGCGCTCCACAATGCCTGCTCCCCGCCCTGGGCCTTAATGTCGGCGTGTTCATGGGCGGAACGAATGATTTCACATCCGGCGACCCTGCATCAGGCGTCATCACAAACGCGCTTGGCGTCATCGACTATTACAACAATACGCTCGGCATTCCGTGCATCCTCGGCACTGTTCCGCCGCGTGATGCTGACCTGCCCGCTTACAAAGTCCAGCGCGGTATTTATAACGCATGGGTACGAACGCAAGCCAGCGCGACCGTATTCATTTGGGACTATGAGAATGACGTATCCACATCGCCGGGATCTTTCAACTGGAAGTCCGGCTATTCAGACGATGGCGTGCATCCGAATAACCTCGGCGCATATTGGATGGGCAAAACCCTCGCCGCCGTCATCATAGCCAATTTCGGACGCGGTGCATGGTCTATTGATGCAGGAAACAAGATCATCAACCCGAACTTTGCTGGCACAGGCGGCACAGCCAGCGGAAGCATGTTTTCTGGCACGACGCAGGCGGCTGCAAACTGGTCATTCACCGGCCTCGGTACGGTCAACAATACATATCGCACATTGTCAAAGGGTGCATCGGGCGAACAGATCATTGATTACAACTTCCCGTCCGGCCTCACCGCGCAAGAGGGATGCTATGCATTCCAGGCTATTACAGCCGCCAACCTGACGCCCGATGGATGGTGTCGCGCAGAGGGTTTGATAAAAATATCAAATTATACCGGCACTGCCCCACTCACGAGGCTCGGCATATCGCTTCTCAGCAATACCGGCCTGCTGGTGATGGATAATGACGTCATATCAGGTACACCATCCAGCCCATTTGCCGTGGCGGAATGGGTAACGTATTGCGGGACTGATTATCTTCATTTCCGCACACTGCCGTTTAAAAACGCAGCCGCTTTCACTTCTCTCACATTGCGGATATACTCGGCCTTTGATTGCCGTTCTGCATCAGCGGCGATGCGCGTTTCTTTATTCAGCGCACAAGTCTATCAGGTGGATTACCCATACGCCGCAGTATCGGCAACACAAATAACATCAGGCGATGGTACTGACGTATCATGGTCTGACACAACCCTTGCAACATGGAGCGCATAAATGGCTAGTCAGACAATTTGGGGATCAACAGATCGTGGCCCGGCAACCGGCACCATGCGTTTTCCGGTTGATACAAGCTCAAGCTCGACGCCGGGATATATAACCGTTGCTCAAATGGCAACATATGCATGGACATCCCCTACTCTTGTAACACCGAATATCGGGGTTGCCACTGCAACGTCAGTAAACAAAATCATCATCACCGCTCCTGCATCCGGCGCGACACTGACCATTGCAGATGGTGCGACACTCTCAGCCCCGTCATCTGCCACAGTGTCAGGCACTAACACAGGCGACCAGACTGACGCCACGCTGACCTTTACAGACATCACGACCAATAACTCCAGCACTGCCAAGCACGGATTTTTGAAAAAGCTGAACAATGACGCGACCTATTACATGGACGGCACTGGCAACTGGTCTGTTCCTGCTGGCGGAGGCGGAAGCGGCACTGTCAACTCCGGAACCATCGGGCAACTGACATGGTATGCATCAACTGGCGCGGCTGTATCAGGCAATGCTAATGCAACCATATCAAGCGGCGCTTTAACGCTGGGCCAGACTGGTTCTGTTATCGGTACGCTGGTATTATCAGGCAATACCTCCGGCGCGGTGACGATCATACCCCAAGCCGCAGCCGGGACGTGGAATTTCAACCTTCCTACAACGGCGGGAACGGCTGGCCAAGTCCTGACATCTCAGGGCGGCGGCTCAAACGCCATGACATGGACGAACGCTGGCACAGGCACCGTCACTGGCCCAGGATCATCGACAGATACCGCCCTCGCACGATGGAACGGCACAGGCGGCACGGCTGTACAGAACACGGGCATTCTTGTTGACGGCTCTAATAATATGTCAGGCATCGGGACAATCCTTACCGCCGCGCATACCATCACATCATCCAGCGCCACGGCTCTTGCAGTCGGCGCGAACGGTACAACAAACCCGTCCCTTCAGGTTGATGCCAGCACGGCCTCTGCTGCGAACGGCCTGAAAATCACCTCAACGGCGGCAGGTTCTGGCGTAACCCTTGGTGTTATCTCAGGCGGTTCAAACGACAGCTTGACGGTTTCCGCCAAGGGTTCGGGCAGCGTCAGCTTCATCACCACCACGGGAAGCGTTCTTTTCCGCCCCAATGGAAACACAGTTTCGACCTACACGCAAAACACCATGACATTTTCTCCGGTTGCAGCGGCAACAGGCAGCGCGACTCCTTTCACGTTCACAAGCCCGGCATCGACTGCACAAACAGCTGCGACCAACCGCACAATTGCCAGCTTCAACATGAGCGCGACCATCCAGCACGCCAGCAATACGACGGTTTCCCTTGATACCGGCGTCAACCTGGCCGCGCCAACTGTTGCCTTCGCATCTGCAACCGGCACCGTGACCGACGCGGCCACTCTGTACATAAACGGCCCCTGGACGGCTGGCACAAACGCTGCCATTACAAACAGCCACGCCATTCTGATACCAACGCTGGCCTTATCCGGCGTTACCAATGCCTACGGCCTGACCGTTGCCGCACCATCCGGCGCGACCAATAACTATGCCGCGCAGTTTACCGGCAAAGTCGGCATCAGCACTGCCGCCCCTACCGCCGCCCTGCACCTGCCAGCATCCACCACATCGGCAGGCACCGCACCGTTGAAAATAGCATCAGGCACCGTCATGACCACGGCGGAAACGGGCGCGATTGAATACAACGGCACTAACCTGTTTTTCACCCGATCAGGCACCACCCGCGAAGGGGTATTGACACAGAGCGCCGTTACGACTGAAACTCTAGTGTCCGACACCTCCGTTACAGTAAATATCGGTGGAGTCACGTACAAACTTCTGGCCCGAGCATAAAGGAACTATGACTATGAAAGTTAATCTTGACGGCAATTTTAAAGACCTGGATGGCAATGACATCATGGAGGTTATCCAACACGGCGGCGAGCCTGTTGTTCGGCCTCTTAAGCGCCTCGTGGCCGAGATCCTGACCGGATCATATCAGGGCGAGATTTCAGCTGGTGAAAAGCTGGATCGTGCTGAATTGGCATCCAAGGTTTATAAAGGCGGCGATATCGACCTGACCAATGCCGAGATTGAAAAGATCAAGGAACTAGTCGGACAATACAGCACTCCCCTTGTCGTCATGCAGATTTTCAACAGGTTAAAAGGCATTGCGCCAGATACCACCTCAGCGGCTTAAACAAGGCTATTATTCCAGCATCGAACAGGAAATAAAACGCCTGTTCGATGCTTTGCTTTATATCCCACTCTTGAAGGCTATCGGTAGGACAGAGTTTAAAGAACTTAAAAACTCCCAATCAGATCCTTTGACAGAGGCCATTAAATCCGGCGCAGTATGGTATGATGACGGGTTATTTCATGGCATATTCAATGCCGCGATATCCCGTCGGTTGCGCGATATTGGCGCGACATACAATCCAAAATCAAAAACATGGTCGCTATCGCGTTTTGACTTGCCCCCTGAAATAAGCACGGCCGTGGCCTCGGCGCAGTCAAATTACAATACCATGCGTGCGAATATCATTCGCACGCTGGACTCGGTCGATATCCAAAGCATCAATAATTTATCAAACATTCCAGATAAATACATGCAAACTATCGACTGGATGGAAGGCGACTTTATGAAAGCCGTCCGCACCATCACGATCCCGCCGAACCTGACCCCGGCGCAGCGCGGCATACTGGCTGCGGAATGGGGCCAGAACCTTGATCTATATGTTAAGGGCTGGCTTTCAGATAATATTTTGGAATTGCGGGAAATGGTGCAGACTGAGGCATTCCAAGGCAATCGCGCCGAAAGCATGGTGAAGGCGATAGAGCATAACTATGGCGTATCCCGGCGCAAAGCAAAGTTTCTGGCCAGGCAAGAAACATCCCTGCTCATGTCAAAATTTAGGGAAACCAGGTATAAGGACATTGGATCAACACGTTATCGCTGGTCTGGCGCTATGGATGAACGCGAAAGGCCGGATCACAAAGCTTTGCAGGGCAAGATTTTCTCATGGGACAGTCCGCCCGTGGTGGACAAGAAAACAGGGCGCCGTGCCAACCCCGGCGAGGATTTCGGCTGCCGTTGCGTAGCCGTTGCGCTAATTGATTAAATATGAGATTATCCACATATGGCTGACGAAAAGCAGAATGCCAAACAGTTCCCTGCAAAGTTTTACGCCAAGCACATGCAGCCGGGCATCGCCCGCTATGAAAACGAAACCATCCTGGTTGACACTGAACATATGAAACTGATGATGCCGTCTTTCATAGGCATGCCGGTTTATGTTCTTCATCAGGAAGTAAAGCTTGAAACGCTGAAAGAAGATAGCCACGGCATTATCAGCAACAGCTTTTATAATGATCTTGATGGATGGTTCTGGGTTGAGTTTATGGCGACCGATGATATTGCGTTCCAGGCCATAGCGAATGGATGGAGTGTTTCAAATGCCTACATCCCTACTGAATGGGGCGGAGGCGGCACATGGCATAACTGCCCATACGACCGTCAAATATTGAACGGAAAATACACTCATTTGGCGATTGTGCCAGATCCACGCTATGAAGGCGCTTGCATTTTAACCCCAGATGAATTCAAATCTTACCAAGCCGCTCAACGGGAAAGACTGACCGAACTTCAAAACTCAAAATCAGAAGGAAAGAGAACCATGAAATTCTGGAAGAATAAAAAGGAAGAAGTCGCAACCGTTGATGAAGATACGATGGTTGAACTGCAAAACGGCAAATCCGCATCTCTCAAAGAGATGATCGACGCTGTTGAAGCCAAGGAAAAATCTGACGAGATTAAAAACGCTGGCGATCAAAAGGTCATGGTCAACGGCAAGGAAATGACCGTCACCGAACTGACAAACGCATATTGCGCCCTGAAAAATGCATCGGAAGAAGAAGAAAAAAAGAATGCCGAGGCTGACGCGGATGAAGAAGCCGAAGAAATGACCAACTCGGATGAAGATGAAGAAAAGAAAAACGAGTCCGATGATGAAGGCGAGAAGAAAAATTCCGCTGACGAAAAGAAAGACCATTTTAAAGAACTGACAAACGCCCATCTCAATGCAAAGCCAGAAGTAACGACTATTGAAACATCCATGGATAAACTTGCACGCGGCAAGCTGGTCTATGGCTCCCCTGCAAAACGCTAATCAATCATAACGAGGAGTTTTTAAAATGGTCTTAAATCCCAACCAGTTCAATATGACGCCTGTACAGGGCGAGATGGATCTACAGTTCCATGGCAGCGTTTTCTCCATGGCTGTTGATGCAACCCAGGCATCTGCACTTGTTGCCGGTCAAGCTGTCAAGCTTTATGACCGCGCCGTACCGCTGCCGACTGTTGTGGCTCTTGCGGCTAACACTGACGCGACGTTCGGCTTTGTCGTGCGTAACCTGAAAGACGCAACCTTCCCGGCGCTGTCCCGCGTCGAGATTGCAACTAACTACAGCGTCATGTACATGACCGCAGGCGCGGCCATTGCACGCGGCGCTAAAGTTGAGGTTGTTTACACGACAAACAAAGTCATCACCAACGCAGGCACCAACCCTGTTGCTGGTCTGGCGCTGGATAAAGCAACCGCTGACGGCGATCTTATCCGCATCATGGTTCTTAACCCTGCCGTCCTTGGCCAGACGATCAGCGATATTGCTGGTCTGGCTGCCGCTCTTGAGGATCGTGTACAGGTTGCCACCGTCACGGCGACCCTGGCCGAGATTAACGCAGGCAAGACGCTTATTGCTGGCGTATCAGGCAAGGCCATTACAGTCACGAATATTACTCAGCGCGTGACTGGAAACTTTACCACAACCACCAGCGTCGATGTCCAGTCCAGCAACGTTTCGCCGGTCAAGGTCGCAGTCGCTGCACAGGCACAGCTAACCAACGGAGCAGTGCTGGTCAACAACGATACCGGCGTCACCCTAGACGCTGGATGGGCTGTTCCGCTAGGTACGGGCGATGGCCTGGTTGTTACCAAAGTCGGATCGAACGCTGCTGGCGGTACATCTATCAAGTACACCATCAACTACATCCAAACGTAATCATCAGGAAACGGGAAGAAGGAAATAAGAAATGAAACATCAAATCCTTAATAGCCTTGGAGAGCCTGTTGTCCTGAATGCAAGGGAACAGGCCCGCGCTGACGCTTTGCAACGTCAATACAATAGCGAATTAAAGAACGCACTCGGTTATGAGATCAGCATTACCACGCTGACCGCAATCTCCAAGCGCGTTGTTGAACAGAAATTCTTTACCATCCCGCCTGCTGACTTTCTGCCGGTGCGCGTTGGTGAAGGCGCATGGTCGAGCGAGATCATCACTTACCGCGACTTCTCTGTTGGCGGTGACTTCGAGACAGGCATCATCAACACGGCGGCATCTGACGCACGCCTTGCTGAAACAGATGCTGGCGTTGATGCAATCCATGTTCCGATTGTCAACTGGGCAAAACAAGTTTCATGGTCATTCTTTGACCTTCAGCTTGCCGCCAAGTCCGGTAACTGGGATCTTGTCACAGCCAAAGAACGCAGCCGCAAGAAAAACTGGGATTTAGGTATTCAGAAAATTGCGTTTTTGGGTTCCGCTCAAAACTCAAACATCATGGGCCTGCTGTCTCAGTCCACGGTCAACTCGAATACATCCGTCATCACCAAATACATCAAGAGCATGTCGGAAAGCGAGTTCTCCACCTTCGTCGGCGCAATCGTCGGCGCATACCGCACAAACTGCGCTTACACGGCAATGCCTACGCACTTCATCATGCCGGAACTGGATTATGATGGCCTGGCCGCGCCAGTGTCGGCAACCTATCCGAACATCAGCAAGCTGGATTACCTGACGATGGTATTCCGCACCATCACGCGCAATCCTAATTTCCAAATTCTGCCTTGCGCTTATTCTGACCAGATCAACAATAACCTTAGCCTGAACCGCTATGTTCTGTTGAACTATGACGAAGATACCATCCGCATGGATATCCCGGTTGACTACACCAATACACTACAAAACACCATCAACGGCTTCCAGTTCCAAAACGTAGGCTATGGCCAGTTCACTGGCGCGCAGGCTTATCGTCCGCTGGAAGTCCTGTATTTCGACTTCGCAAACTAAGGGGATATAAATGAAACTGCACAATCAATCCAAGCGGTCTTTCACCATCAAGCATGATGACAAGACCGCAAACTTTGGCCCAGGTCAAACCATGGAACTTCCAAAGGAGTTAGGTGAAAAACTGCTGAGAATGTACCCGCATGAAATCGTGGATCAAAAAGCAGTTTTAACACCATTCGCGGATGCACCTAAAGCCGACCTCGCGCCGCCCCCGCCTGCAAAATAATGAAGGTTCCCTGTGGATTTAAGCACGATCACCGTTGCAGACTTTAAGGCTTTTTTCTACAGGGACTTTCCTTATCTGCCAACCTATGACCCGAGCGCGCTGTATAATGCAGGCGAGCGGGTTTATTATTCTGTATCACGGCTATTCTATGACTGCCTTGTGAATGGAACGACTGGCATCACGCCTGGAACTGACGCAACTGTATGGCTGGAAGTTGCGGATAATATCGACAATTATATCCAGGATGCAGATATAAGCCGCGCATTCCTTGAGGCGAAAGTCAACCTTAATCAGGGGCTATTCACATCCGACGATAATATACGGATGGGATATCTGTATTTGACGGCTCATTATCTTTGCAATGATATCCGCACGGCGTCTGGCGGCGTTGGATCAAGCGCGCTGTTCCCTCTTATGGCGCGGTCTGTTGGCAACGTGTCGGAGAACTATGGCATTCCTCAAGTATATCTGGATAATCCGGTCTATAGTTTCTATACGCAGTCAGGGTATGGCATGAAATATCTATCCCTTGTCCTGCCGCAGCTTGTTGGCAACATTGGATGGGTACAAGGATGGACAAACCCATAAATGGCAAAGCAGACGCAAATCAAATTCAATCTTAACGGGATGGAAAAGCTGCGTCAGCAAGTCGGAGACAGCTATATCACGCGAGTTGGCATCCTTGGCGGACACGCCATGCGTAAAAGCAACGGCCCTATGAACAATGCTGAAATTGGCACTATTCATGAGTTTGGCAGTGAGGCCGCGCAAATCCCGCCGCGATCATTCCTACGTATGCCGATAGAGGAAAAGCGCAAGGAATTGATGTCATCTTTTGCGACATCATCCACAAAAGCAGCCATGGAAACCGGCGACTTTAAAAAGGTATTCCAGAACCTCGGCGTACGTGCCGAGGATATTGTTGACCAGGCATTCTCATCCGGCGGCTTTGGTCACTGGCACGCATTGAAGCAGTCCACGATTGACGCCAAGGGCAGTAGTGTGATCCTTATCGACACAAGCCAGTTGCGCCGGTCGATCACGTCCGATGTGGTCAGGAAGGGGCAAATATGAGCCGTATGCCCCTCAACCAGTCATCAGGTATGCCGCAGATGGGCGCGGCGTTCTCTGGCTGGGAAAAGCCTATAACCCTGCTCAAAATCACCCAGAGCGTTACAGATGGCTTTGTGACAGATACGGCGACCACGATCACCTTGAGCGGCGTTATCCAGCCCCTTGGCCCGCAAGAGTTGAAACTAAAGCCGGAAGGCCAGAGATCCTTTGAATGGTTGATGATCCATTGTTTCACGGGAAGCAATAACCTCGCCACAAATGACCGGGTGCAGTACAACGGCAAAAACTACAAGGTCATGAAAACCAATGACTACAGCCTGAATAATTACATAGAATATCATCTCATAGCGGATTATGAGGGTACGATATGATTAATCTGGCCGAACAGCTTATCTATCGGATCATCAAGGACTTTATGCAGCTTCCTGATGACACGATATGGATACGCGACCAAAACCGCAAAATCCCGAATGACAGCCGCCTTTATGTGGTCGTGGGCTTTGTGGACGGCCAGCCATATGGTTCTGACAGTTTCGTGCGCGACCAAGTGACATTGATCGAGGGCGAGGACTACTATTTCGCCGATGATGCGTTTACTGAACAGTTTTACAGCAACGACGCTAATACAGACCCATTCACGGCTGACGGCGGCACACCGGCACAACTGCCGATTTATTACTATGCCGACAATCACGCCCAGGATGAATATTATTGCGATGACGCATTCACCGCCGCCTATACGTCCGGCACTGAGGATGAGGTGCATCTTGTGGAGTCCAGCCGCGTCCAGATGAAGGAAAACATCCAGATCAGCATCCTGAGCCGCAGCACGGAAGCCTTGCAGCGTCATTGGGAAGTGCTGGCAGCGCTGAGATCGTTAAAATCGGAGCAATGCCAGGAAGAAAATTCGTTTAAGATTTTTCGTATTCCTTCAAGTTTTGTTAACGCTTCAGACGCGGAAGGCGGAAGCAATATCAACCGCTTTTCGATTACTATTCCCTGCTTTGTATGGTATTACAAAGAGAGAACACTATCATCAACTGGCGGCGACTTTTATGATGATTTTACTACCCGCGTCGATGATGAAAAGACAATCGGCACTCCGCATGGTATATTTGCATTCAGGATCAAGGGAGATCAGATAGATGGCAATCCTTCCAGTCAGTAACATCATCAATGTCACGATCACGAACACGCCGTCCGGCCTGTCGCAGAAAAACGTCAACAGCTTGGCGCTGTTTACAAACGATCCGACATCCAGCCTTAACCCATATGATATTTATCTGAGCGCATCACAGGTTGCCGCCGACTATGGCACCGATAGCGTCACGGCGAAAATGGCGAATGCGATATTCGCGCAGACGCCGAACATCCTGACCGGCACCGGCAGACTTGTCATCATCCCCCTGCTCGGTTCCGTATCGGCAACGGCTGGCACATTCACCACCGCCGACATTAGCGCCAACCTTGCGAACATCATCCTTGTGAATAACGGGGATTTGAAAGTCACGATCAATAGCGTTGGTTACAACCTGACCAGATTGAATTTCACATCCTGCACGACCTGGGCGGACGTTGCTAAAATCATCCAGAACGTGCTTGTCGATGGCACTGTTACCGCGATGTCAAACGGTATCAGTATCACCAGCAAGAAGGTCGGAACAACCTCAACCGTCACCATTGGCGCTGTATCAGGCGGCACAGGCACGGCATTGAACGGCGCGGGCTACCTGTCAGGCTCAACCGGAACGTCCGTTGCAGGAACGAACAGCATCGGCGAAACCATCCTTGCAGCGATCCAGCGCACAAGCGGCGCGGTCGGATACGTCCCTGTCATGTCCACGCTGGATCTTGAAGACGCGGCAATTCAGGCGAACAGCGACGGTATTCAGGCGCTCGATAATATGTATCTGCAACACGTCGCATCGACGCAGGACATTGCAGGCATCGGCAAGTCTATCGCGGATCAGGGTAATAAGAAAACCCGCATTCTGCTTTACACAAACTCCATGGCGGATGCTAATTTGATGAAGGCGGCTTATGCTGGTCGCGGCTTCTCCGTCAATTTCACGGGATCAAATACCAGCCAGACCATGAACCTTAAACAACTGGCCACGATTGAGCCTGACAACGGCATCAGCCAGACGCTTTACACGCAGGCAGAAACGGCTGGCGTTGACTTGTATGTTTCTTATGACGGCGTTCCGTCCGTATTCTCAACTGGCGGCAACGATTACTTTGATAACCCCTACTCTGATTTGGCTCTTAAATTCGCACTGGAAGCCGCAGGGTTTAACTTCCTGCGCCAGACGAATACGAAAGTCCCGCAAACTGAAACTGGCATGAACGGCCTTAAAAACGCTTACTCGCAAGTATGCGTCCAGTTTGCCCGTGCCGGTTGCATTGCGCCTGGATCATGGACATCCAGCGAGACGTTCGGCGATCCGCAAATCTTCCAGAACAACATCCTGATTAATGGCTATTACATTTACAGCCTGCCGGTTGTTCAGCAAAATTCCGGCGATCGTGACAATCGTATCGCGCCGCTGGTACAGATTGCGATTAAACGCGCCGGTGCTATTCATCACAGCGACGTTATTGTTCTGGTCAATAATTAAGGGAGATATCCATGACATCATACACCATTACCGGCGACGATACGCTGACACTATTTGACCGCATATTTAATGACCTCGCCACGGATGACGTGACCATGATTGCGTTTCCGAATGAGATTGTTAAGACGAAAACAGGCAAGAATAAAAATACTGTTTTTGCCCGCGATGAAACCGGGAACAATGCCAACCTGACATTGAAGCTGTTGCGCGGATCAAGCGATGATCAGTTTATGCAATTAAAGCAATCGGCATCGGATAAGGATTTTTCCGCTACCGTTCTGGCAACTGGCCAATTCGTCAAGATCATGGGCGATGGCCAGGGCAACACCGTCCGCGACGTATATCAGCTACAGGGCGGCATGATTAAGCGCCGCGTTGAAGGCAAGGATAACACGTCCGGCGATACGGATCAGGCGACCGTGACCTATGAAATGATCTTTGCCCAAGCCCAGAGGATTATCCAATAATGGAATTTCTTGCACCATCCGGCGCGAAAGTCGTCATTGGCCTTGCACCGTTTCAGGACGCGATTGCCCTGAAAAACGCTATGGCAAAAGAACTTGCCTTGACCGGCATGGACTTGAAGGTGGAGGGCTTGAAAGACTTCGACGTGGCTGTTCTCCTGCCCGCTCTACTGGCTATGGACAGTTCCCCCGTAGTTTATGCCGCTATGTTCAAATGTCTCGCCAGATGCTCTTATAACGGCGATAAAATCACGGAAACCACGTTCGAGCCTGCCGAGGCGCGGGGTGATTATTACGATATAATCATTGCTTGTGCGAAGGAAAATCTATCCCCTTTTTTCAAAGGTCTGGCTTCAAAGTTAAAACCGTTCATGGCCAGGCCGGAAAAACAACCAGAAGCCCAGAAATAGATATCGCGGATGAGGCTGATTTTATTGCAATGCGACTGGCAAAGGCTGGGTATTTCGGAGGAAACCCGGATGCAGTAAAGGCCGCGCCGGTCGATACGGTTTTAAAGATTTTGCATTATGAAACCTTTGAAAGCGAGTATGAGCGGGCATATACTGAATTGAATAAGGGAGGCGAGGCATGAATATAGGCGAATTGTTTATCTCCCTCGGCTTCGACGTTGACGATAAAAAGCTGAAAGAATTTAAAGAAGATTTGAAAGACGGGCTGCAAAGCCTGCTGAAAATGTCCGCAGCCGCAACCGGCGCACTCTACGGCATCGATAAATTTCTTGACGGCGCCATTGAAACCGCCAATGAAATCCGCAATATACACAATCAGACAGGATTGGCGGAAGAAAGCATCCAGCGTTTCGGTAACGTGGCGAAGTATGTCGGCGGTGCTGGAGGTCTAAGCTCATTCCTGCAATCTCTTGACGCTGTATCGGCTAAAATCACAGAAGTTAAATCCCTTGGCGGCAATGGCGCGGTGTTTGCTATCTTGGGGCTTGACGTTAAAAACGATGATGCAGTCCAGATATTCGATACGCTGGTTAAACAGGTTCAAGCCGGACAGGATAAAATTTACGGCAACCATCAGGCATGGGTGCAAAAGGTCAAGGAATTAGGCTTCGATCCTGCATTGCTTATAAACGCCGCAAAACTATCGCCGGAAGAATACAATAAGCAATTCAAATCCCAGATCATGTCGCAGGAAGAAATAAACCGACTGATTGAACAAGGCAGACGGTGGAATGACTTTACGGAGGCGCTGCGCGATTTCAGGAACGAGATTGCCGCGCAGTATGGTGATAATTTCATCAACTTCTTTAAAAAACTTATCCCCGTTATCAAAGATGCAGTTGGATGGATTAAAAATATCAACACGGCATTAAACACACTGGGCGATTTTAAATGGACTGCGCTGGCTGTTGGTATAGGCACAATATCATTGGCGTTCGGCGTGTTGACGCCTGAAGCCGTCATCCTTGCCGCAGCACTGGCAGGCATAGCAGTCAGCCTTGAACAAATAGGCGAGTATATGAGCCAGCCAGGCCATAACTGGTCGACGTGGTTTAAAGACGCTGGCAATGTGATAAAGCAAGGCGCAAACACTGCTTTAGAGTGGACTGGCAAGGCAATTGGATCGGGAGTGACGGCTATCAATGAAGCCGCCGTCCAGTCAGAACTTGAGAACCAAGGCGGATTTAGCATTGAGAAAATGTTAAAGGGTACGCTTGATTTGCGGTATGGATCAAACCAAGCCATGACGGAAATGAACAAGCCAGTTCAAAATACGTTTCACAATCTTTATAATATTCACAGCGTTGAAGATGCATTCGCAATAGGCAATCAAATCGGCGCGGCACAAAAACGGCAGATCAATAACACTTCACAAGCCATTCCAGCGACGGGGTTTTAATTGGCAGACGCAACACCGATAGACCTTTTAATCAACGGATTTAATAGCTATGTCGTATCCCCGGCAAACGCTTTTGGCCTTGGCGGATTTGTGTTTGATATAGAAGGCGATACGACCGTCAATCTTTCAACTGAGATCACAGATCATTATTTAGAGGACAACAGCGCGTTACAAGATCACATCGCCATACGTCCGAAAAAGCTGATATTGAAAAGCTATGTCGGGGAGGTGGTATTCAGGCAGGATGAAAATAGCGGGACGTTCCTGCAAAAAGCCGTGCAGAAACTGACAACCGTATCTGCTGCCCTGCCCGCATTATCGCAGGCCGCAAAGCAGACAAAGGCACTGCTGGATTCCAATTCGTTCTCAAAACTGGCATTGAATGATGTTGTAAGTCAGGCGGCAGATTACTGGTCATTTGTTAAAAACCTTGCATCGGGCGGAAGCAAGCAACAGCAAGCATATATGTATTTCAAATCGCTTATGGAACAGAAAATCCTTGTTTCCGTCCAGACGCCGTTTGAATTTGTAACCAGCATGGCGATTGAAAGCATTACGGCCATGCAGCCAGAGGGAAGTAAATTCATAAGCGATTTCACGATTAACCTGAAACAAATCCGCACTGTTTCAGAATTGAGCGTATTGCAAAAGCAGCAATTCGGCCCCTCTAATCAGGCATTGTCTGCAAAGGCGTTGCCAACAAACTCTTATTCAACCTTGCCAGACAATGGAAACATTTTCACTGGACGCGCCGCGATGCAGTGGGCGAATAAAGCATTAGGCGGCATTATTGCCGGAACGATCCAGCCGTCCGCCGTTGGGTTTAGAAACAATGCAGGCCCAGGCATTGACCTGACAGAGCAACAGTTCAAGGACTTCATAGCAGGAAAAACAGCGCAGTTTGCAGGCACTAATCCTAAATCTCCGCCTCCGGTGACACCATGAATTACCTGAACAAAATCACATCATCCCCATATCAACAGTTTTTCCTGACAGGCATCACTGGCATACAAGTCACCATGACGCTGCGATATATGCCGTATCAGCAAATATGGACGATGGATATTCAACAAGGCACGTTCGAGGTGTATGGCATCCAGATCGTCGCCGCGCCGAATATCCTGCGCAACTACAGGAACATTATCGACTTTGGCATTACGTGCTTGTCAACTGACAGCCTTGATCCGCTGTATGTAGATGATTTTTCTAACCAGCGTTGCGGGATTTATTTGCTGGATAAGGATGAAGTAGCGACCATAGAGGCATCATATTTCTCATGAAGAAATTCGGACGCAGCTACAGACTGACGATTGATCCAAAAGACGGCGGGGATTTGATCGTCCTGACATTGCCGCTGACTATAAATTTCACGGTTGAGAAACACAATCTCAGCGACCAGAACACTTGCAATATAGAGGTTTATAACTTGTCTGAAAATCTCAGGAACAGGATTTTTAAAGACAGATATAATATCAACGTCCGCCGAACTATAGTCTTTGAGATCGGCTATGAATATCTGACGACGGTTTTCAAAGGCGATATATGGGAGGCATCCAGTGCGCGTCAAGGCACTGACATCATCACCATGATCGAGTCGCGCGATGCTAACGTGGATGTTATATCGACTACAATATCAGAAACATATTCATCAGGAAAAACCATGGAGGATATGTTCAAATTCCTCATTGGTAAATTTCCTAACCTTTCAGTTGGCGGCATCGGTGATTTCGGCCCTGCACCGCTACGGCCTATTACATTCAATGGCAATGTATGGGAAATAATAAAAAGATATAGCCAAAGCCAGTGTTTTATTGAAGATGGCAAAGTTTACGTCATGAAAAATAACGAATACATTGATACGGAGGTTGCAGTTTTAGGCGTTGAAACCGGCCTTTTAGATACGCCGCGCCGGGATGAAACATTCCTGACCGTGACTACATTGCTTGAACCCGGCATAAGGCTTATGCAGCTTGCTGAATTAAAATCTCTTATTCTTCCGGTTTATAATGCCAAGCGCCAAGTTGTCGGCGTAACACATCAAGGCACAATATCCGCGTCGGTTGGCGGCGCGTGTCGATCAATATTCAGCCTTAACCTTGGAAGTGAAGTTTTCGGGAAGGCGGTTCCAGTTGAGCAATTATAAAACCCCATATCCGCCGACTATGCCGGTTGTGCTGGACGATCATAAAACCGATATTATGAAGTCGATCAACTGTACGCAGATTGGCATCATTCAGAGTTTTGACACGGCAACACAGACTGCGACGATCAAGCTGGCATTGAAAAAAGTCGTATCCGTCAACCCGGACGGAACGCGCACGATTGAAGAATATCCTTTGATATTAAAATGCCCTGTCATGACGTTATTCGGCGGCGTTGATTTTCTGTCCATGCCGATTGTCGCAGGCGATAACTGCATCGTGCTTTTTAATGATCGGGAACTTGATAACTGGCAGGCAACAGGCGGCGGAACTGCGCCGACATCCCCGCGCCTGCATGATATGTCAGACGCTATCGCCATTGTCGGCATCCGGCCTTTAACGAACTCCATCGTTAATTATCTGGCAAACGGCATACGGCTATCCCATGGTGGCGGCAATAGTCAGATGGATCTTAAAACAAACCTTATTGAAACCATAGCGACACTGTTCCTGCATCATGGTAATGTTGAAATAACAGGCAATACCCTGATACGCGGCAACCTGACCATACGCGGCATTACATACGGCGATGAGGGGGACGAATGGCGCATAAACAGCAATATCAGGCAGGAGTCCGGAAGGTCTATCCATGCAGGAAATGGCGCTACAGGGACGTTTGACGTGGTTCAAGTCGTGGATGGCATAGTGATAGGTGGATCATGATTTTCAGAAATCTGACTGACACTGGCGATTGGACGTTTGGGGCGGGCGTGTCGAATTACGTCGATCAGAACCAGGCCATAGGATTGAATATTAAGACCCGCTTATATAGCTGGGTAAATGATTGCTTTTTCGACATACGCGCCGGGATCGACTGGACAAACCGACTCGGCAGCAAAAACCAGCGCGGCCTGCTGGAACTGGACTTGCGCCGCGTCATTCTGCAAAGCTTCGGAGTGACTGCAATCACGTCATTTGATACAGTATTAAATGGCCGTACGTTTACTGCCCGTTATTCCGTCAATACAATCTATAGCAAGGACTTTCAGGATCAACTGACGCTAGGGATTTAAATAATGCCCGATATTCTTGACGCAACCGGCCTACGTGTAAAAACCCTGCCAGAGATCGTGGCTGACCTTGTGGCCGGGATGCAGGATATTTACGGCATTGACATCAATACTGACCAGAACAGCCCTGACGGGCAAATGATCAACATCTTGGCACAAGTCGCCATAGACATCAGGGAACTGGCCGTCCAGATTAATAATGGCTTTGACCCGGATCAGGCGGTCGGGCGCATATTGGATCAGCGCGTGGTTATTAATAATATCGTGCGCCAGGGCGGGACGTTCACGATCCAGCCTATTGATATCACGGTTGACAGAACCGTAACCTTGGCCGGGCTGGATGCTAATTTCAACAGCGTGGGCGGCACTGGCTACACGGTGCAGGATGATTCGGGCAATCAATTTATTCTTATCGATACATCCACCCTGACCGCTGGAACCCATACGTTGGAATTCCGGGCGCAGAAAATAGGACTGGTCAATACAACAATCGGCACGATTAACAACCCCGTTACGATTGTGCTTGGCGTAACTGCCATAAATAATTCCAGCGCCGCCCTGTCTATAGGACAAGAAGAAGAAACAGACGCACAGCTTCGCACCCGGCGCGAGGCATCCGTTGCCCTTTCATCCAGTGGATATCTAAACGGGATGCTGGGCGACGTTCTGGCTCTAACTGGCGTTACAGATGCAAAGCTGTATGAGAACGTGACGGATAGCGTGGATGCGGACGGAATACCCGCGCATGGCATATGGCTCATTGCTGAAGGTGGAGCAAATTCTGATATTGGCGAGGTAATCTATGCCGATAAATCCTATGGCGCGAATATGAAGGGAGGCGTTTCCGTCAATATCATCACACCATCCGGCGCGTTATTTGTGGCTCTGTTTGACCGACCTACTGCCGAGGATTTATATATAGAATTTACCATCAAACGCACGACGCCTTTATTCGTATTCGATACGGATGCAATTGCAGAATACATGGCCGCGAATTTAAAATATAAAATTGGTCAATTCGCAGAAACTGCCAGCATCACGGCAGCGGCGACAGAAGCAATAAATTACTATGGTGGTGGCGGCGTTGCGCTGGATACGGCCATATCAACCGATGGCGTGACATATACAGACTATCTCGATGTTGATACGCTGGCGTCAAAATGGACGCTGGACGCATCGCGCATCAATATCACGGTGGTATAAATGGCAGATGTACAAGACCTGATTGATTACTACGCGAATTTACTAATCATTCAATATCACAATAAGCCTAAAGCAAAGGCTACTATTGAACTTCTTGCAGGTGAGGTTCTGGCCGATGGCATACTTTTTGATATTCGTGATGGTTATGCTGTTGATAGCGCGGTTGGCACTCAGCTTGATGTGATCGGAAAATATGTCGGCGTTGATCGGTTCTATATCAATCACGATCCTATCAACTATTTTGGCCTCACAAATTATACCGAGGTTGATCCTGACAGTGAAGAAAAATGGGGCTTCACGACCTATGCAGACTATAACGATAACCAGTATAATGGTACTCTGAATTACAATAGTATTTTGAGTATAACCAACTCATTAAATGATGATGACTATCGCGTTATTATAAGACTTAAAATATTGCAGAATAATATCAACCATTCTCATAAAGAAATAAATGACAGTGTTTACGCTATATTTGGCCGCGACATTCGCCCCGACAGCACGGGCGACATGCACATGGTCTATTTTATCACGGACAATCTGACGGCTATCATCAATGCCGCCCTGCTTAAAAACCTGCTCCCCCGGCCTATGGGCGTAGGGTTGACGCTGATTACGAACGTCGCCAAGCCGTTCTTTGGCTTTACGTCTTATGCATATCTGGGAACCCTAGACGATGCATGGTCGGATGATACGCTGATAACCTGGGGAGATGGCACAGGTGCGTCAACCTTTGCGCCTGCGTTCAATTTATCATCAAATATTAGAGGCTTCACGACTTACGCGGATTATGATACTAATGGTGGTAGCATCCTTATTTACGATCAGATAAGTTGACATGGCAAAGATAACCAGAAAAACACAGAAAATCTTGGCCGGATCAGCTTCCAATAACGGGCAGTTCGGATCGGCTGCGTTCGGAACAAAAATACTCTCAAATGATCTCGACGTATTGCAGGCTTTGCCTGCCTATGATAACGGCTGGATTGATGCCGTTGTCGGAACAAAAAAATTCCCTGCCCTTGAAGAATTTCAAGCGATGGACTATATCGCCACGCGCCAGCTCGCATATTTATTCCAAGAGGGCATGGCTGAATATGATGTAGGCACAACCTACTATCAGAACAGCATCATAAAGAAAGCAGGCACAGTCCAGCTTTATAAATCACTGACAAACGACAACATAGGCAATCCGTTGACAGATGCGGTCAACTGGAAATTCCTGATAGATCTGGATGTACCGTCCACCGTGCCGCAAGCAACTGAAACCGTTCTAGGCATCGCTAAAATCGCCACAGCGAACCAGGTAGCAACCGGCACAAATGACGAAACCATCGTCACGCCGTTGAAATTGCAGGCGGCTATTTTCCCAACCGGCGGCATAACAGACTTCGCCGGATCGACCGCGCCGACTGGCTATCTGATGTGTTATGGCCAGATCGTGAACGTGGCCGATTACCCACGTCTGTTCTCTGTCATAGGTGCGACCTATGGCGGCAACGGCGTGACCACGTTCGGGATACCTGACTTGCGTGGACGCGTGACGGCGGGCAAGGACAATATGGGCGGTACGCCTGCCGGTCGCCTCACAGGTCAACCGTTCGGCGTCAATGGCACTGTCCTGGGCGATGCAGGCGGACAGGAAGCCCATACGATGACGGTCGGGGAACTGGTCAACCATTTCCACTCGGCAGGCATAGGCATCAATCCTCGCGGCGCCGGCTGGCCCTATGGCAGCACATCATACCCGCCGGGCTATACCGAGCCTGGGCCTAATCCGCAGATATCAGGCGGCGGTGAAACACAGCCCTATACGTCATCCGAAGGCGGCGGCGCTCCGTTTAACGTGGTTCAGCCGACGATCATCATGAACAAGATCATTAAGACATAGGGTTGAAATGGCCAAGCTACCCCGCGTATTTCAAAAGATTTTCGGCTCCAATGCCTCAAATAACGGGCAATTTGGATCGGCGCGGGCTGGCACTAAGGTTTTAAGCAATAACCTTGCAACGCTGATGGCGCTATCGGCCTATCTAAACGGATGGTCGGAAGCCACGATCAGCGGCGACAATCTGCCAACGCTGGAAGAAATGCAGGCGCTAAATTATATCAACACGACTCAGCTGGCCTATTTGTTCCAAGAAGGCATACCGGAGTATGACGCGGAAACAACCTATTTCCAAAAATCCATGGTCAAAAAGGCCGGGACATATGAGATTTATGGATCGGTCACAGATGACAACACCGGCAACGCATTAAGCAATCCGACATACTGGACGCTGCTACAGAACATGGCCGCGCCGTCTGGCACGATTGCCGCCAATACCGTTCTGGTCAACAACACAGGAAGCACGGCGGCACCTGTCGGCCTGGCGCTGGCATCCAATACCCTGCTCGGCAGGGGCGCGTCTGGGAACATCGTGGCTATTACTCTCGGCACAAACCTATCATTCTCAGGCGGCGTATTGAACGGCACAGCATCCAATCCGACCGGCGCGATGATAGACTTTGCCGGAACGTCCGTGCCGACCGGCTATCTGGGCTGCGACGGTTCCGCCGTATCGCGCACGACATATGCCGACTTGTTTACAGCCATAGGAACGACTTGGGGAGTTGGCGATGGATCGACCACATTCAACCTTCCCGACTTCCGCCGCCGCACTGCTATTGGTTCAGGCGGATCTGGTACAGGAACCATCGGGAACGCAGTCGGCAATGTCGGCGGTGAAGAAACGCACGTATTGACAACCGGCGAGTTGCCGACATTCAATCTTACCGTCAACCGCACGACGGGCGGTGGTGGAGCGACAACTACATTTGAACAAGTAACAAATTCAGGATCAAGCACTGACATTGCGACATCATCCATCGGCTCCAATACACCGTTTAACGTCATGCAGCCTTCTGCAGTGGTTCTTAAAATCATCAAAACATAAACGGAGTAATCATGGACGCACTTTTATCTCAAATCGGACAACAAGGGGTCTTATTTGCAGGAATGGCGCTGGTTATTATCGCGCTCGGCAGATACGTCAAGGCATCGCTGGACGCCGCCGCCAAGCGTGAGAATGAACGCGAGGATAGATATAATACTTTGACAGACGCCATGATGACACTATCTTCAAAGCAGGTGGAGTCAGTAACAACAGCTCTCGTTGGCAATACAGAAGTGTTGCGCCGGGTTGAGAGGAAATTAGATGAAACATCACATTGAAGAATATTGTCAGTTGCTGGAAAAACTAAGGCGAGCTGGTGATGACAGCCACGATGCTATAATTAAACTATGCGAGAAAATCCCAAAGACAAACGGGCATCTTGCACGGGCTATTCACGGGAAGAAACCAGAGCCGGGGGCATGATATGTTCAAACCATCCAAGCGCACACTTGATAATCTGGTCGGCGTCCATCCAAAACTGGTTCAGGTTATTCTGGAAGGCTATAAATATGCGGAAGTTGATTATGGCGTTGTTGCCAAAGCAGTGCGGACACAGGCTGAACAGGATGATCTGTACGCGCAAGGCCGAACGAAGCCAGGTAAAATAGTGACATGGACAACTCAATCAAAGCATATCCCCGGTAAAGATGGGCTTGGTCATGCAGTTGACGTTACCGCATTTCTGAACGGGCAACCGTCATGGCAGGATGATTTATACCATCCTATTATATGGGCCATTAAAACGGCGGCAGAAGATTTGCATGTTAAAATAGAGTGTGGGATCGACTGGAAAAAGCCTGATTTCGGTCATGTGCAACTTGCTGACGGGTATAAGGATGCGCGGTATGTTTAATGTCATCCCTTGGATCCTTGCCAACCGTAAACTTGTGGCCGTCCTTGGCGCTGTAGTCGCCTTGGGGCTGGCTGGCCTATATCTGCGCCATTCCGGTTATGAGTCATGCACGGCCGACAGAGATGCTGCCGACACTGCCAAGCATTTACAACAGTCTTTACGCATCAGCGCAGCCCAGGACTATCAGGCGACAATACAGGCTGCATTATCGGCATCCCATAGTAAAGTCACTCAAACCATAGGACAAAGCAATGATACGTCTCGCCCTGCTGCTGTCATTTCTGACACTGTGCGGATGCTCTACTTGGATAAGTAATCCCCTGACTGTACCAAGTAGCCTGACAACACCTGAACCTATTCCCGCTGCGCCTGCTGATACATCAGTGGCATACGCACAATGGATTGCAGATGTCTGGTATGCATGGATGGCTGATCGTAGCAAGCTGGAACGGATTGCGGAAATATCAAATAATAAATGATATTACATTAAAAAATTTTTATGTAAGTAATTTGCATGGCGTCCCCAGCAGATATAGGAGCCATCGGGTTGTAGGTGTACGGGGATCATGTCGAACACCACATTAGGAATTGCTCATACCATTCCCCTGCGTCCAGCGAATCGGGAAATCCGTCTTTATCCGTTACCCTGTTCAATAACCAGAACTCCTTAAAGCGCTCTATGTCGTGTTTTGTTTCATCTATAAACTCATTCAGTGTCATCACTTCCCCCTCCATTCGCGGGCGCGTTGGCCTTCATCTTCTTCAATAGGCGCGGCGATGATATCTGTGCAGCATTCGCAAGGTTGCGTCACAAGCCTAGAATCATAGGTTTCCTCATCCCCATAAAACGCCAGTGTCTCATCCGCCGTTTTCAGTCGCTCGGCGAGGGCGTCGATGTGGGCTATTATATCGGCAGGACATTCCGCAAAGAATTTAGTCGCATCGCCATAATCTATGGACTGCGCATCGTTCAGTTTTCTTAGAAACTTCACAGCTTCCGGCTCTTCAGTCATGGGCGTTCCTCTCGATCAGGCGCAGTATGGTTTCGTGGGTCATGGCGTATCCTGTAGTTTCTTTCGGTTCTGTTCAACTTTACGCTTCATGCGTTCAACAGCCGAGTTTCTCTCTTTAATCATCCAATCGATGGCGTCTTCTTCCCCTCGATAATGATCGGACATATTCCAGCCCTTCATGAAAGTTTCGGCAACAACGGAGTAAAGGTCTTCATCGTTGATTATCACGACTCTTTCCGCGATACCCTTTACGGTGCTCGAAACTACATCACGCAATGAATGCATTCGTTATTCCTTCATCCATCACCATCTCCCTTCCTCAACCCCCGGCGACGCCGCGCACATGGCTCCCCATATTGAATATAAATTCATTGGTATCGTGCACGTCTGTCCAGCCTTAATCATCTCCTCTGTAGGCTCCCGCTTAACCAGCACGTATCCTTCCGGCACTGGATAGCTGCCGTCGAGCAGGGTGAGTGCTTCATTCGCAACTTCTGGCACAACGCTATCGCCATCTTTGGCTTGCCAACTGGCAAGGTATTCCAGTTTATCCCGCACCTTCCTGAGCGCGTCGGGGGTGGCGTCCAAGAGTGTTGCGCGTCGGTACAAAACATTTCCAACAACAATCGAACTGTCTCTTGCTTCAATTCTGCCATTTCGGTTATAGACCCATAATTCCTTTGGGTAATCTTTATCAGATATATCCAGTGGTGTATCCGTCATTGCGTCCTCGTATTCAATTTGTAAAGCGTTTTATCCCCGCATTGGCTGCATTGATAATTTTGGAAATCGGACGGCTCCCAATAGCATCCATGACCACACTTCATGCAGTCGATATCGAGCCAGTGTTCCTGCGCATGTTCCAATAGATTTTGACCGCAAACCTCAAGGCTTTTTGCCGTTTCGGAGTCAATACCGATTACCTCTGATTTATCTTCTTTCACTTCTCACTCTCCTTCTGCGCGGTGGTTAAATCCTTCAATGCTTGAATGCCTTTCCAGCTAGTGGCCGCCTGCCAATGGGAATCCTTGTAAAACGTGTCGTCCCCCATGAGGGTTTCTGTGGTTTTCCTGCGGACACAAAGAAGGCCCCGTTTTATAAGTGAATCCATTTCGGGCCACCATGGTTTATCTTTTCGTCTTGATGGCCGTATATTTTTGTATTCAATTTTGACGTGTCCGTCCTCCATTGATAACCATTCCTCCGGCACAAATCTTCTTAAAAGATCGATCTGCCTAGATCCAATTTTCACCATCTACCCCTCCCGCTTTTTGGAGAGGGCGGCTATAAACTGGCGGTATTGGTCGCCAGACATACGAAGGTCAATTTCGTAATGTTCTATCTGCCATTGCGTACCCATAGCGTGATATTCTCGGACGCAGCAATCTTCAAAGATTGCCAGAGCGTCATCCCCGCTATCCGGCGCGGCTGGTGCGGCGTGTTTGGGGAATTGCTTCCGCACAAATTCCAAAGCCGCATCATAACCCCTTTCGAATGTTCTGAATGGATCATCTCCGTCAGAAACCTGCTCATGCTTCTGTGTACTCATATCCTCTGGCAACTGGATATCACACCAGAACTCTAACTTCTCCATCATCGCCTTGTCTGGAGCAGCCAGCAGCTCCTCGATCTCGCGACTCAGTTCGCCGTTCTTCTCCATCTTCCGCGCAATCGCCAGTAAGTCATCCCATTCAGCAGGGTAGGACTTATCAGACGTTGTGCCATATCCACCGCTCTGGAAACCTTCGTAGAAATACGCGATGGCCTTAGTTATCTCGCGCATTGACGCATAGGCGGCTTGCCAGCCAGACCATCGTGCTCTAACTTCTGGGCAAACGTACACGTGTCCGGTTTCAGGTCGTACATCGCGGTTAGTATTAAGGCCGCATCGCTTCATTTCTTTCTCAAACCGTTCCCGGATAATATCTTCATGCATTGTTGTTCTCCATTATTGATCTAGCCATATCCTCATAGTCGGTGTTGTCCCAGACTGCGCCAATACCACCGCATTCATGACAACCAGACCCTAAATAGCATTTAAAGATATTGCTGAACGGCGCGTTTGTATGCCCGTCAATTGTCTCGTGGCAGCCTGAACATGAATGCCAAAAGCCTCCATCTTCTTTTAAAACGGAGTCAACAGACTTCGCGATCGATTGCACCTCACTCCCCGTGCAGTGGACGGGTGCGTCTAATGGTTGCCCGCAACGCTGAAGCATATCGGCAACGTGTTGCATAGTTTCGTAAGGAAAACCATCATTACCCTCTTGTCCGGCAATATCGCACAGAACAGTTGAGGCTGGATAAAGTTTCCCAGTCTTCAAAGGATGTGGAATTTTTCCGTTACATGTGCAGTGGACGGGTTGGCTGAGGGCGTGGCGGATTATCTCGATCTCGTTAGCAAAATCCCGCTTAACCTGTGCTCCGATCTTCCCGTAAAGCACTGTGCTTTGAATGGCATTCAGGCAGTCTATAGGTGACAAAGCCTCCGCCCGTTCGCCCGTAGGGGTAGGGGTCAGGTGGCCGTGTTGGGCGAGGTAGTCTAAGCAGTCGTTCCAGCCCTCTGCCTTGCCATTTACCCAAAGCCACTGTCCTTCCCCGGCAAGAGTTTCCGGCCTTTGGTTTACCCGCTTCCGTATTTTCTTAACATCAACGGCTGCTGGGCGGGCGGCGCGGACAAAGCGCGTCTGTTTTATCGCATCGCCTTTATCTAAAGCTTCATGCCGATGGCGCGCCCAATAGGTGGTTCCGTCTTTTCCTTGTGCGGCCCATATCTCATCCGGCATTTCAGGCATTTCAGGCATTTCGGGGTTGTTCGTCATGGGGTGTCCTCCATATATGCATTGAATTTTTTTAGATAGTGCATCTGTGCTGCACATCCAAACGGTACAAATGCCATTATCAAAAAAAGAACGGCGACATACAGCAACCAACCTAATTGATCTTTCACGGCTTCACCTCCCCGGCATCGGCTGCGGTGAGCGCGATTGCATAAAGATCCATCATGTAACGCGGCCATGGATATTCTTTACTGAGCGCTATTCTTTGAGCTAGATCACCCATTCTTGAAATGACATCGTGTGGCGGCTCTATCGGAACCCGCACCATCTCCTCATCGCTGGCCTGCTGGAGGAGGGCGCGGATGGTTTCGTATTCCTGCTCGCTGAATGAGAGTTTAATACGGTTGATGTACTTCCATGCTGACGGATCGATTGGACGAAAATATTCATTCAAAGCCGCCTTGATCTGCTGGGGTGTGGGGGTCATGATAACCGTTCCTTCAGTTCTTTGTTTTCATGCAGGAGTTCGATAATCAAATCGCATAGCCTCCATAGCGCATCTTGGCTGATGTCAGCTTTCTTCATGATTGTATTCTCTTCTTTACGCCCCATGGCTTGTGTGTCAGGTGGAACAGGCTGCATATGTCGCATTGATACGCCGTTTGATTGCGTATTTCCGCTGCCGTATTGGCCTCGGTCTGCGTTTGATAAACCTTTTTCTTCTCACAATTCCTAACCTTACGGGCCTTTCGTGCTTTCTGAAGATATTTATCCATCATCCCTCCCCCTTCTGTTCGTCCTGGGCGAGGTATTCATCGGCCTTAACG
>CALBME010000136.1 GCA_937896295.1 uncultured Micavibrio sp. | reverse complement strand
CGACGACGCGTTCCGCGCCGTCGGCGCCGACCCACCACGCGGGCGTGTGCCGCGGCGATGAAGACCCCGATGTGCATCGGCAGCGCCTGTTCACCGGCCTTGAAGGGCTGCGGGTGGCCTGCTGGCCCTATCCGGGCGCCATTGGACTGGTCGAGCGCGACGGTGACGGGCAGCAAATCCACGTCATCCACCATTGGCATTATCTGGGCAGCGTCCGTGATGCAGACGAAGCCCGGCTGCTGGACAAGGTGGCGCCGGGCTTTGATGCGGACGGCTACAAGATCCTGTGCAAGCCCATCCTGAGTGGCCGCGCAGAGGTCATCCTGCTTTAGGCAGGGGCAGTGGGGCCCTGGGCGAAGGCAAAAGTTTCCGTGGCGGTGCAAGCTGTGCAGCGCGGTTGACTGGGTTCACGGCGGAGTCGTGAGGACCAGAAAGTGGTCCAGCATGTGGAAGTGGTCCTCAAAAAACTCTTCTTCCATCGCGGCCAGTTTTTCCACGGGCACCCACTCCACCTGCATGGCATCGTCATCTGCCCGTACGGCCGGAAACGGCGCATCGCCCAGATCGAAATAGTGCGCATGCGTGATGGTGCGTCCGCGCTGGCTGCGGTCGGGGTGGTCGAACACCGCCACCGACTGCAGGGCATCGCGCATGTGCGACTCGGGCAACTCGCAATGGGTTTCTTCCGCCAGCTCGCGCAGGCACGACTGCCACACCGTTTCGCGTTGCTCGATGAACCCGCCCGGCACTGCGCGCTGACCCTTGCCCGGCGCGTGGGCGCGCAGGGCGAGACACTGGCGCGGTTTGCGCATGCCCTTGCCCAGATCGACGTGGCCTGCGCCCTTGCGCAGCTGGCGAGCGAGGAGAATTACTGCCGCCCCGTCATCGACGATGGCACCGCCTTCGTCATCACCGGCGGGCGCCACCCGGTGGTGGAGGCCGCGCTGGGCGATACCGCCTTCGTGCCCAATGACTGCGACCTAAGCCCGGCGCAGCGCCTGTGGCTGCTCACCGGTCCGAACATGGCGGGTAAATCCACCTTCCTGCGCCAGAACGCGATCATCGCGCTGATGGCGCAGATGGGCAGTTTCGTGCCAGCCGCGTCCGCGCATATCGGCGCGGTCGACCGTATTTTCAGCCGCGTGGGCGCCTCCGACGACCTTGCGCGCGGGCGTTCGACCTTCATGGTCGAAATGGTGGAGGCGGCGGCGATCTTGAATCAGGCGACCGACCGTTCGCTGGTCATCCTTGATGAAATCGGGCGCGGCACGGCGACGTTCGACGGGCTTTCGATTGCGTGGGCGTGCCTTGAATACCTGCACGATGTCTCGCAGTGCCGCGGGCTGTTTGCCACGCATTACCACGAACTGACCAGCCTGACCGCGAAGCTTGCGCATTTGTCGTGCCATGCGATGAAGGTCAGGGAATGGCAGGGCGATATCGTCTTCATGCACGAGGTGATCGCAGGCGCCGCCGATGAAAGTTACGGCGTGCATGTGGCCAAGCTTGCGGGCCTGCCCGCGCCGGTGATCGCTCGCGCGCAGCAGATTCTGGACCAACTGAAAAAATCGGAAACGTCTGGCCAGCTGGCCGCGCTGGTCGATAACCTGCCGCTGTTCGCAAGCGTGGTGAAGGGCAGTGCGCCGTCCCTGCCCTTGCCTTTGAAAACCTTCCTCGACCAGCTGAACCCGGACGACCTGTCGCCGAAGGAAGCGCTGGATGCGCTGTACGCGCTGCAGAAACTCTACCGCGCTTAACTTAAAGAATGATGGTCTTGTGGCCGGACAGCATCACGCGGTCTTCCGCGTGCAGGGTGACGGCGCGGGTCAGGACGCGGCGTTCGATGTCGCGGCCCTTGGCGATCATCGCCTCCGGCGTGTCGGCATGGGTGATGCGTTCGACATCCTGTTCGATGATAGGGCCTTCGTCGAGGTCGCCGGTCACGTAATGCGCGGTCGCGCCGATCAGCTTCACCCCGCGTTCATGCGCCTGGTGATAGGGCTTGGCACCCTTGAATCCGGGCAGGAAGGAATGGTGGATGTTGATGATGCGGCCTGCGTATCTGTTGCAGAAGGCATCGGACAGGATCTGCATGTAACGGGCAAGGACGATGACATCGGCGCGGGTGTCCGCGATCAGCTTTTCCAGCGCCGCCTCGTCCTTCGCGGCGATGTGATGAAAGGGCACATCCATCAGGTCGCGGATTTCGAGTTGTCCGCGTGGATGGTTGCCCGCGATCGCCACGATATCGGCGGGCAGGTCGCCCACCGCCTTGCGGTAGAGAAGATCGGCCAGGCAGTGTCCCGCGCGGGAGACGAGGATCAGGATGCGCGGGTGCGCGTCCGTCGCGCGCAGCGACCAGTCCATACCGAATTTCTGCGCAATCGCATCGAAGCCCTTGCCGATATCGGGATTTGCGGATTCCAGCACGGTGCGCATGAAAAAACGGCCGGTGTCGGGGTCTTCGAACTGGGCGCTTTCCGCGATGTTGGCGCCGCGCTCAAAGAAATGGCCGGAGACGGCGGCGACGATGCCGGGCTGGTCAGGACAGGATAGTTTGAGGATGTAACGGGCCATGTCAGAACACCGGCGGCAGGGCTTTATAGCCGATATACAGGCCGACGAGGATCAGCCCCCAGCTGGAGACGACGTTGAGCCTTTGCACCGCGCTGCGGCCGATGAAGCGGCGCGAGAGCGCGATGGGGACCGCATAGGATAGCGCGACCAGCGCATCGGCCAGCACGATGATGAGGGCGCAGACGGCAAAGCTGCCGAACGTGACCGCGCCCATCGGCATGATGGTGGGCAGGATGCCGGCGAAGAACAGGATGTCGAAGGGATTGGCGATGGTCAGCATGAAGCCGGCGGTGAAGTTTTCGACAAAGCCGTGCCTGCGCACGATGTCGTCATGGGCCTGCGCGTCCGTGTCAGGTTTTTGCAGACCCTTAAATCCCAGCCAGATCAGATAGGCCGCCGTCAGCGCCTTGAGGATGATGGTGAGGAAGACCGCCTGTTGCGGCAGGTAGCCATAGCCCATGACCACGGCGGCGAAGAAGATGATCTTGACCAGGTTGGTGCCGACCATGAAGGACAGGACGCTGGGCAGCCCTTCCCCCATCGCCTTGGTGGCGACGGTCATCATGCCGGGGCCGGGCTTGGCGGCCAGAACGGCCACGCCGAAAAACAGGGTGATCAGGGCGTCAATGTTCATACGCCCGGAATGATGCGCCTATTTGGCGTAACGGTAAAGATAGGCGGATGCGTCCTGCGCGTCCGCCGTGCGGCCGGGCACGGGAAACGCGACGGAGACCACATGCGCCCCGTTTTTGAGTTCGGCGTCGAATTTTGGCGCCAGCTGCGCCATGTGCCACGGCGACAGATAACAGAATACGATATCGGCGCGGGTCAGGTCGGCGGCAAAGATATCGCCGCGGATCACGGGGCCGGACAGGCGGGCGACCGTCCATGGCAGGATGGATCGTTCATAGGCGATGACCGTGGCATGCGGGAAAGCCCGGCGCAGCCTTCGGGTCATGCCGCCCCATCCGGACCCCAGTTCGACCACGACCTTTGCGTCGCGGGGCATCAGGCCCAGCGCCCTGCGGCGGGCGGCGGGCAATGTGGGCACCGGCATGATGCGCAGGCGCTGGCCATACCAGTAGAGCAGCCCGATTATGGCGATTCCGCCCATCATAATAAGCAGTTGCATGGGTTTATTTGTAATTGGCATTGCGATTTGGTACAAGGACGCCCATGAAAACGACCGCCAAAAAACTGCCCAAAGCCCTTAAACCCGCCCCGAAAGTCGGCGTGGTCTCGCTGGGCTGTCCCAAGGCGCTGGTGGATTCCGAACGCATCATCACCAAGCTGCGGTCGGAAGGATACGAGCTGTCCGGGTCTTACGAAGGCGCGGACGTTGTCATCATCAACACCTGCGGCTTTCTTGAAAGTGCGCAGAAAGAGTCGCTGGATACGATCGGCGAAGCCATGGCCGCGAACGGCAAGGTCATCGTCACGGGGTGCATGGGCGCCGAGCCGGAAAAAATCCGCGCGATCCACCCCAAGGTGCACGCCGTCACAGGCCCGCACCAGTATGAAAGCGTGGTCGAGGCAGTCCATGAAATCGTCGAACCCGTGCACGAGCCGTTCATCGACCTCGTGCCGGAAGCCGGCCTGAAACTGACGCCGCGCCATTATGCGTATCTGAAGATTTCGG
>CALBME010000135.1 GCA_937896295.1 uncultured Micavibrio sp. | reverse complement strand
AAAATTAACGTATCATTTACCATAAATATCAGATAATAAAGAATGTAGGGCGCACTTTTGGGTTTGTTCCAAACCCGTGCGCCTGCTCTTCGGTGGAACGCGGTTCCCCCAAGGCGCGGGCCAGCCCCCTCCTGTTCGCCAGCTCAGGTCATTGAGACCCATCGCTGTCGATGCGCTTCATGGCCGCTATGGCCAAACCTTCATGCGCCAGGTTGGGCTTGCTTGTCGCTCTTGGATGAGCCGTCATCCGCCGCTTGGGTATCCTTGCGGTTGGGGTCTGTCATGTGGCCATTGAGGCTCTATGACAGACGGCAATCGCGCTTTACGACCCGTGCTAGGGCATGTGTCGATTGCCGCCTTCGCCAGGCTCGAACGGGCGAACAGAGGACAGCGGAGTCATGACCGCTTCCCGTTCGTCAATCCCGCTCAGTAGGCATCGCAATCGCTTACCGTGACCTAGGCACGCGGCGGCTGTGAACGGACGTTCACACCATCGCGCGGAGGTTCCACGGCATGGCGATCTACTCGCTCAATGTCGCATCAGTCGGAAAGACAACGCACCAGGCGGGCACTGCGGGCGCGCATCTGCGCTATATCGCCCGACCTGAGGCGAAGCCTGTTGTCATTGCCGACCATATGCCCGGCGATCCCAATGCTGCCCGTGCATGGATGGACGCGGCCGAGACATCGGATCGTAAGAATGCCCGGATCATGGACAAGATCCGGATAGCCCTCCCCCGTGAGCTGACAGAAACACAGCGCGCGGCTCTCTTGCGTGAATTCTGCCAGGACATCACGGGCAATCAGGTGCCTTGGTTTGCAGCCATTCATCAATCCGGCGATGATGCACACAATCCCCACGCACATATCGTGGTGCGGGATCGTTCCATTACGACAGGGCATCGTGTCCTGCGGTGGTCCGATAATGCCCGAGACCGGCAAAAGGCCGGTCTCCCAATCAACGCCGTTGAGTACATCCGCGAGCGTTGGGAGGTGCTTGCCAATCTGCACCTTCAACGTGCTGACATTGATGCGCGGATTGACCGCCGCACTCTTGAAGCCCAGGGTATCGAGCGCGACCCGACTATTCATATCGGCCCCAGGGCGGCCGAGATTGAAGCACGCGTTCAGCGGCCAGTGTCGAAAGACCGCGCCGAGAACCGTTGGTGGCGGCGCTATCGCGACACAACCCCGTATGAGTACATCGATGCCGGCCGTACCCGCCAAGAACGCAACGCGGAAATCATCGACCTCAATCTTGAGCGCGCTGCGCGTTCTCCCGATTTTGAGACACGGGAGCGTGCACGATTCCTGAAAGACCAGATTTTTGCGGATCGTCGTTTGGAGCGAGAACTCATCACGCAAGCCCGGCGTCGAACGCATGAACAGCGGCAGGCCAAAAGGGCATTGCGACTTGACCTTGGGGGGATCCGCTCAATGTGGCGCTCTGAGACGAAAAGCGCGCGCGGTGAGCTCTTGGCGCAGTGGAAAGACGGCCGTGCTGAATTGCGGGAACGCCACGAACAGGAGCGAACATCCTTGCATAGCGAACAAGGAAGGCTCTTGTCGCGGATCTTCCGCGTCATCGACATCACCGGCCGTACACGTCGCGCCCAGAATGCAGCAAATGCAGCCATGCGCGAGCGACATGCCGATGATCGCAAGACTTTTGTCTCAGGGTATCGAGAGGGTCGGGCCAAAACGCTTACTGAAATTGCTGATCGGCATCGGCCTGCCCTTGAAGAGCGACTGGATGCTTATCGCGCCGTGCGCGCCAAATTGGCAGAGCAACATCAGGAAGCGGAACGCCAGGCAGATGCGTTGCGGCAAGTTCGAGCTGTTGAACGGGCGGTGGATGAACGGATGCTCGAAAATGTATTCCAGCGACTAAGGGAAACCCGCGAAAGGCGACAGAGGAAGGATCAGGCACCGAGGTTGCAGCGATAAGCCTTGTTGCATCCCCTCTCCGAGTCAGACATGATGACATGAAAACATATCAATATGCAGGCATGTCTACATGAAGACAATTAGTTTTATCTCCCAAAAGGGTGGGACAGGGAAAACGACCCTAGCACTGAATATTGCTGCTGAAGGCATTAGGCAGGGTTACAAGGTGGTGGTACTTGATCTTGATCCTCAGCCGAGTGCAGTGGCGTGGTCCGAATTGCGCCAAGAGGGCACTGAACTCCCCGTTCTCGACACCAAGGCGTCCCGGCTATCGGCCGCAGCCGAAGTAGCCAGAGCCCAAGGGATAGATATCCTCATTCTCGATACAGGTGGCCGCACAGATGAGGGGGCGTTCGCTGCTGCTAAGGTATCGGATCTCGTGGTTGTTCCATTGCAGCCGTCAGCGATTGATCTCAAGTCAATGAATGCGACTCGCGAGCTGATCGAGCGGGCGGGTAATCCACCTGCCCTTGTTGTTCTGACGCGGGTTAAGCCGTTTGGAACCCGGCATGATGAAACCAGGGCTTGGCTTGAAACGGAGGGATACGTCGTTACGCCGACCCTTATAGGGGATCGCGTTACCTTCCAAGATGCCTATGCAGGCGGCATGTCTGCTCCTGAGTTTGATCCTACAGGGCGAGCCGCTGCCGAAGTTAGAGATTTATACATGTCGATATGTAGACATGTTGACATGAAGTTATCTAGAGATGTGAATCATGAAAGCAAAACGCACAAGCCTCGCCGCGCTGGCTGATGCCGCAGGTAGTGTCCGCACCGCGCGGGTAGAGCCTGTTCGCCAAGAACAACCGTCTCCACAGATGGCATTGGGCAATCCTAAGCCTGTTCCGCCCTCACGACGCGGGAATAAGCCTATCACAGCGTTTTTCCCGGAGGATGTTCGCATCCAGCTCAAGATGTTTGCGGCCGAGCAGGGGCGCAGCATGGAAAGCGTCATTGGCGAAGCGTTGAATGACCTTTTTGCCAAGTACGGGAAGCCAGAAATTGTTCCCGTCGCCTCGTCGAGGCGGTAATGGAGAAACTACGCCTATCGCCTGAGCAGCTTGACCTGTTCATTTTCAGCATCACGGACTTCAAGTTTCGCGATCAACGCGAGACGATGGAACGGCCATTCTTTAGCCTTTCAAAATCGAAGCGATTGAAGCCGATTGAGTACCAAAATGATGCTGTCTGGGTACGGGTTGAGCCACACCAGAACTACGGGATGGCAACAATCTGGGATGCGGACATCCTGATTTGGGCAGCGTCGCGCCTTGCAGACCTTCGCAACCGGGGAGTTAATGATATCCCGGATGAGCTCCATTTCCATCCCTATGACCTCTTGAAGGCCATTAAACGCGACGTCGGGGGGGATCAATATAAACGCCTTCAAGAGGCGCTGATGCGCCTTAAAACGACGAATATCGAGACCAATATCCGTGCTCCTAAGGGCAAAAAGACCGCTGCGTTCAGTTGGATTTCTGAGGTGCGTGGCTTTGTTGATGAGAATGACGAAATCAAAGGGATGAGCATCGTCCTCTCTAAGTGGTTTCGTGATGGCGTTTTACAGCAGGGTGGGATCCTCTCCATCGACCCAGCCTATTTCGCCATCAAAGGCGGGCGAGAGCGTTGGCTCTACCGTGTGGCTCGCAAACATGCGGGAGGCAATGGGCTGGAAGGATTTGCTATTCCGCTTCCGACACTCTTTGAAAAGTCAGGCGCTGAAGGGACCTATCGAAGGTTTAAGTTCGAGCTCAATGCGATTGTCCGCAGGAATGCGCTCCCCGGCATTCGACTTCAGCTGCAACCATCCGAGCGGGGCGAACCAGTGCTCTGGATGGTGATGGATGATGGCACGATACCTCTTCCAGCAGAACAGGCAGTGAGAAAGCGGCCGCGCGCTCAGAAAGCAAAATCAGTCGAGACGCGCTCGACGCAAGGTTTACCGCTGTTTCAGAAAGGGCTTTCAGACGAGATTATCTCGCGCATCCGTTCCGATTTTCCAGGTTGGGACGTGTATGCGCTTAAAAGTGAGTTTGATCAGTGGGTTGCCACTAAACCTGCCGCACAGCAGCCTAAGGACTACGAAGCTGCCTTTTATGGCTTCGTGCGAACCCACCATAAAAAGCATAACTAAACCCTGTTCCTGATAAGCCGATATCCGCACGCGCAAACCGAGTCGCAGCACATAAGATTTACGAAATTCTACTGATAAATCTGTGGGTTAATCTGTGGGTAAAAACAACAAGGCACGGCTTATCAGGAACAGGTGTCGTTTATCAGGAACAAAAGCACGGCTTATCAGGAACGCATACCCACGGCTTATCAGGAACAAAAGCACGGCTTATCAGGAACAGGAGGATTTTGTAAACAGTTGATTTATAACATTTTTTTGCCTGTGAATTTGGCCTTAACTCCTTAACTAGAATCTATTAACTTCTTAACCTGAATTCAGAGCACCACAAAAATCCCGAACACGTTATGTCATTCAAAGAATGCGGCGTTCGCTACGCTCAAAAAATTCACCCGCCCTTACCTTACAGCCTAACTACGATGCTCAGGCCAGCAACCTGCTCCGCAGGTGCTCCACTCCGTTTCGCCCCTACGGGTGCTATGGCCTTGCGCTTCGTGTTCGTCTGACGGCATCGGGACGGGGAACATCAGATCTGCCTGCGGCAGGTTCGATTTGCCCTGCGGGCGGCATCGAACAGGGAACTATTTCCCGAACTTGGGGTCAGAACAAGAGCTGTTCTAAATCATACGCTAGGGACGAACGGGGCGTGAACTCTCGTCTCTGACGCGCATGATCGTCTGCCGACTGGTTTGGAATTTCCTGGCGAGGGCCGCGACGCTGATGCCACCGGCCAATGCCTCGCGAACCTCCTGCTTGCGCGTTTGATCGAGGCGCGCCGGGCGGCCAAGGGTCTTTCCTTCTGATTTCGCCCGTTTGAGACCGGATTGCGTGCGCTCGATCAGGAGGTCGCGTTCGAACTGCGCGACGGCGTTGATGACATTCATCGTCATTTTTCCAGCGGAACTGGTGAGATCGACACCGCCCAGCGCAAGGCAGTGAACGCGGACACCGAGTTCCTCCAGTCTGGCGACAGTTGTGCTGACATCGATGGCATCACGCCCCAGACGGTCGAGTTTGGTCACGATCAGCACGTCGCCGGCTTCGAGTTTATCCATGAGGCGGATGAACCCGCTGCGTTGCGTGATGGCGACGCTGCCGGAGATGGTTTCGGTGATGATGCGGCGCGGTTCGATGGAGAAACCGGCAGCCTCGATTTCCCGGATCTGGTTTTCGGTCGTCTGGCCGGTCGTGGACACACGGACATAGGCAAAGGTGCGGGGCATGATGATCCGGAAAGGCGCTGAATTCGTCCGAATAGGATGTCCGGAATGTTTGATATGTCCATAATTCTGTCAAGATAATTTATGGACATTCTGCCTTGACCCTGTACGAAACCGCTCGTTTCCGGACAGGCGGAGACCATTGGCACGCGTTGCACGGAATAAGATATGGCTCGGCGAAAACTTCTCAGGCGTGAAGATAGGGCCGCGCTGCTCGGCGTGCCGACCGACGAGGAGAGCCTGATCCGCCACTACACTCTGTCTCCGGCCGATCAGCTGGAGATCACGATCCGCCGGCGCAGGCACAACCGGCTTGGCTTTGCCATCCAGCTCTGCCTGATGCGTTATCCCGGCCGGACACTCATGCCCAACGAGGTCCCACCAGGGGCGATGCTCGATTATATCGCGGACCAACTGGGTACCGATCCCGACAGCTTCCAATTTTATGCGCAGCGGGAGCCAACCCGGCTGGAGCATGTCTCGCACCTCCTCGCCTATCTCGGCATGCGAACCGCCGCTGCACCGGATCGGCGGGCTGCCTTGGTATCCGCGATCGAAGCGGCATCGGCGACGGACAAGGGCTCGATGATCGCCAGAGCCATCATCACCACGTTTCGGGAGCATCACGTATTGCTGCCTCCACCAGAGACGATCGAGCGGATCGGGCTGGCGGGACGCGCCATCGCCCGGCGACGTGCTGAGGAAGCGCTGGTCTCCGGTTTCTCTCCGGAACAGCTCCGGCGCTTCGACGATATGTTGAAGGTCGATCCTGCCATCGCACAGACGCGTTTCCATTGGCTGCGATCCGCTCCGGATGCGCCATCCGCCGGCAATCTGCTCGCCATGATGGAGCGGCTCATCTTTCTTCGTGCCCTTGATGTCGATTCTCGCTTGCAGGATCGCATCCATTCCGGGCGCTGGGACCAGATGATCCGGGAGGGCGATGTCACCCCGGCCTGGCTTGCCGCTGATTTCAACGCCAGCCGTCGGCGCGCGACAATCATCGTCCAGATCATCAGGCTCGGGGAGATGTTGACCGACGCTGCGGTCACCATGTTCATCAAGCTGATGGGCAGGCTCTTTTCCAAGGCCAACAATCGCAAGGTCCAGCGCCATATCGAGACACGCAAGGAAACAGCGAAGGTGCTCCGGCTGTTTCTCGACACGATCCTGGCCCTTCAGACCGCCAACGACAGCGACGAGGATGCGATCGAAACGATCAACCGGCGCGTTGGCTGGCATCGCCTCCTGCAGGTAAAGCCGGCGCTAGAGGCCATGGTGGAGAATGGCGACCCTGATCCCCTGCTGGTGGCCGCGGAGCACTATCCGAATATCCGCAAATATGCGGCGCAGTTCCTCCGGACCTTCTCCTTCCGCTCTGCGCGCCGGAGCGATCCGCTGCTCTCGGCGATAGAAATCCTTAAATCCCTTCATGAAGACCGGCGACGGAACCTTCCTGATCGGTTTCCGGTTGCCCATCTTGGCGTAGCAGCCCGTAAGCTGATCTTGCACGACGCAAAACCGGATCGTCGTCTCTACGAGATTGCCACGCTGGCGGCGTTGCGGGAGCGGCTACGCTCGGCAGATATCTGGGTCGAGGGGAGCCGGGCATTCCGGCCGATAGATGAGCATCTCATGCCGCGCCCGGCCTTCACCGATCTCAAGGACAGCGACCAGCTTGGCCTCGGCGTCCAGCGCGATGGGGCTGCATGGCTCGCGGACATGCAGGCCGCGCTCGACTTCAATCTCAAACGCCTCGCTTATCGCGCCCGGAACGGCAGGCTCGACGGGGTCCGTCTTGAAGGCGGGACCCTTCTGGTGACACCGCTGGCCAGCGAGGTTCCGCCAGCATCCGAGGCGTTGAACCTTGAACTGAACGAGATGTATCCGCTGGTCGAAGTCCCCGATCTCCTCCGGGAGGTTCATGAATGGACCGGCTTCGCCGACCAGTTCACCCATGTCCGGACCGGGGACATGCCACACAATATCTCCGCCATGCTCGCGGGCATCCTCGCGGATGCCACCAATCTCGGCCCCAAACGCATGGCCGGCGCCTCGAAAGGGATCACCGCGCATCAGATCGGCTGGATGCGCATGTTCCATGCCCGCACGCAAACCTACCGATCCGCGCAGGCCTGCATCACCGATGCCCATGCCCGCCATCCCCATGCCGCCTTATGGGGCGATGGAACAACCGCCTCGTCCGACGGCCAGTTCTTCCGGGCGAGTGACCGCGCTGCGGGACGCGGCGACATCAATCTGCATTATGGCAGCGAGCCCGGCACCAAATTCTACAGCCACCTCTCCGATCAGTATGGCTATTTCGGCATCCTGCCGATCAGCCCGACGGAAAGCGAGGCGGCCTATGTTCTGGACGGGCTGTTCGACCACGACACCATCCTCGATATCGAGGAGCACTTCACCGACACGGGCGGCGCCAGCGATCATGTGTTCGCGCTCTTCGCCCTGATCGGCAAGCGCTTCGCGCCTCGCCTGCGCAATCTCAAGGATCGGAAACTCCACTCGTTCGAAAAGGCCGACGCCTATCCGGCTCTGGCAGGGCATATCGGCACCCCGATCAACACTGCCCTCGTTCTCGAATACTGGAATGATCTTTTGCATCTGGCGGCCTCGATCCGCTCGCGAACCGTCGCACCCTCGACGATCCTCAAGAAGCTCGCGGCTTCACCAAACCCGAGCCAACTGGCGAGAGCCCTGCGGGAACTCGGTCGGATCGAGCGATCCCTGTTCATGATCGAATGGTATTCCAGCCCGGCCCTGCGCCGGCGCTGTCAGGCCGGTCTCAACAAGGGCGAGGCCGCCCATAAGCTCAAGCGCGCCGTCTTTTTCCACGAGCGCGGGGAAATCCGCGATAGATCATTCGAAAGTCAGGCCTTCCGGGCCTCCGGTCTCAATCTCGTCGTCAGCGCGATCGTTCACTGGAACACCGTCTATCTCAGCCGGGCCGTCGCCCATTTACGCCAAAACGGTCGGGTCATCCCTGATACCCTGCTCAAACACGTCTCGCCGCTGAGCTGGGAGCACATCAATCTCACCGGGATCTATGCCTGGGATGCCGCGCCAGACCTTGCAGAAGGCTTCAGGCCACTCCGCTTGCCCGCAAAATCCCGCTACGCCGCATAGCCTGCAGTCTCCGTTCGCTCTTAGCGTATGATTGCGAACAGCTCTTGTTCTGACCCCAACTTGATAGACCCTGCCTATTTAGGCGGCTTATTGGCAATTGAAATTAAGTATATAAAATACGTAAATATTGCAATACCTACAATAAAAATAATAATTCGTGTTACGATGTGAACCTTCACCTCCAAAGATACAAATGGTTTTGGATCACCGCATTCTGTACATGCTTTATATACAGACATATGGCTAGTTTCACTGGTTCCGTCTTGAATAGTTGAATATGTTTGTACGTACGAATGGTTTTTAACAACCAACATTGTTCCACACGTTTTACATGGCTTAGTTCCAGAAGACTGCGTATGAAAATGGCATTTTGGGCACTGATCTGCTTGATCACTAATTTTGTTATTGCAGTTAGGGCAGGAAGTCAGCATTTATTGTTCCTTGCGATGTATGCAGCGATCAATTGGACCATGGTTGATGGATTTAACTAACTTATACAGGCAGAATAATCGCGTTCTAGACCTTTGGCGAAGGTTTTAGGAAGCTCCTGCCCTAAGCTTAACGGGTGACGGCACCATCAACCTATCTGGCTCTTATATCAGACCTCCTACGGCAAATTCGATGCTGCCCGCAGGGCAAATCGAACAAGGAGCGCAAAAAATTCTTGTGATTTTATACCTGTATTGGTATATTCAAGTATGACGCGTTTTGTATCTAGGGCAACCGAAAAGCCCCTTCATTGGGTGGGCTCTTCAAAAGCTGATTTTCTGGAATTTCCCGATCAGGTACGCAGCGACATGGGATATGCCCTTGGCCTCGCGCAGCTTGGCGGCAAGCATCCGCACGCAAAAGCCTGGAAGGGGGAGGGCACGGGGGTTCTCGAAGTCGTCGAAAGCCATGACGGAAACGCCTATCGGGCGATTTATACCGTTCGGTTTGAAGGCGTGGTTTACGTCCTTCATGCCTTCCAGAAGAAATCTCCTTCGGGTATTCGAACCACCAAAGGCGACATCGATCTGGTCCACGAACGATTGAAACGCGCTCGTGCCAACTATGAACAGACACAGCAAGCATCCAAGGGAAAGGGAGGCTAACATGAACGATACAATCACACACGGCACCCGGAACGTCTTTGCTGACCTCGGCATGCCGGATGCCGTTGAACGGCAGACCAAGACTAGGCTCGCGCTTGCCTTGAATGACCTGCTGAAAGAGCGGGGGGTAAAGCAGGCTGATGCTGCACGGCTTCTCGGTGTTCCGCAGCCAAAAATTTCAGCCCTTGCAAATTATCGGCTCGATGGCTTTTCCGTCGAAAAGCTTATGAGTTTTCTAACGGCTATGGAGCACGACGTTGAAATTATGATCCGGCCGCGCATTCAAAGCGGAGCAGGAACAATCGCTGTCCTTTCTGTCCGGTAAGCAGTCTGATAGCGCATCAGCGCACCGCAAAGCGGAGTGTTTCTGTCAGGCTTTCTATCTTGCAAAGCAGCCGCCTGCCGCAGCTCTCGTGAACAAGTTTTGCATTTGCTTTTTTGTTTCCGCTGGAACAGGGCTTGATCCAATCCATCCGGGTCGATTGTTCCCGTTGCTGTCGGTTGATAGTTTGTCGATGCAAAGATCGTAGAAGTACATAGGATATTTTGCGTCCATAACGGGACATACCGCCATCATTTGCAACGCAACAACAGGACCAAGCGCTTCATTAAGCTTGTTGGATCCAAATGACTGAAGGTATATCCTTTCAACTTCTTTATCCAGTTTAACAAGCTCACTGTGAAAAGGTTCACACGCAGGGGTTGGCCTACTTCTCTCCTCTTCTTTGCGTTTTTTTTCAGCTATTTCAGCTGCTTGCACTTCAGTACGTCGTTTTGCAGCCTCGGCTGCTTCTTGTTTCCGAGCATCTTCTGCCATCGCAATCACAGAGGAAAACTGATCGCAAGTATAAGTACCTATACTATTAGCTGTATCTGCACCCAAAGATTCCAATGCGCTTCTTTTTAATGCGATCCGCGCATCATCACAATTCCGGATACCCAGCAATGTGGGCTTCGGCAGGCATGATTTAGAGATCGACGTTAGATCATTTTTATTTGCGGACGTGCATCCAGACCACGTGGGCTTTGTTTTAAAAACAGTTTCAAGCGCCACGGCCATAGTGTCGCAATCAACAGCGCGGTCGTTTGGCTGCCCAAAGAGCGCAGGCAGATCCCGTGCGTACTGACGGCCCTGTTCTCCATGATACGGGGATGACCGGGATTCGGCTCTTTGGGATGATTGTAGTGTACTAAGCTCCCTGCGTATGCTTCTCCTAGCTTCTCCGGATAAAGATGGGTTATCTCGCAATTCAGCTATCAATGAATCTATTCTATCCTGAATCTGTTTGGAATTGTTGCCTGACAGGCTCACAGAAGGATTCCAGTTACTGCCCATTATGCGTTTATATATATTAGTTTCATGGAAAAATTCATTGTTTTTATATTTTATAGCCCCCGCTGTATTGATCAGATCAAGATAAATATGATTAGAATCAGCGCACGACATATTGTTTGATATGCGACTGTAAGACTGTCTGGCTGATGAAATGCAGCGTGCAATGTGTTCTGGAGAATATAAATGGTCATCATCGACACATGATGACCAATATAAATTCTTTTGAGACATTAAAGACCATGCTTTAGACATGGTTGAGCAGGATGGGAAAGACGATCGTGATTTATTTCTATCGATTCTTTCCTTAAATTCTGGATGGATTGGCGACACCGAGATCATCCTAGCAAAATCATCCATCATGTCTTTGCAGGAAAGGGGGCGAGCGTAATCAATCCAGACCCAGGAGCTTTTTTGATCACGAAATGTTAGCATACAATTTGCGACGGAGCGCGCATCGGTCGTATCTAATGTTGAGCAAGATGCGGTTGGGCGGTCTTGCCCAAAAGCCATGCCGCACATTGATGCGGCAAGCACGCTTGTTGTGCCAATTACAATTCGGGCATGTCTGATGCGGCAAAGGGCCATAATTCACCAACGTCATTATGATCAATATGTTTCAAAAAATAGGCTCGCACAGGATGTGACGTCAATATCGTCCGAGCCGACCAGCCTTCATTTTGGCGGCGTATTGATGATATCAATTTATATGATAATATCCTTTATCATATAAAAAAGAAAGTTTCCACCAATGCGCAAATTCGATCCGCGACTAATGCTCTTGCTTGCTGCTATCGCAATGCTGGTGCCGTTTGGCGTGAAGGGCATCCCAGGGCCTACGATCTGGGCCGCAATTGGTTCGATCATCTGCGTCCTCGGAGTCCTGTCTGTTGGGCGCCCAGTGTTAAGGCAGGGTTACTACGCGTGGCGGGTTGCTTCTCAAGTTATTGATGGTGGCTATGCAGATCCGAGTAGCGCGCCACCCGAATGGATTGAAAAAGAACGACAGGAAGAGCTCGATGCCTTAGCTGTCCAAGTCATCGGTCCTGCGCTCATTATTGGCGGGACGCTCTTGAATGGCTTCAGCGGCTTTGCAGCATGAGCCTTCAGCTGAGCCATTCTGTGTTAATAGCGACGCCTACGATCATCGGCGCAGCAAATAGCCGCGCCTCCAACCGCTTTCTGGAATTCTTTACAGCACAAATCCGAAACCCGCATACCCGACGTGCCTATGTGAAGGCGATTGGTGACTTCTGCGCTTGGCTACAGGACGCTGAAATTCCGTCGATCTCCGCCGTCACGTCGTTCCACGTTGCGGCCTATGTTGAGCTTCTTGGTCGGGAGCATTCTGCGCCGACTGTCAAGCAGCGCCTGGCCGCCATTCGGATGATGTTCGACTGGTTGGCAACCGGCGGGGTACTGCCATTCAATCCGGCAACCGCCGTTCGGGGGCCGAAGCATTCGGTAAAGCGCGGCAAAACACCGGTACTCGCGCCCGCCGAAGCGCGACAGCTTCTCGACAGCATCGATGTATCAACGCCCGTGGGACTGCGCGACCGGGCGCTGATCGGGCTGATGGTCTATTCCTTCGCGCGGATTGGCGCGGCGCTGGCCATGCGGGTCGAGGATTGTTTCATCCAGAACCGCCGCCTATGGGTCCGTCTGCACGAAAAGGGCGGCAAGC
>CALBME010000134.1 GCA_937896295.1 uncultured Micavibrio sp. | reverse complement strand
ATGTCACCGCCGACCTGAATTTCGACCGCATCACGCAGAATTCGGAAAGCTACGATCCTGAAGGTCAGGTCGTGCGCTCGACACAAAGCGTGACCGATGCCTCGAACGAAACGGGTTCGGGCGGCGCCAATCAGCCCGTAAGCGTGCAGAACAATGTACCCGGCGGATCCTCGGCGGCATCTGCTGGCGGAGAAAGCACCAATTCAAACCGCAGTGAAGAAACAACCAATTACGAAATTTCCAAGACGGTCAAATCCATCACGACCCAGACCGGCACCGTTAACAAGGTATCGGTCGCCGTGCTGATCGACGGCGTCGAGGCGACGGACGCGGAAGGCAAAAAGACATACCAGCCGCGCAGCCAGGAAGAACTGGACAAGATCACCGCCCTCGTCAAATCCGCCATCGGCTTTGACGCCAAACGCGGCGATACCGTCGAGGTGGTGAACATGCCTTTTACCGCCGTGGATACGCCCGACATCGGCTCGGACTCGACCCTCTTTGGATTTGACCGCAGTCAGCTGCTGCAGACGGCCGAGATGATCATGCTGGCCATCATGGGCATCCTGGTCATTCTGCTGGTTCTCAAACCCATCATGACATCGCTTTTCGCCGCACAGAAAGCCGCGATCGAGGAAGCGCGTTCTGAAATGCTGCTGGCGCAGGCCGCGCCGACGGCCCCTGCCCTGACGGGTCCCAGCGCCGCCGAAATCGAAGCCCGTATCCAGCAGGAAGAAGACAGCCTGATCGATATGAACGCCGTTGAAGGCAAGGTGAAGGCGTCAACCGTGCGCAAGGTGGGCGACATCGTCGCATCCCACCCGAACGAAACGGTCTCTATCATCCGCAACTGGATGACGCAGGAGTAACGCGCCATGGCCTTACGGATCAGAGAAGATTACCGCACCCTTTCCGGCAAAGAAAAAGCCGCGATCTTTTTATTGTCTCTGGGCGAGGAACACACCGCCAAGCTGTTCGAATTCATGGACGAGGACGAGATCATGGAAATCTCGACCACCATGGCCGCGCTCGGCAAAGTCTCCTCCACGGTCATCGAACGCCTGTTCGTCGATTTTGCCGAACAGATGTCGTCGACAGGCTCCCTCGTCGGCACGCTGGATTCCACCGAACGCCTTCTGGCCAAGGTCCTGAACAAGGACAAGGTCGGCGCAATCATGGAAGAAATCCGCGGCCCCGCCGGCCGTACGATGTGGGAAAAACTCGGCAATGTGAACGAGGAAGTGCTGGCCAACTTCCTGGTCAAGGAATACCCGCAGACCGTCGCCGTGGTCATGTCCAAGATCCAGCCCGATCACGCCGCCCGCGTGATGGCGCTTCTGCCGCAAGGCTTTGCTATGGAGGTCATCCACCGCATGCTGCGTATGGAAAGCGTACAGAAAGAAGTGCTGGAAGACGTCGAAAAAACCCTGCGCACCGAATTCATGTCCAACCTTGCTCGCGGCCAGCGCCGCGACAGCCACGAAATGATGGCGGAGATTTTCAACAATCTCGACCGCCAGGTCGAAAGCCGTTTCATGACCGGGCTCGAGGAATCAGAACCCAGCGCGGCGGAAAAAATCCGATCCCTCATGTTCACCTTCGAGGACCTGGGCAAACTCGATCCACAATCGATCCAGGCGCTTATCCGCGCAATCGACAAGGAAAAACTCCCCCTCGCCCTCAAGGGCGCGACCGAAACCTTGCGCGACCTCTTCTTCTCCAACATGTCAGAGCGTGCAGCGAAAATCCTGCGTGAAGACATGGGCTCGCTTGGGCCTGTGCGTCTGAAAGACGTGGAAGAAGCGCAAAACTATGTCGTGAGCGTAACCAAAGACCTGGAATCGCGCGGTGAAATCCGCGTCTCTTCCGGCAAGGACGAGGACGAGATTATTTACTGATGGACGTCACTGTGCACCCGCTCAAGAAGTTCATGTTCGATCTCAACGATTTCGACGAGGAAGCCCTGCGCGCAAAGGCTCGCCAGCAGCGCAAGCCGACTTTCAGCCAGGAAGAAATGGAAGCCTCGCGCCAGAGCGGTTTTGCAGAAGGCCGTCAGGCCGGCCTGCAGGAAGCGATCGGCAGTCAGGAGGCGCAGATCCGCGACATCCTCCAGCAGGTCATTGTCGCCACCGACCGTCTGGCCGCGCGCGAATCCGACCGCATGGCCACTTTCATCGACCAGGCCGTCCTGATCACCGTGCAGGCCCTGACCAAGTCGCTGCCCATTCTGCTGGAGCGCGTGGCGATTGATGAAATCGCCCGCTTCGTGACCAAAATCTACGAAGAACAGGTCAGGGCGCAGACATTGCTCATTTACGTTCACCCGGCCCGCGTACCGGCCGTCACCGAACGCCTCGAGGCCATGGCCGCGACCATGCGCCGCAAGGGATCATGGAACATCCAGGGCGATCCCACGCTCGATTACATGCAATGCAAGATCGAATGGACCGGCGGCGGCGCGGAATGGGATCCGCATACCGTATCAGCCCGTATTCTCGACGCGATCACGGCCCATCTGCCCGAAACCATGCGCGATCAGGTCAACCCGCCTGTCACGCCCGAAACTGACGACACGCTCGAGGTTGTGAGCGAGACTCAAACCACGCATACTACCGACACCCCACAAGGGAGCTAAGCCATGGCCGATAATGAAATGAACCTTCAGGAAATGACCGACCCGAATGCCGGGGACGAAACCTTTGAACACGAACCGGGCGAGGCGATGGCCAAGGATGTCGAAGCGATTTACGACATCCCCGTCCAGATTTCCGCCGTGCTTGGCCGCTCGACCATGCAGGTCAGCCAGTTGCTGAAACTGGGCCGGGGCGCCGTCGTCGAACTCGACCGCAAGGTGGGCGAAGCCATCGATATCTACGTCAACAACCGCCTTGTGGCGCGTGGCGAGGTCGTCGTCGTCGATGACAAGCTGGGCGTAACGATGACCGAAATCATCAAATCCGATCGCTCGTAATGGCTGACGATACCAACGCACAACCGGCCCCGGTTAGCGGCACGTCGGGCCCCAGCATCAATACGATCCGTATTGCGCGTCCGCGCAAAAAGTTCGATGCCGCAACCGGGTTCGGTCTGCTGACGACATTCGCCCTGATCGGCTCTGCGCTGGCCATTTCCGGCAATCTCGCGTCCTATTACGACCCCGTCGGCGTGCTGATGGTCATCTGCGGAACGTTCACGATCACCGCCATTTCCTACTCTCTCGAAGATCTAAAAAAATCGCTCGATATCTTCAAATCGGGACTGGTGAAGCTGGTCCGCCGCCCTTCCGTCATGGCACGCCAGCTTCTCGATCTTGCCACGCTGGTGCGCATGAAAGGCCCGCTGGCCTTAAGCCAGGTCGAAGCCGAGGTACGGAAAGATTCATTCCTTTATCAGGGCATCATGTTCATTGCCGACGGCTACACCGCGGACGAAATCAAACGTATCCTGACGCAGGACATCGAGGCCGTGATCGAACGTCACCGCCGCACCGCCTCCATCGCGCGGCGCGCGGCGGAAGTCTCGCCGGCCATGGGCCTGATCGGTACGCTGGTCGGCCTTGTTGAAATGCTGAACAACCTGTCGGATCCGTCCAAGATCGGCCCTGCCATGGCCATCGCCCTGCTCACCACGTTTTACGGCGCCGTTCTGTCCACCGTTCTGCTGATGCCGCTCGCCGCCAAGCTGGAACGCAATTCGACCGAAGACATCATGATCAAGGACATGATCCTCACCGCCATCGTCTCGATGGCCCGGCAGGATCACCCGCGCAAGCTGGAACATGAATTGAATATGATCCTGCCCCCTGGCGAACGCGTGCGATATTTCAGCCAGTAAATTTGGAAGACGCCAACTGGTTTCTGCCATCCGTCGTCTCACCGATGGTTCGGACCAATTGGCAAAGCTGCTGGATAAGATTGGGTGAAGGCAATTCGGCAATAGCCGTCGCCACGCTCAGGACACGCTGATCGAATTGCGCATCCTTATTTTGCGGCGCATGATCCATGCCGAAGAAATACCCGACGGGAACATCGAAATATGTGGCGCACTTTGCGAGGCGCTCCGGCGGCATGCGTGTAGCACCGCTTTCATATTTTTGAACCTGCTGGAACGTAATCCCTAAAAACGCACCCAGCGCCTCCTGGGATACGCGGCGTTTTTGGCGGATGGTCCTTAGACGGAACCCCAAAGCCTGGTCAAAATCATCATCACCCATGGAAAAGACCTTTTAAGAATAGAATTTTTTACGATCTGTAAAACAAATCTATTTGAAAACATCTCTGCGCATCAATATAATTATATATGGTTTTATACGTTTAAAACCGTTTAAAAATCGAAAACTTATATGAAATTCCTTAGCCCTGCTCAATGCCGTGCTGCACGCGCACTTTTAAACTGGAGCCAGCCAGACCTCGCCCAGCATTGCGATATGCACGTGCAGACCATCGGTGCTTTCGAAAAAGAAATAGGATCGCCGTCAAAACGAACATTGCAAAAAATAACCGAAACCCTTGAAGCGGCAGGTGTCGAATTCTTACCGGATGACGATGGCGTACGCCGGTCCTCCGGCAAAGTGCGGCATTTTCAGGGCCGCACAGGCTTTAAAAATTTCATGGACGATGTTTATGAAGTGACCAGAACACAGGGTGGAGAGATATGCCTTCATAATGCCAAACCATCAAACTGGATTAAATGGCTGGGGGAAAGCTACGTATCTGCTTACACGGAACGAATGCTGGCATTGGGAGATATTGACGTTCGGATTACCGTTCATCATGGCGAATATCAGTTGGTCAGCAAGCATGCGGAATATCGGTGGCTACCCTCTGAATTCTGGAATGATCAATCGTTCTATGCGTATGGCGATCGGATTGCGCTTTTAAATTTTGAAGAGGACTCCGTTCAGATTGTCGTCATTCACAATCGTAAGTTTGCGGACGGCTTCCGTAACTTATTCAATGTCACCTGGAACAGCGTTGCGGTCATTCCGGACAAACAGCCCTGACCAAAAATCCTGTAAAAGAAAGCAATTACAAGGAATTATTGCCAGTTGCCTAACCGCGCGAACCGGCTACACTCTAAAAAAAACATAAGGATTTCAAATGCGTCTGATGATAGTCGGTCATCTCGAGGGGCACATCAGCGCGGCGGGCAAGATTGCCCTGCAGCGCGGGGCCAAGGTCGTTCATTGCGAAGACACTCTGCAGGCGCTGGGGGCCCTGCGCAACGGCAAGGGCGCCGACCTTGTCATGATCGACGTCAAACAGAACATCGCCAAATTCATTGAAGACCTTGAAAAAGAACGCTTTGTCATTCCGGTTGTTGCGTGCGGGGTGGGATCGGATTCAACCGCTGCCGTGAAAGCCATCAAGGCTGGCGCAAAGGAATACGTGCCCCTGCCCCCCGATGCGGATCTGATCGCCGCCGTGATCGAGGCGGTGACGGAAGAATCCTCCAGCATGATCGCCACCGACCCTGCCATGCAGAAAGTCGTGAAAATGGCGGATCAGGTCGCCCCGTCTGAGGCCACCATCATGATCACCGGGGAAAGCGGCACCGGCAAGGAAGTGATGAGCCGTTACATCCATAAAAAATCCAAGCGATCGGGCGGGCCGTTCATCGCGCTCAACTGCGCCGCCATCCCGGAAAACCTGCTGGAATCTGAACTGTTCGGTCATGAAAAGGGTGCCTTTACAGGCGCTGTCGCACGACGGATCGGCAAGTTTGAGGAGGCAACCAATGGCACGCTTCTTCTCGACGAAGTTACCGAAATGCATATCAGCCTTCAGGCCAAGTTGCTGCGCGCCATTCAGGAACGTGTCATCGACCGCATCGGCGGCAAAGAGCCGGTCAAGGTTAACGTGCGTATCATTGCAACATCCAACCGGCACATGCTGGACGCGGTGAAGGCGGGCACGTTCCGTGAAGACCTTTATTTCCGCCTGAATGTCGTGAACCTTCATTTGCCCGCCCTGCGCGAACGCAAAGGTGACCTGCCCCAAATGGCGCAGTTCTTTGCCGATAAATATGCCGAAGTGAACGGCGTGCGGAAAAAGAAATTGTCCAAAGAGGCGATTGCAAAAATTCAGGCATCAGGCTGGCGCGGCAACGTGCGTGAACTTGAGAACGCCATGCACCGCGCCGTTCTGATTGCGATGGAGGATGAAATCGAGGCCGACGCCATCCACACATCCGACGAAACCGGGGCACCGCCTACTGCCAAGGCATCGGGCCTGGCCACCCCTTCCGGCGCGGGTCAGAGCCTGGCCGACGTCGAACGCAAACTGATCATCGATACGCTGGACCACACACTGGGGAACCGTACGCACGCGGCCAAAATCCTGGGTATTTCGATCAGGACCCTGCGCAACAAGCTTAAAGAATACGGGGATGCCGGCATTGCGGTTCCGGGCGAATAAGGCCCAAACTTTGACAGAATAAAAACAGCCGCCCTAGGATGGGCGGTTGTTTCATATACAGGCCTTTAAAAATCGTGAAAAAGACGTTCCTGAAACCCCTTTTCGATCTGCTGCGCAAGCCCGACAGCATTTTCGGCTATGAGATCGAGGATTTCGAGGTGCTCGAGATCGTGTCGCCGGCGAACTTCAAGACCCGGATTGTAGACGCCCCCAAAGCGCGGGCAGAGGCTGCGGAGTAGCGTTCGGCCGTCCGCCGCTGAGAAGAGCAACGAGCCGTTCCACGGGAGGAAAGCACATGTCTGGACACGTTGGCCCCTCGCGCAGGGCAATACTCGGGGTCGGCCTCGTGGGAGCGGCCACCGTCGCCTCGCCTGCCATCCTGCGCCTGACCGCC
>CALBME010000133.1 GCA_937896295.1 uncultured Micavibrio sp. | reverse complement strand
TATATAATATAATTGAAAGGGCCGAAGCGCAATGAAAAATGTTCAAACCATAACGGCACAGGCATTCTGCGCGCGTGCAAAGGCGGGCGAGGGCATGTCCGTTCTGGATGTCCGCACCGCGATTGAGCATCGCGGGCGCCATCTGGCATGTGATCATACCTGCATTCCTTTGGATCAACTGGATGTGGATGCATGGATGGCTGCGCATCCGGGCTATGCGGACCGTCCCCTTTATATCCTGTGTGCGTCGGGTAAACGCGCCCTGAAGGCGGCGCAGCTGTTCGCCGATCGCGGCGTCAACGCGGTGGTGGTGGAAGGTGGGCTGAATGCATGCCTGGCTGAAAACCTGCCTGTACGAACTAAGGCCACGATGTCGCTGGAACGGCAGGTTCGTATCGCTGCCGGCGCTCTGGTTCTGGCGGGATCTATACTCGGCTTTACAGTCAGCCCAGGTTTTTACCTGCTATCGGCGGCAGTGGGCACAGGGCTGGTCTTTGCCGGCATCACGGATTTTTGCGGCCTGGGTCTTTTGCTTGCCCGGGCGCCGTGGAACCGCGATCGCGCCGGCGAGGCCGCCAGGAATTCCCTTCATAAATTCGAACAACATCAAGGAGCATAAAATGTCCAAGGAATATAAAGGCGTGATTGCCGATATCTCCGCCTATACGGCCGAGCTTAAAACGGCCATCCCCGAAACCATGCAGGGGTTTTACGCGCTCTCAAAAAGCGCGACCCGGGACGGGGCGCTGAGCGAAAAATTCAAGGAACTGATTGCGCTTGCACTGGGGGTGGCATCGCGCTGCGATGGCTGCATTGGCTTCCATGCCAAGGCGCTTGTCCGTCTGGGCGCTACCCGGGCGGAGGTCGCTGAAACTCTTGGTATGGCTGTGTATATGGGCGGCGGTCCGTCGCTGATGTACGCGGCGGACGCATTGCGTGCCTACGACGAATTTTCAGGCGCTCAGGCTGCCGCGGCCTGAGGGTTTTTAAGGGCGTCTTTAACCGCGGCGCAGATATGGTTGATCTGCGCTTCTGTCAGGTAGGGATGCATCGGCAGTGAGACGACGCGCCCTGCAAGGTCCTCGCACACGGGCAGGCCGTTGCCGGCGACCGGGTATTTGCTGTACGCGGTCTGGCGGTGCAGGGGCTTGGGGTAATACACGTTCGTCGGCACACCCTTGGCTTTCAGATCGGCCTGGAATTTCGCGCGGTCGGTCCCCGCATCCAGGGTCAGTGTATACTGCGCCCATACCGACAGGTATTCCGCCGGAATGACGGGCGTTTTTACGACACCGGAAAGCTGCCGGGTGTAGTTTTCTGCAACCAGGTTGCGCTTTTCGATCTCGTCGGCATAGATCGCCAGTTTCTCGAGCAGGATACCCGCCTGCACTGTATCAAGACGCGCATTCATGCCGATGCGCACGTTGTCGTATTTGTCCTCGCCCTTGCCGTGGAAGCGCAAGGACTGCAGCGTGGCGGCCAGTTCGTCGTCATTGGTGAAGATCGCCCCGCCATCGCCATAGCAGCCCAGCGGCTTGGCCGGGAAAAAGCTGGTCGTGGCAAGCTTGCCGATCGAACCCGACACGCGGCCCTTGTACTGGGCGCCGAAACCTTGGGCGGAATCAGCAATGACCCACATATCGCGCTGGTCGCAGATTTTTTCGATGGCATCGTAATCCGCGGTCATGCCGAACAGATCGACGGCAATGGCGCCCACGGGTTTCAGCCCCGCATGTTCGGCGGTCTTGATCGCCTCTTCGAGCGATGCCGGGTCCATGTTGAATGTATCGGGGTCGCTGTCGACGAATACCGGCGTTGCGCCCAGCCATGCGACGACTTCGGCGGTGGCGGCAAAGGTAAAGGCCGGCACCATGATCGCCTGACCGGGCCGCACCTTAAGCGCCATCAGCGAAAGGCCGATGGCATCCGTGCCGTTGGAACAGGCAATTGCATGCTTGGCGCCGCAAAAAGTCTTCAGGCCTTCTTCCAGTTGCTTCACCTCAGGCCCGAGGATGAACTGGCCGTGATTGAGAACCTTGGCAATCGCCGCGTCGATTTTATCGCCGATGCGCGCGCGCTGTTTTTTCAAATCCACAAATTCGATGGGAAGAATATCGTCGGTCATGGCATCTCTTTCAGTTGGCCGTCCTGCTCAACATAGCGCACTCCCGTGCGCGGACAAATCAAATCGGCACCCAGGATTTCCCCGGCCTTGGACACCCAGCCCACCCGGCGGGCCGGAACCCCGACCATCAGGGCGTAATCGGGTACGTCATGGGTCACGACCGCGCCCGCGCCGATCATGCAATAGGCGCCAAGGCGGTTGCCGCACACGATGGTGGCGTTCGCCCCGATCGTGGCGCCGGTGCCGACGGGGGTGGTCTTGAATTCGTCCTTGCGCTCGACATTCGCGCGCGGGTTCAGGACGTTGGTGAACACGCAGGACGGGCCGATCATCGGCAGCCGCCTGGTGCAGGACGCGGGCGCGACCATGAGCGAGATCCGCAAGGCCGCCGTCATTGGCGCCGGTGTCATGGGCGCCGGCATTGCCGCCCACATCGCCAATGCCGGGGTGGAGGTAGATCGGAAGAGCACACGTCTGAACTCC
>CALBME010000132.1 GCA_937896295.1 uncultured Micavibrio sp. | reverse complement strand
GGTGAGCATTTTCATGGTCGTGGTTTTGCCGCAACCGTTGGAGCCGAGAAAGCCGAAGATCTCCCCGCGGGGGATTTCAAAACTGACATGATCGACGGCGGTGAAATCTCCAAACCGCCGCGTCAGGTTCTTTGCGGAGATGGCGATTTCCTTATCCGACAGATCGCGCGCCGTGATTTCGGGAATTTCATGACCGCTGCGGCGTTCTTCGGGCAGGAAGGCGATGAAGGCCTTTTCAAGATCCTCGCAGCCGCTTTTTGATTTCAGTTCGTCCGGCGTTCCGGAGGCGATGACTTTCCCGTCATTCATCATGACAACGATATCGAAATCGTCGGCTTCTTCCATGTAGGAGGTCGCCACGATGACGGTGATATCTTTTTGTTCGGCGCGAATATTGTCGATCAAGGCCCAGAATTGCTTGCGGGACAAAGGATCGACGCCGGTGGTCGGTTCGTCCAGAATAAGCAGTTCGGGGTCGTGAATCAGCGCGCAGCACAGGCCGAGTTTTTGCTTCATGCCGCCAGAGAGTTTTCCGGCGGGTCTGTCCAGAAACGCCAGAAGCCCCGTCGCGCGGGTCAGCATTTCAATGCGTCGGCCGCGTTCCTTTTTATCATGGCCGTAAAGCCGCCCGAAAAATTCGAGGTTTTCGCGGATGCTGAGCTCCGGATAAAGGTTCTTGCCCAGGCCCTGCGGCATATAGGCGGCGCGTTGCTGCAACATGGCCCGCACCGTTTTTTTGCGCACGTCGCCGTCAAAAATAACGAGATCCCCGTCTTGGATTTTTTTTGCGCCGGCGATTAACCCAAGCAAAGTCGATTTTCCAACCCCGTCCGGGCCGATGACGGCAACGCTGGCGCCTTTTTCGATATGAATCGTCACATCATCCAGTGCTGTTTGCCTGCCATAGGTCTGGCGTATGTTGTCGGCGCGGATCAGCATGATTATGGCTTGGCCTCAATATCCTGCAACAGCGCGGGGTCGACTTTCAGATTGTCCGGCCAGTCCCGGTTCTGATCGACTCGCAGATACGCGATTCCGGGCAGACCGGTTTTGACTTTGTCGATATATTTGGAAAGAAGGGAAGGGGGGATTCTGATCTTGACGCGAAAGGTCAGTTTTTCACGCTCTGTCCGTGTTTCCACCTGACGGGGCGTGAATTGCGCTTCGGGCGAGATATAGGAAATATAGGCCGGAATGGCGGTATCGGGCATGGCATCAAGGACGATGCGCGCCTCTTGTTTCAATTGCAATTTTCCGACTGTTTCCGTGGGCAGGAAGATCGTCATGTACACGTCCGTGAGATCGAGAAGCGTGACCGCCTTGCTGCCCGCGCTCATGACTTCGCCGGGTTCGACCAGCTTGTAAAGCACCCGGCCCGCCCTGGAGGCCTTAAGATTCTGATCGGTCAGAAGGTCTTCCAGGCGGGCAACTTCCGCCTCCGCCACTTCAATGCCTTCTTCCGCACTCGAAAGATTTTGCCGGGCGGCGGATAACTGGGCTTCGGCGGCCTGCTTGGCGTTGAAGGCCTGATCACGGCGGCTTTCCGACACGGCTTTCTCACGAGCGAGGGAATCGGCGCGCGCGAATTCCTTGTCCGCCAGTATCAAGGCGGATTCAGCCTGCGCGACGGAAGACGCGGCGGCATCTTTTTGTTGAACGCGGGCGCGGACATTGGCTTTTGCCCCGGTGACGGAGGCGGCAAGATCGGTCAGATCCAGCTCGGCAACGATATCACCGGCCTCAACCATCTGGCCTTCCTCGACAGGAACGGACAGGACGCGCCCGCCGTGGCGCGTTGCGATGTCGACGCTTTGCGCTTCGATCCGGCCATTGCCGTAGGCGATGCCTTCAAGGTCTTTGGTTTTTGCGTGCTGGAAATAGTAATAGATGCCTCCAGCCACAGCGGCGATAACGAAGGCGGTCAGAAGCAGCTTTTTTGTCATGGCGGAAATCCTTATATTTAAGCTGGCGGCTTTGAAACCGGGAAGAAGAATATATCAAGGTAATCGGCAACGTCTTTTTCTATATCCAGCCTATCGGGATGCTTGAAAAATTCAGTCAACAGGCCTGTCGTGTAGAACAGCAATGCTTCCGCCATCTTTTCCGGCTCTTTGAGAAGGCCAATTCCACACTTTTCCATGTTGGAGAAATACGTCACGAAAAGGTCATGGACTTCATCGCGATAATGAGTGTGCTTTTCTATGATGTAGGAAAATTCCTCCGTATATTCACATTTCAACATCGCGATTGACAGGCGGCGCGTTAGTCCGGGGCTGCGTACAATTGTCAGAATCGTATCAATCGTCGCTTTGCGAAGCTGCTCGAAGCTGGGCTTTGGCGCCTCTGTCAGGATGGAACGAAAAATATCAATCACATGTATGATGGCGCTGTCTATCACATGCTCCAGAAGCATATCTTTATTTTTAAAATGCCCGTAGATGGCGCCCCTCGTCACATTCGCCTTCTCGGCGATTTGTTCAAGAGAGGTCAGGGCTGCGCCTTTTTCAAAAAAGACATGCTCCGCCGCCGCCAGGATTTTCTGTCTGGTTACAAGACCTTGTTCTTTCTTTTTGTGCATCACGATATTGCTTTTCGCCGTCCGTGTGATAATATCTGTATCCATTCATGAATGAATAAACATTTTTTGTTGTTTGTCAACGGGGAAAGGTTGCCGGGTATGGCAATAAACAAGACAGGAATTTATGCGCTGCCGGCAGTTCTTTTATGCGGCGTTCTGACAGCCTGCTCGCTTGCGCCGGACATGCGTAAACCGGAAACGAGCCTGCCTCAGAACTGGCAATTATCGGGCCCGTTTGCCGTAGAGCAGGATGGCCCGTGGTGGGCGGCCTATGATGATGAAAAGCTGTCCGCTCTTGTCGCCGAGGCTTTGGCCTATAACAGCGATATCCAGTTGGCGGCGGCGCGTGTCGATGAAGCACGCGCGATCGCGGGAAGCGCCAGGGCCAGCCGGATGCCCAATATTACAGCCGGAGGAGGCGCTTCGCGCAGCGACCTCAATTTAGAAGGGTTGCCATCCGGCGGGCCGTCGGACAGTTTTATTCTGGGCGGCTTGCTTTCCTTCGAGGTTGATCTGTGGGGCCGTCTTGCCAATGCCGACAAGGCGGCGCGTCAGCAATTGCTGGCTGAAGAAGCCAATGCGCGCGCTGTCGCGCTCGGCATCACGGCAGAAACAATTGCCAATTACTTCGCGGTTTCTGCCTTGAACGAGCAGATTAATATAACGCAAAAAACGATTCGAAGCCGTAAAAATGCCTATGATCTTGAGAGAAAACGACTCGATCAGGGAGATACGGATTCCTTGATTGTCCGTCAGGCGGAATCCCAGATGGTTGCGGCGCAGGCGCGGTTGCCTGCATTGGAGCAGCAGCGTGAACAGAGGCTTTCAGCCCTTTCCGTTCTTTTGGGAAAAACGCCGAAAGATATCATGGAATCCCGGGCTTTCAGCGGTTCGGACAAGACGATCCTGCCGGATCTGCCGCCCTTGCCGCAAAAAGACGCCAGCGACGTTGTGATTGCGCGGCCTGACATCATGGCGGCGGAACATGTCCTGAGCGCGGCGAACGCCAATATTGGCGTGGCGCGGGCGGCTTATCTGCCCCGTCTATCCGTTTCCGGCTTGCTGGGGGTTGCCTCGGGCGATCTGGATAGCCTGCTGGAAAGCGGATCAAAGAGCTGGAGTCTCGGTGCGAATGCAACCGCGCCCCTTCTTGACTTTGGCCGTGCCCGCGCGCAGGTCGAGGCCGCAACGGCGCGGGAGAAGCAGGCTTATATAGGTTATGAAAAAACTGTTCGCGTGGCGTTTCGTGAAATCAAGGATGCCCTGATCGCGCGGGAAAAGACGCAGGAACAAGCCGGCGCCCTGGAAAAACAAGTCAGCGTGTTGCGTGAAGCGGCAAGATTGGCACGCAAACGGTTTGATGCCGGCTATTCCAGCTATATGGATGTTCTGGATGCCGAGCGCAGCTTGCTCGACGCGGAAATATCCCGGATCGAGGCGAAGCGTCAGTTGCTCCAATCCAGCGTTGATCTGAATAAATCTTTAGGAGGACAATTATAATGGGATGGATCGCAAGAGGGATGTTGCTTATAGGAGGTGTGATTGCCAGCTGGTTCGTCGCACCCGATGCCAATAATTTTCACTTTATCAGCTTTGTCGCGGCGATGCTGCTATTTGTCGTTTTTGTTGCGTTGGCTGCGTTTTGGCCGAGCATTTGGCTACGGATTAAAGCTTTGCTGAAAGCAAAAAAACATCATTAGGTGATGGAGGTTATGATGGAAGATGTAGTTAACCATTCCTTTACACAGATTGCCGATGAAATCGACCGGCTGTTTCAGGCGAAATTATCCCGTCTTACGTTCGGCCTGACGCCGGCGGGAATGACCGAGGTGTATGTGTCATGGCTGGCGCATCTTGCGCTGTGTCCGGGGCGGATGGCGGCTCTGGCCTGCTTCCCCTTGCACAATGCGAAGATGCAGGCGCGTGAGGCGATAGACTCTTCAAAACCGCCGACACCGCCCGATCCGCGTTTCAAGTCTGAAGACTGGTCAAACTATCCATGGAAATTCTATGTCGATATGTTTCACGGATGCGAGGAATTCTGGGATCTTGCGACCAGGAACATTCCCGGCCTCGCGCCGCAATATGAACGGGCGATCTCTTTTTCCGCGCGGCAAATGCTGGATGCGATATCGCCCGCAAATTCCCTTCTGACCAATCCGGAAATCCTGTTTGAAACGATCAGGCGCGGCGGCGCGAATCTGGCCGATGGCGCGGTGAACGCGTTCGAGGATTTCGCCCGCAACAAGGCAGGCGAACCGGCGGCGGGCATGGAAGATTTCAAGGTTGGCGAAAATGTGGCGACCGCCAAGGGCAAGGTCGTGTTCCGCAATGACCTGATCGAGTTGATCCAGTACGATCCGGTTACAAGCGATGTCTATAAAGAGCCGATTTTGATCCTGCCGGCCTGGATCATGAAATATTATATACTTGATCTGTCGCCACATAATTCCATGGTCAAATGGCTTGTCGAGCAAGGACACACCGTTTTTATCGTGTCATGGAAAAATCCGGGGGCCGAGGCCCGCAACCGGGGCATGGACGATTATATCCGCGACGGGGCGCTGGCAGCCATTGACGCTGTGTCCTCTATTACGGATAACGCGAAAATCCATCTGACAGGGTATTGCCTCGGCGGGACGCTGGCCATGATTACGGCGGCGCTTATGGCGCATGATAACGACGATCGCCTGAAAAGTCTTTCGCTTCTGGCCGCGCAGGGCGATTTTACCGAAGCGGGCGAGATGATGATCTTCGTAACGCCGAGTGAAGTCGCCTATCTTGAAAACATGATGTGGGCGCAAGGCTATCTGGATACCAAGCAGATGGCGGGCGCGTTCCAGATGCTGCGCTCCTATGACATGATCTGGTCGCGCCTGGTCAAGGAATATATGATGGGACAGCGTTCACGGCCTTTCGATATCATGGCGTGGAACGCGGATGCGACACGGATGCCCTATAAGATGCACAGCGAATATCTGGAACGCCTGTATCTGAACAACGAATTTTCGAATGGGCATTACACGGCCCTTGGGAAAACAATCGCACCGGAAAATATTAACCTTTCCGTATTTGCCGTCGGGACGGAAAAAGATCACGTCGCCCCGTGGAAGTCCGCTTACAAGATTCATCTGATGGCCAGTGGAGATATTACCTTTGTCCTGACGGTCGGCGGTCACAATGCCGGCATCGTCAGCGAACCTGGCCATGAACGGCGCAGCTATAAGATCGCCGAGAAAAAGGCGGGGGAATCCTATAAATCTCCCGACCAGTGGGAACAGACCGCAAAACGGCAGGAAGGCTCCTGGTGGCTGGCATGGGGAAAATGGTTGAACGGGCAGAGCGTAAAAACAAAAATCCCTGCGCCGAAAAAAGCCGGAAACGGGGAATATAAGGTTCTGGGCGAAGCCCCCGGCACATATGTTCATGAAATTTAGGAAAGAACATGGTTACACAAGCAAAAGATCATTATCAGGATGTAATAGAGGCATGCAGAAGGCTTGGCAGAATCAAGGTTGCCGTTGTCCATCCGGTACAGGCCAACGTCATTGAAGCCATCATGGAGGCTGTGGACGAGGGGCTGATAGAGCCCGTTCTGGTAGGGCCGGAAGAAAAGATTGCGGCAGCGTGTAAAGAAGCTGGCGCCCAAAGCAAAAGGTTTTCTGTTATCAATACAGAGCATAGTCATGAAGCCGCGGCAAAAGCGGTTTCTTTAGCTGCGTCTGGTGAAATAGACGCCATTATGAAGGGATCGCTTCACACCGACGAGCTTTTGGGGGCGATTATTTCTTCTGCGTCAGGCTTGCGTACCGAGCGCCGCATCTCGCATGCCTACATCATGAATGTGCCGACGTACCACAAACCGTTTTTTATTACGGACGCGGCGATCAATATTGCGCCGGCACTGGAGGAAAAGGCGGATATTTGCCGCAATGCCATTGATCTGTGGCATGTCCTGTTTGGCGCGGATAAAAAACCAAAAGTCGCTATTTTATCCGCTGTTGAAACCGTCACCAGCCGTATGCCATCAACGATTGATGCCGCGGCTTTATGCAAGATGGCTGACAGGGGGCAGATCAGGGGGGGCGATCTGGACGGCCCGCTGGCCTTTGATAACGCCTTCAGCGCGGAAGCCGCCAGGGATAAGGGGATCGTGTCAAGCGTGGCGGGCGATGCCGACATTCTGGTGGTTCCGAATATCGAGTCCGGAAACGCTTTGGCCAAGCAGCTTATCTTTCTCGGGAAAGCCGATGCCGCCGGCATTGTTCTGGGGGCGCGTGTTCCCGTTATCCTGACCAGCCGGGCCGATAGCACAAGGACGAGGATGCTTTCCTGCTGTGTGGCCATCGCCCTGTCCGTTGCCCGCAAAAGTGGAAAAATTAAATAAGGAGAAAATGCATGACGCTTTATTCAACCAAAGTTACGGCCATTGGCGGGCGTCACGGGACTGTCCGCAGCGAGGATGGTTTGCTTGCGCTCGATCTTGCCATTCCGAAAGAGATGGGCGGAAAGGGCGGGGCCACAAATCCGGAACAATTATTTGCAGCCGGTTATGCCGCCTGTTTTGAAAATGCCGTGATACATATCACGCGTAACAAGGAACATAAAGTCGCGGACGATGCCATCCGGGTTGTCGCGACTGTCTCGATGGCGCAGAACGAGGCGGGCGGATTTGGCCTTTCCGTTGCGCTCGATGTTACGATCTACGGCCTGCCGCAACAGGAAGCCGAAAAGATCGTGGAAGAAGCGCACAAAATTTGCCCTTACTCCAATGCCGTGCGGGGCAATGTTCCTGTCGCTTTGACAGTATCTGTCGATGCTTTACAGGGGGCTGTGAAGCCGTGAACATGCTGCTGGTCGTCAATACCGGGTCTTCGAGCGTCAAATTCCGTTTGTTTGGCCTGACCCTGGATTTGCCGCTGATCGCGGGAGGCAAGGTCACGGATATTGGCGGGAATGCCGTTTTCAAGGCAAAGAAGGAAGGCGGAGCGGAGATAAAAGAAAATCTTGCCGCAAAAACAACGCATGAATCCGCCCTCGCCGTTATTCTGTCATGGCTTGATAAAAACGATCTCGGCGCTGGCAGGATCACGGCGGCGGCTCACCGTATTGTGCATGGCGGAACGCGCTATGACGGGCCTGTTTTGCTTGATGACCCGGCCCTGTTTTATTTGCGGGGACTGAACAATCTGGCCCCGTTGCACCAGCCGCATAATCTGGCCGGGGTCGATATTCTGGCCGGGAAGATGCCGGGCATTCCACAATATGGCTGCTTTGACACGGCCTTTCACAGAAGGCACGATCCCTTGTTCCGTGAATTTGCCTTGCCGGAAGCCATCCGGAGCAAGGGTGTCCGGCGCTACGGATTTCACGGCCTGTCTTACGACTGGATCGTGCATAGTCTGAAAAAAGATCACCCGCATCTTTTGCAAAAACGCATCGTGGCGGCCCATCTGGGCAACGGTTCCAGCCTGTGCGCGATCAGGAACGGACAGAGCGTCGATACCACGATGGGCATGACCGCTCTGGACGGACTTCCGATGGGAACGCGGTGCGGCGCGCTGGATGCAGGCGCGGTTCTCTACATGATCCGGGACATGGGGCTCGGCATCGATGATGTGGAACGGGTTCTCTATGAGGAGTCCGGCCTGAAAGGTCTTTCCGGATTGACCAACGATGCCAAAACCCTGTCGGAAAGTGATAACCCCAAAGCCGCCTTTGCGCTGGACTATTATGCCTTGAAGGCCGCGCAGCATATAGCATCCATGAGCGTATCGATCGGCGGGATCGATGCTTTGATCTTTACAGGCGGGATTGGCGAGAATGCGGCAGGGGTGCGCGATGCCATCCTGTCTCGTCTGTCTTTCCTGCCGGATTTTGAGCATCACATCATTCCAGCCAATGAGGAACGATCGATGGCGATGGAAATTCTGGAAGCCTTCCCGACAACATGAAACTATGGAGAAAAAAATGAAAGCACTTGTTTATCACGGCGACCACAAAATTGCGCTGGAGGAAAAGCCGAAACCTGCACTTCTGAAGTCCACGGATGCGATCGTCAAAGTCGTGAAGACGACGATATGCGGCACGGATCTGGGCATCTATAAAGGGAAAAATCCGGAGGTGGCCGATGGCCGCATCCTGGGGCATGAAGGCCTTGGCATTATTGAAGAGGTCGGGGAAAGCGTCACGCAGTTTAAAAAAGGCGATAAAGTCCTGATTTCCTGCGTAACATCCTGCGGAACGTGCGATTACTGCAAAAAGCAGCTTTACGCCCATTGCCGGGACGGCGGATGGATTTTAGGCTACATGATTGACGGCGTTCAGGCCGAATATGTCCGTATCCCCCATGCGGCCAACAGTCTTTATAAAATTCCCGAAGGCCTTGATGATGAAACGGCCGTGTTGCTCAGCGATATCCTGCCGACAGGCCATGAAATCGGGGTGCAATACGGGAACGTCAAGCCGGGGGACGCCATCGCCATCGTCGGCGCGGGGCCTGTCGGCATGGCCGTTCTCCTGACGGCCCAGTTTTACTCTCCGTCCATTATCATCATGGTTGACATGGACGAAAACAGGCTGGCCCTTGCGAAAGAGCTGGGCGCAACGCACACGATAAACTCCGCCACGCAAAACGTCATTGAAGCCGTTCAAAAAATTGCCGGGGAAGGGGTCGATGTCGCGATTGAGGCCGTTGGCATCCCCGCGACATGGGATATCTGCCAGCATATCGTGAAACCGGGCGCCCATATCGCCAATGTCGGCGTGCATGGCGTCAAGGTTGATTTTGAACTGCAAAAACTCTGGATCAAGAATCTGACCATTACGACGGGGCTTGTGAACACGAACACCACGCCCATGCTGATCAAGGCGGCAACGTCGAATAAATTCGAATTGAACAAGCTGATTACCCACCATTTCAAACTGGACGAGATTGAACATGCCTATCAGGTCTTTCTCAACGGCGCGAAGGAAAAGGCGATGAAAATAATTATATCCAACGAATAGAGGCTGGATATCACCCCTCTGGGAGAAACGCATTTATTGCCATTCGATGCGTTTCCCTCCCGGCCCGTTTCTTTTTTAGGGATTTGAGTTATGGCGTCTGTTCTGTTTGAGTTGCTGCAGGTTATCGGTCTGGGTCTGACCATGATCCTGCCTTTGGCCAATCCCATCACCACGGTGGCGCTCCTGTTGGGGTTGTCGAAAGGGATGAGCCGCAGGGAAATCAATCATGAGGCATTGATGGCGTCGGTTTACGTCTTCATCATCATGGGCAGCGCTTATTATGCAGGGCATTTTGTGATGAGCAGCTTTGGTATCTCAATTCCAGGCCTGCGCATCGCTGGCGGGTTAATCGTGGCCTTTATAGGTTTCAGGATGTTGTTCCCCGCGAAAGAAGCCGCAAGTGATATGCGGTCGATCACCGCAGACGACATACGGGAAAACGATAAGCAGAGCATCGCTTTCATTCCCCTGGCGATGCCCTCCACGGCAGGGCCGGGAACCATTGCGATGATTATCAGCAGCGCCTCATCCATAGATTCCCAAACAACATTTTCTCCCATTGTGATCAAAATTGCGCCTGTCTGCATCTTTTTCATTGTGTCGCTGATTTTATGGCTTTGCCTGCGAAGCGCCCATACTATTATGAAATGGGTAGGAAAAGGCGGTGTGGAGGCAATTTCCCGCTTGATGGGATTTTTGCTCGTTTGCATGGGGGTGCAATTTATCATCAATGGTGTTTTTGAATTGATAGAAACCCGCATATAAAAAATGGCCAAGGAAGCGCACTTACAGTAGAGGTCATTTAAGAGGAAAGCCTATGACGGAACACAAACCGATTGGAAAAGCGCTGGAAATCAATGCGGAAGGCGCAAAACTTTCCGCCCGTTTCTTCGCGCCGGAAGGACAGGCAAAAGCGCATCTGGTCTTGCACAGCGCAACCGGCGTTCCGCAAGGCTATTACGCGCCGTTCGCGGACTGGGCCGCTAAACAGGGTATTGGTGTTCTGACATACGATTACCGCGATTTCGGGGCTTCACGGCACGGTCCGCTGCGCGATAGCAAGACGACATTTTCCGACTGGTCAATCCGCGATCAGGCGGCTGCCGAAGCGCGCCTCGCGGAACTGGCCCCGGACGGGCCGTTATGGATGTTAGGACATTCGGTGGGCGGAATGACGTTTGCGTTCCGTAAACATGATGCGCGGGTGGAACGCATCACGGCGATTGGCTCAGGATTCACCCGCGTCAGCGATCACCCCTGGAGCTACCGTCCTTTTGTGCTAGCCTTCTGGTATGGGATCGGCCCGCTTGCCACGATGCTTGCGGGTTATATGCCGGGGAAAAAACTTTCTTTGGGCGCAGACCTCCCTGCGGGGGTGTATTGGCAATGGCGCAAATGGTGTACCAGTCCCGGCTTTTTTCAAAGCGATATTGGTGCGGCTCTGCCGGTGCCGGATTTTCAAATGGAAGGGCCATCATTGAGGATGCTGACAATGGAAGACGATGTGGTCGTGCCCCTGTCCTCTGTTTCTCTGCTAGGCTTGGGACGGTTGTAACCTCCAAAATTTACTGGCCGAAAAACAGCATAAATTCAACGCCTTCTGACCCCACCAAATTTAAGACAAGGTGAGGTGAGGCACGGAGAAAACAGCCCCAGGAGAGACAAAATAGGGTAGATACGGGGGAGAATGCTGCGCTGGCGGTGAGGTTGGAATGACCCCGAAAAGTTAGGAATACTGGGCTTTTGTGGGCTGGTGATGTAACCGGAGATTCCGGTTCTTATCAATCAAATGGCGGAGAGGGTGGGATTCGAACCCACGGAAGGCTTGCACCTTAGGTAGTTTTCAAGACTGGCTCCATCT
>CALBME010000131.1 GCA_937896295.1 uncultured Micavibrio sp. | reverse complement strand
CGGGCTTGGCGGTCGCGCCATGCTCAAGGAGTGTCGTGCGGTGCTCAAGCGATGGCACGCCAGGCACGGCACGCTGCTGGCTCCGGTAAAGCATGAAAACACCAGGGCGCGGCGAATAGCTGAAGCGCTCGGGTTCAGGAAATACGACGAAACAGAAACGCATGTGTGGCTTGCCAAGGAGGCATCATGAGCAGGAACTTTTGGAAAAACGCAGACGTTGCAGCGCCTTTCGATCCGCACACGTATGGTCTGCGCGACATCTTTGGCGGCGGCGATGCGCCTGCCGCACCTGACTACACCCCGGTTGCGCAGGCTTCGAAAGAATCCGCGCAGATCATGGCGGACCTTGGCCGCGAGCAGTTGGACGAATCCAGGCGCCAGTATGAGCAGAACATGGCCGTTGCCAAGCCTGTCGTCGAGGCCCAGCAGCGGATCATGGATGAGACGGCGCGGCAGGGTAAGGACTACTACGACTACAACACCAGCACCTTCCGGCCGCTTGAGCAGCAGATGGTGGCCGATGCCGGCAAGGAGGGGTCGGATGCCAGGATTGAAGAGGCAGCCAGCGAGGCGGTAGCCGACGCGCGCACCGGGCTTCTCTTTCGAGCCAGTACAGCCCAAACACCGCCCCGATGGCTAGATCGGGACGGTGAGTGAGTTATGATGGAAGTGGTTGCGGGGGCAGGATTTGAACCTACGACCTTCAGGTTATGAGCCTGACGAGCTACCGGGCTGCTCCATCCCGCGCCAAGAAAAATGCGCGTATTTATTCGCGGTCCGCATTAGTTATAGGACCGCACCCGTAAAAGCAAGACCTATATTAATAAACTGAATTACTTGGCCTTTTTGGCGCGCTCGATGCCCTCGAGGATCAGCTTTTCCGCCTCGGCCGCATTGCCCCAGCCCAGAACCTTCACCCATTTGCCGGGTTCGAGGTCTTTGTAATGGGAAAAGAAGTGCCGGATCTGGTCGCGCAGGATCTGCGGCAGGTCTTCCAGGTCGGCAACGTTGGCATGATAGGGATAGAGCTTGGCCGCCGGCACGGCGATGATTTTTTCGTCTTCGCCGGCATTGTCCTCCATTTTCAGCACGCCAATCGGACGTGAGCGCATGACCGCACCCGGCATGACCGGCGTCTGGCCCACGACCAGCACGTCCACCGGGTCACCGTCGCCCGAAAGCGTGTGCGGGATAAAGCCGTAATTTCCGGGATAAACCATGGGTGTATGCAGGAAACGGTCGACAAACATCATGCCGCTTTCCTTATCCATTTCGTATTTCACCGGGTCGCCGCCCATCGGGTTTTCGATGATGACGTTCACTTCGGTAGGGGCGTTCGGGCCAACGGAGATTTTGGTCAGGGGCATAGTATTCCGGTTCATTTTTTAAGGTTCAAAGCTGGCCCTTACATAGCAGAAATCACCCAGCCGTCCAGCATCACAAATCGGCGCAGCCCACCTTTCACAAATCACCCCACGGCCCCGGAGCATAAAATTTGACTTGGCTTATTGTGTTAGTATAGTAATACAATATGACAGGGGCGGCGGGCTGTTTTGGCACCCCCGCCCATTGCTTAAACGAGCCGATTTTAGAGAGTTGTGAATGACCGCCCTGATTGCCGCCTTTGCCCCGCCCAGTGAAAACACCATCGCGGGCCTGGAGTCACCCCTGATCGCCCCGGTCAATACGCGCGCGGCGCTTGGCCGTGTGCAGATGAAGCCGGACACGAATGTCTATTTCGGCACCGGGCTAGCCACGCGGTCTGAGCTGAGCTGCGGCGTGCCGTTTGACGCGCTGCAGATGCTGATCCTGGCGGAACAGGCACGCCGGATCACGGGTGGTGCGAAAATTTTTCACGAGATTTCAGACAACCACGTGCTGGAGACGCGCAGCGACGTAACCGCAGCCGATGTATCGGTCATGGCCGACGAACAGCGCGAAACCTATCGCGCGGCGGCGCGGTATCTGGGCCTGGACAGTGTTTATGAATGCGTGCGCGCCAGCGAATACCAAGGTAGCCCCGCCTATGCCGCATGCCTTCAGGAAGTGGAAAACCTGGCCGGCGCTGATGAAAACGCATATGTGCGCCTGCAGTCGGCGGGCAATGTCTACTTCGCACGTGAAAAGGGCGTCGGCGTGAAAGTAGGCTGGCTGACCGACGACACGCCGGAGATCAAGGGTGCGGACGAACGCTGGTTCAACCGGTTTTACGATGCGCTTGAGATCGCACCGCTATCCTTCATCTATGGTTTTTCAGGACTGACGTTTGACGTCAACCGCACACGGGTTTCGCCCTATACGCTGACACAAGGCGAACGCCGCCTGCGCATGACTCCCGAAGACAAGGGCACTACCGCCCAGACCTTGCAGGATTTCATCGGTGCGTGCGGCAATACCAAGATCACGCGGCGCGTGCTGGCGCACTACGCCAAGCTTGTTGCCGGCATCGACCAGCTGACAGGCGCAGGCACATCGCGTTCGGCATGGTCGGACCAACCGGAAAACATCAAGGACGCACGATTCATGTGCCCCGAAAAAGGCAGCTGGACAAAAGGCGTATCCATCTGCGTCGACGGACTTGCACGCGCCGTGGACCAGGCGCGCACCGCCATCGCCCAGCGCGAACCGGCCAATGCCTTCACCCTGAACCCCACCACGACGGGAGAGACCTATGCCTGCCGCATTGCCTGATGACTTCATGATCGTCCGCCCCAGCGGAAACGATACCGCGCTGGTTTTCTCACCCGTGGATGCGCGCGATTACAAACGTGTGAATGATGCGATTTTAGCCGCCCGTCCCAGCGTCGAGCAGGTCATGTTCGTGCGCAAGGACGGCGGCATGACACAGGGCCTGATGGCGGGGGGTGAGTTTTGCGGGAATGCCACGCGCGCACTGGGTTACGTGTTGCTAAAGGGACAGGACGGCACGGTAACATTCCGCGTCAGCGGACAGGACACGCCCGTTACCGTATTCGTGCGCGATGGATATGCGGCGCTGACCATGCGCGCCAGTGGCCGCATCGACCGCCGCCCCGATTATACGCTGGTGGACATGGGCGGCATTGCCCACATCATATGCGATGCGCAGAGCGTGGAGGCAAAGGCGTTTCCGACGGAAGCACCTGCACAAAAAGCTTCAGCACTGGCACTGTTTGCGCGGGCTGGCATCGCGGACAAGCCGGCGGCCGGCCTTATGATTGTCGATGCCGCTACCAATCTTCTGACCCCTTATATCTATGTCCGCGATATCGATACGTTCATCCCGGAAACCGCATGCGGGTCAGGATCGATTGCGGTGGCGATGGCACAGAATGCCGAAGACCTGACGCTGTTACAGGTGTCCGGCGATACGCTGCGCGTGACGCTGGACCGCGAGGCCAGCTTCCTGTGCGCAACGCTTTCAGGTCCGGTCCGTATTCTGGAAGAACGCGCTGCTGCGGTGCAGGCCGCCTAGGGCACAAACCTGCGTAGCGTTTTTTTCGCGGCGATTTCGCCGGACGTAAAGGCCCCGGCCATGGTTGTGGGGCCTTTTTTCATGTTTTCGACCCATGCCTCGCCCGCGAAAATCAGGTTGCCGACGACAAGCGGATTACGCCGCCGAAAACCGGGGCGCATTGCCGAATAGGCGCACAGATAATGCGCATTGGTCGACCAGTCCGTGCGCAGGATACGGCCATCAAGATGGTTCTGTGCGTCTTTCA
>CALBME010000130.1 GCA_937896295.1 uncultured Micavibrio sp. | reverse complement strand
CGGATGCGGTTGATGATGTCTTCATGGCGGGGGCGGTCCAGCACGCAGATCATCAGCTGTTCCGGCGTGCCGCCCTTGAACTTGGCCAGACGGCGCACGAAATCATCCGCGGGTTCGTCGATATCCAGGAAATTGGCGGGATAGCCCGGACCGACCGCGATTTTCTGCATGTACACATCGGGGGCATTCAAAAACCCGCCCGCCTCCGTCATGGCGATGACGGCCAGCGCGTTCATGCCGCCCTTGGCGGTGATGGTGGTTCCCTCCAGCGGGTCGAGCGCGATGTCGATTTTAGGCCCCGTGCCGGTGCCGACCTTTTCACCGATATAAAGCATCGGCGCCTCGTCCCGTTCCCCTTCCCCGATGACAACGCGGCCTTCGATGTTCAGGGTATTTAAGACCGTGCGCATCGCATCGACCGCCGCCTGGTCGGCGGCCTTTTCATCCCCGCGGCCCACATAAAGCGACGCAGCCAGCGCCGCGGATTCCGTCACGCGCACAACCTCGAGCGCGAGGTTGCGGTCCATGGAGAAGAAAAGATCGCGGGACGCATCACCCACGGACGGCATGTTGTTGGCGGCTGTGGGCATCGGCGGTCCTCGTCAGGGTCAGGCTTGTAAAAGAGCGTCCAGTTTACCGCCCTGTTCGAGCGCGTAAAGGTCGTCGCAGCCGCCAATAGCCTGACCGTTGATGAAAATCTGCGGCACCGTGCGGCGCCCGTCCGATTTTTTGACCAGTTCGGCGCGGGCATTGTCGTCGCCGCTGACGTCGATTTCCTTGTAGGGCACACCCTTGCGGTCCAGCAGCGCCTTGGCGCGCACGCAGTAAGGGCAATAATCGGTGGTGTAGACTTCAACACTGGCGGTCATGGGAATTTCTCCGTTGGGATTCTTGCAATATCGAAAATAAACATCTATCACGGACCATACAAGAACAAGGATGGCGCGGTCATGGATATCACCCAATTTATTCACGGAATGCCAAAAGTCGAACTGCACCTGCATATCGAGGGCAGCCTTGAACCCGAAATGATGTTCGACCTGGCCCGGCGCAACAAGGTCGCCATTCCTTTCGCATCCGCCGACGAAGTGCGCGAAGCCTATAATTTCAGCAACCTGCAGGATTTTCTGGATATTTATTATCAGGGCATGAACGTCCTGCGCACACGGCAGGATTTTTACGACCTGACCATGGCGTATCTGGCAAAAATGAAAGACCAGAACGTCCACCACGTCGAAATTTTCTTTGACCCGCAGGGCCATACCGAACGCGGCCTTCCCTTTGAAGTGCCTTTGACCGGTATCAAAAGCGCGCTGGCGGACGGTGAACGCCAGTTCGGCATTACATCGAAACTGATCATGTGTTTCCTGCGCCACCTAAGCGAGGAAAGCGCCATGGCCACGCTGGACGAAGCCATGGCCTACCGCGACCAGATCGATGGCGTGGGTCTGGACAGTTCGGAAAACGGCCACCCGCCGGAAAAATTCCTGCGCGTTTTCGAACGTGCGCGCGCCGCCGGTTTTAAACTGGTCGCCCATGCCGGGGAGGAAGGGCCGCCCGCCTATGTGCGGCAGGCCATCGACGGTCTGAAAATCGACCGTATCGACCACGGCAACCGGTCGCTGGAAGACGACGAACTGGTCAGCGATATCCGCAGGCGCGGTCTTGGCCTGACCGTATGTCCCTTGAGCAACCTGAAACTCTGCGGGGTCAGCGACCTGCGCCAGCATCCGCTGAAAACCATGCTCGACCGCGGCCTGAACGCGACCGTCAATTCCGACGACCCGGCCTATTTCGGCGGCTATATGAATGAAAACTTTGTCGCGGTGGCCAGGGCCCTGAATCTGGGCGTGACCGATATCGTGCATCTGGCCGCGAACGCGATTGAGGTGTCGTTTATGACGCTGGATCAAAAAAACCGCGCTATCGAACGCCTGCAGGACTACGTGAACGCAGCGCCGATCTGGAAGCCGCGCAAGCCGGTCGGCCGACCGGTGCCGCCCGCCGTCTGACGGGGCTTTTCTATTCACCCGCACCGGCCTAGATTGCAGGACATGACCTATGACGTGGCCATTATTGGCGGCGGCCCCGCCGGCTTCACCCTTGCCGCATTGCTGGCACCAAGGGGCATCAATATCATTCTGTGCGATACGGCACCTGCACCGCCCGCGTTGAAGGATGCCCCCCCCGATAGCCGCACCGCCGCGCTGATGGGCGCATCGATCGACACGCTGGGAGCCGCAGGCGTCTGGCCGCTGCTGCAGTCGTCCGCCGCCGCCCTGCGCCGCATGGCCGTGGTCGATGACAGCAAATTTCCCGCCGCGCAAGACGCCATGATCGAACAGGCCTTTGACGCCCGTGAACTGGGGCGCGAAGCGTTTGGCTGGAACATTTCCCTAAGCGCCCTGCGCGCCAGCCTGAATGATGTGCTGAAGAGATACAAAAACGTCACCGTGCGTTTCAATGCGGACGCGCAGGATTTCAGGACGATAGACGCGAAACTGGTCGTCGGCTGCGATGGCCGCAATTCAGCCGTCCGCACCCATGCCGGCATCGGCGTGCGCCGGCGTGCCTATGGCCAGAGCGCCATCACCTGCCTGATCCGGCATTCGAAACCGCACAACGATACATCCACCGAATTTCACCGCCCCGGCGGGCCGTTTACCATCGTCCCCTGCCGGGGCGATATGTCGGCCATCGTCTGGGTGGAAAAAACTGATGATGCCGCCGGGTATCTTAAACTATCCCGTCCGCGTTTTGCCGAGGCGCTGCAGGACCGCACGCGTGGCATCGTCGGCCGCATCGAACTCGCATCCGACCCGGTCTCATGGCCGCTGGAATACCTGCGCAGTACAAAACTGACGGCCCCCCGGGTGGCGCTGGCTGCGGAAGCCGCCCATGTGATTTCCCCCATCGGCGCGCAGGGTCTGAATTTATCATTGCGCGATGTGACGACACTGGCCGACATTATCACGCAGGCGCATGACCTTGGCCTTGATGTCGGGTCTGATACGATTTTAGCCCGCTATGAAAAGGCGCGCGAACCCGATGTCGCGTCACGTTCCTTCGTCATCGATTTCGTCAATCAGGCGGTCGCCAATGACAGCGGCGCTGTGCGCGCCCTGCGCCGTCTTGCGCTGCGCGCGCTTTCCCTGCCCGGACCGTGGCGCGCGCTGGTGATGAAAAAGGGATTGGCCGCGTAAACGTTTACGCGCTGGTCAGAAGCGTGGGCGCACTCGAAAAAGATTGCTGCTGCGCCTTTTGCATGTAGGCCTTGGCGGCGGCGACACCGGCGGCCTTGCCGGCGGCTTCATCATCGCCCGCCTTGGCCTGCGCCTTTACATACGCCTGGTAGGCGCCGACAATCACCTGACCTTCCTGCTGGGCCTGCGCGTATTGCGCGGACATGCCGAGGTTCTTATAGGTCGTAATACGGCTTCTGATTTCGAAGGCCTGCAGGCGCAGGTAATCCTCGGAATAGAAATAAGAGCCTTTTTCAGTCTGCGTAATACTGGTCTTCTGCGCCTCGACCATTTTCTGGACAGGCGATTTATCGCTCGACGTCAAAAACGTCGAACTGCTTCCATTGCTGGAGGCCATCAGGGCCTTGCTGATAAAGGGAGAGTTACTGCTTCCGATCGTAGACATTCTGTCCTTAAAAGCATTCAGGCAGCCCCTTCATGGGACCACAGATTTCAGTATACCGCGATTAATGGCTTATTTCAAACCTTTGCGCACGCACCAATGTCCATTCGGGGTGTCCGGACATGACAAGGCTGTTCAACGCAGGGCGAATTATATCAAGCGTTGCAGCACCTTGCGCGAACATACCCATCAAGTCCTCTAACGGATTATGGGCTTCCGGCATGACCATGATATGCAGTTTTTCGACATCCTTGACGCCCATCTTGGCGGCAACATCCTCCAAAGCCTGGCGCAAGCCCCCCATTTCGTCGATCAGGCCGCGTTCCTTCGCCTGACGCCCGGTCCAGACGCGGCCACCGGCCATGCCCTCGACCACCTCGGGTGCAAAATGGCGCCCGGCCGCAACCCGGGCGATGAACCCGTCATAAACATCATCCAGCATGCGGCTGATCGCGGCGTGCTGGTCGGGGGTATACGGCTCCGCCGGGGACCACATGCCGGCATTGGCGCCCAGCGTCACGGAATTCCAGTTCACCCCCACCTTGGACAGCAGGCCGGCAAAGGACGCCTTGCCGCCGAACACGCCGATGGAACCGGTCAGTGTTCCGGGCTGGGCATAGATCTTATCGGCATCGACCACGATCCAGTAACCGCCGGACGCTGCCTCGCCGCCCATGGAAACGACGATGTATTTACCTTTTTCCCTGGCGACGCTGACGGCGCGGCGGATGCTTTCCGATGCCGATGGACTGCCCCCCGGCGAGTCGACACGAAGCACGATGGCGCCCACATGTTCGTTATCGGCCGCGTCCAGAATGGCGGCGGCGATGTCCGACGCGGTCGCCACGGTATCGCCGAACATGCCGGGTGCCCCCTCGCCGTCATCCGACATGATAAGACCGCGGACATAGACAAGCGCGACCTTGTTGCCCTTGCCCCCCGTTTTACCGGCCTTGATGTCCTTGTCGCCCGCGATCTTGTCGAGGGTAAGCCCCCCCGCCGCGTAAAGATAATCGACCGCATCAACAAAATCGTGATGGTCGCTGCCCCCGCCCGGCACCAGTTGTTCGCTCAGTTCATCCAGATACCCGACACGGTCGACCAGACCGCGTTCCTTGGCTTCCTTCGATGTATAGGGCGCACCATCCACCAGCTGGCCGATCGTATTCGCAGGAATTTTGCGACCCGCCGACACGCCTTCAAAAAAGTCGGTCATCATTGATTGCAAAATCGCATGCAGCCCCTGGCGCTGCGCATCACTCATCTGTTCCAGAAGCGCAGGTTCGGGTGCGGTCTTGAACGCGCCTTTCTGGATGATGTCAGGCTGAACGCCGACCAGGTCGAGGGTCTTTTTGAAATACGGCACCTGCGCCTGAAAACCGGTAATGGCGACCGTGCCGATGGGCTGCAGCCAGATTTCGTCAAAGGCGCTGGCCAGATAGTATTCGGCCATGCCGGGATAAAGTTCGCCGTACGATGTCGCGTAGACATAGGTTTTCTTGCCTGCAGCCCGGAACGCGGCGATGGCCGCGCGCAGTTCCTGCACATCCGCCCATTTATAGTCACCGGCATGAAGGCTTGCGGCAAAGGCCTCGACCTTCGGATCTTTGGCGGCGTGATAAATGGCGTCCGTGACTTCCGCCAGTGTCGGCTCGGTCCCGACCCATTTTTCAAGCCATTGCGATCCCTTGGGTTCGTCGTGCGGCGTGCCGTGGAAGCTGTAGGCCAGCACCATCTTGCCCGGCAGCCGGAAACCCCCGTCATTCAGGGCGGTCGCCCCATAAATGGCCAGCCCCACAACCACAAGACCGATAAACGCGAGCATCCCGCGCAGAATTTTCCAAAGGATTTTCATACCGTTAAAGGTATCAGGCGCACTCGACCCCTAAAAGGGCCTTTTTGCGTGCAGATCCCCAGCCATAGTTGTTGAGGATGCCCGTTTTCTGGATGACCCGGTGGCACGGGATCAGCAGCGAAACCGGGTTGGCCCCCACCGCATTGCCGATGGCCCGCGGCGATCCCGGACGGCCGATGGCCGCGCCCAGGGACTCGTAGGACAGGAAATGCCGGGACGGAATTTTCAGCAGTGCCTGCCACACCTGCAGCTGGAAATTGGTGCCGTAAAGATGAAGCGGAATCTTTTTTTGCTGCGTTTGTGTACCCGTGCAGATCGCGGTGACGGCATCGCAATCCGCGGCGATCGCCGCGTCGTCATGCACGAACACCGCATTGGGCCAGACCTTGCGGATGCGGGAAATGCAACGCTCGCGGCTATCGTCGACGCGGAAACCCAGATAACAAAGACCGCGCCCCGTGCGCGCGGCAATCAGTTCCCCGTAAGGCGACGGGGCAAAACCGTACTGAATGGTCATCCCCGCACCGCGGGCGCGGATCTCGCCGGGCGTTGCCGCCTCCACCGTCACGAACAGGTCATGCAGACGCCCGTTGCCGGACAGGCCCGCGTCATACGCGGCTTCAAGCGTGGTGATGTCACCGCTTTCCAGCAGGTCGCGCGCACGCCTGTGGGTCATCACCTGCACAAAACGTTTGGGCGAAATGCCGACCCGGCGGGTAAATGCCTTTTGAAACGCGGTCGCCTCCATGCCGACATGCGCGGCCGTGGCTTCCAGACCCGGCTG